>JBOHYC010000268.1:0-9344 GCA_050737755.1 Lysobacter sp.
TGACCTTGCGCGAGCCGCAGGGGAAGCGCCGCTGGTGCACGATCAGGTCGACTGCCGAGGCGATCTGTTCGCGCACCACCGTCATCGGCAGGTCCATCGACGACATCAGCACCATTACCTCGAGGCGCGACAGCGCTTCGCGCGGGTTGTTGGCGTGGGCGGTCGTCAACGAGCCTTCGTGACCGGTGTTCATCGCCTGCAGCATGTCGAGCGCCTCGCCACCGCGGCACTCGCCGACCACGATCCGGTCGGGACGCATGCGCAGCGCGTTTTTGACCAGGTCGCGGATGGTGATCTGGCCCTTGCCTTCCAGGTTGGGCGGGCGTGCTTCCAGCGCAACCAGGTTGGGCTGCACCAGTTTCAGTTCGGCTGCGTCCTCGATGGTGACGATGCGATCGCGGTCGGGGATGAAGTTCGACAGGATGTTGAGCAGCGTGGTCTTGCCCGAACCGGTACCGCCGGTTACCACGATGTTGCGCCGCTCGCGCACAGCGATGGTGAGGAAGTCGAGCATGTTCTGGTTCATCGAGCCGAACGTCAGCAGGTCCTCGCCGGTGAGCTTGCGCTTGGCGAACTTGCGGATGCTGACGCTGGCGCCACGCAGTGCGACCGGCGGAATGATCGCGTTGACGCGCGAGCCGTCCTTGAGGCGCGCGTCGACCATCGGCGAGCTTTCGTCGATACGGCGACCCAGCGGAGTGACGATGCGCTCGATCGCAGATAGCACCGCACGCTCACTGGTGAAACATACCTCGGACTTCTCGATCCGGCCCTCGCGCTCGATGTAGATCTGGTCGAACGCGTTGACCATGATCTCGGTAACCGTGTTGTCGTCGATCAGATCTTCCAGCGGACCCAGGCCGATCGCCTCGTCGAGCACCTGCTTCGCCAGCCGGCGCGGGTTGATATTCTTCGGCAGCTCGGAGAACTCGCGCGCCATGATCTCGTCGATGAGTGTCATGGTGGCCTCGCGCAACGCGTCGTCGCTGAGGCTGCGCACATCCAGCCGGCGCAGGTCCATCTGCTTGACCAGCGCGCCATGCACGCGTGCGCGCCAGACATTCATCTCCGGCGGCAGGTCGGCGGCGCGCGCAATGTCGCGCGAGTCCGACATCCGCACCGGCTCCTGAGGTTGCGGCGCAACCAGCGGGGCCGGGGCGATCGGCTCGTTGGCCGCGGCGACCGGCGTACTGCGCGCATCCTCGTTGACCACCCGGATCCGGTACTCGCCGATCTCCACCAGGTCATGGCGGGTCAAAGGGCCGTGCGTGGTCTTGACCTTCTGGCCGTTGACCAGCACTGCCGCGCGGCCGCCGCCCAGCGACTCGATGAAGATGCCGTCATCCATCCGCTTGAGCGCGGCATGCTGGCTGCCGATGTTCCAGCCCTGCAACACCACCAGGTTGCCGTCGCCACGGCCAATGCCGCATTCGCGGTGCATGCAGCGCACCTCGCGCGGGTCGCGGTTTCCGGTTTCGATCAGGACGTTGAACATGCGCGTATCACCTACTTGTCGAGCTTCCGGCCGAGATCGTCTTCGTACATCTGGCGGATCTGTCGGCCCTGCTCGAGCCGGTCAAGGTTCTCCGGCGAGCCCGGACCGACGATGCGCGGGGTCACGAACACCACCAGGTCGGTCTGGTTTGCCCGGAACTGGTCGGAACGGAACAACCGTCCGAGGATCGGGATCTCACCGAGGATCGGAAACTTGTCAGCCGACTTGGCCGCGTTGATGTCGGTCAGCCCGGAGATGACGATCGTCTCGCCATTGCGGACGTTGACTTCCGAGTGCGTGCGCCGGGTCAGGAACCCGGGAATGCCGTTGACCACAATGCTCGGGTCGAGGCGGCTCACTTCGGCCATGAGCGTGGTCAGTATTTCGTTGGAGCCATTCACCACCGGTGAGATGTCAAGCTTGATGCCGTATTCCTTGAACTCGACTTGGGTCTGGCCGAACAGCGACGACACCGGGATCGGCACTTCGCCGCCGACCAGGAAGTTGGCCTCGCCACCGCTGCGGGTGCTCAGGTGCGGTGACGCCAGCGCATAGGCCTTGCCGTTGTTGACCAGCAGGTTGATGCGCGAGGTGATCGAGGTCGCCAGACCAAACGCGGTCTGGAGTGGGTTGGCCATCCCGGCGAACTCGGGCTCGTCGAAGTCGCTTCCTTCGGGAAGCACGCGGAACTCCGACGAGGACGAGTCGTACAGCGCACCGGCATTGGGGCCGTCGATGCTGCTGTCCCAGCGGATGCCGAGTTCTTCCAGCGCGTTGCGGTCGAACTCCATGATCTGCACGTCCATCATCACCATCGGCCGCATGCCGACAGCATCGACGCTGCCAAGGTTGACGATGCTGGGATAGGTCTTGCGCATCTCCTCGATGCGGAACCAGTCGGCCTGGCTGATGTCCTGGCCGGTCACCACCACGTTGCCGCCGACCATCGACACCCGTGCATTGCTGGTGGCTCCGAGCATCGACTGAAGCACCCGCGCGGCTTGCCCGATGTTGTCTTCAACGATGGTGACCGGGATATCGCGCTGGCTGCCGTCCTGGAACCACAAATGCAACGCGGTATTGCCAGGTTCGTTGGCGATGATGACAAGCTCTCGACTGCCGAGCGTCTTGACCTCCAGCAGCTTGCCGCTGCCCACGGCTACACGACGCAAAGGACCTTCGACGCTGTGCACTACCACCTGCCCACCGTAGAGGGTCAGTTCCGCCGGCAACGGGCCCTGCCCGCTGGTGCCGGCGGCGGGAATCGCAGACGGACCGGCGTTGCGCTGGCGCTCCATCTCGCTGGTCTCGGGCACGTAATCGGCACCGGCTGACGGGGTCGACGATGGCTGCGGTTGCGCCGCCTGCTGCAGCACCGCCTGCGCCTGGGCGACGGTCTGCTGCATTGTCTGGCCGTCTGCCTCCTGTCCACTTGCCGCCGCCAGGGCATTTCCGCTCAAGAGCATGACGGCCAGGGCCGCGGCCAGTCCGCCGGCCGGACGTGCGGCCACCTTCAATCGCTTCAACTTCCACCCCCGATGATGAATTCCACACCACTTGTCCGCCGCCGCGCCACCGGTCGCGACGCACCGCGCAGCAGTTCGCTTTCAGTCAATCCGTCGAGACCGAACGCGGTCCCGTCCTCGCGCTGGCGCAACAGCACGCGCAGTTCGCCAGCTTTGTTGGCCACGGTCAGGCGCTCGGCCTGTCGGGGCTGCAATTCCAGGGTCATGGTGGAAAAGCCGAGCCCTCCCTCGTCGTTGGCCAGTTCCTCGCCAACCCGGGTGCCGGTGGCCAGCACGCTGATGTCCTCCAGCAGCGGCATGACGCGTGTATTTCCACCTTCCTGATCGACAGACAGCAGGATGTCGACGCGATCGCCCGGCGTGACCATGCCGGACATCGAGTTGGTCTCGTCGACCTGCAAGGTGTAGCCAACCCGGCCCTCACCGATCACTCGCGAGAACTGGTCGTACAACGGCACCAGTGCCGCGCCCGGCAGCGGCGCGCCCTCGCGCACCGGCGCACGCAGCATGCGGCCCATCAGTGAGGTGTAGTTGTCCGGCGTCACCGCGTCGGCCGGCACGAATTCGACCGGTACCTCGCGCACCGCCAGATCTTCCTCGTTGATCACGGTGCCGATGTCCATGTTGCGCTTGGGCACGGCCACCGCGGTCATCTCGGTGGCGGCGTCGCGGGTGCGCTCGTCGACTTCGGTACGGATATAACTCACTGCGGCGACCGCGGCGACAAGGCCAAGGCCGATCGCGACGATGAGGTACACAAAATTTCGGTTGATCGTGGGCATGCGGTGGCTCAGATCCAGGAAAGGGAGATGGCGTAGACGAAGGCGCGGTAGGTGTCGCCAAGCGCCTTGATCAGCGCCGGGATGGCATCGGGGTTGGCGATCAGCACCACCACCGCGAATCCGACGATCAGGCTGTACTCGATCAGTGACTGCCCGCGCTGGGTCCGGGGCGATGCGGCGGGAGCTTTCATCGGGTTGTCCTGGCTGCGCTCATTCACCCACCCGGTTCACCATGACCATCGTTCCGCGGCCCTCCGGCACGCGGCTGAAGGTCAGCGCGATGTGCGCGCCGGCCCGGGCGAACTGGACGGCACAACTGTCGGCTGTAGCCGCGCAATCGCCGGCGCCGTCACGGCGCCAACCGTCGGCCGACAGGTGCCGCTGGTAGTAGTCGTCGTTGAGCCGGGGCGAAAGGGTGTTGTGCATCAGCACCGTGCGCGCCGGGGAATCGGTATCGAGGTAACGGATGTCGTTGATCACTTCGCTGTTGGCCGGCTTGGGCATGCCGTGGCCAGGCGGATGGCTGGGTGCGGGCGCACGCATGTCGACGATGCCGATCGTTCCTTCGGTGCCGCCGCCGGACCCTTCCATGTCGACGGTGACGTAATGCCGACCCTGCGGGTGGCCGAGGATCGTCTTGTGGCCCAGAGTGTTTTTTTTCACCTCCGCGCCCCACTGCTCGCGGTAGAACGCCTCGACCTGCGCAAGCGTCTGCGTGCTGGTGAAGCGGATCGCCTGCATGTGCACGCCGTTGTAGACCATGTGGCGCGACACCCATTCCGAGCGACTGTCCTTCGGCGCAGGCACGTCGGGCCAGTCGGCGGCCCGGGCCGGCACCATCGCCACGACCAGCAGGCACGCCGCAACCGCGGCGTCAGTAATCCCGGACATACGGCTCCAGGCGGTCATGGGGAACGATGTCGGGTTCGAGGTAACCGATCTCCATCCGCAGCGGCACGCCGACGAACGGTAGGTCCTCCATGAAGCTTAGGGAGTCGATGACGTCGTCCAGTCCATCAAAGTAGGTGGTCGGCACGAACGTCCGGACCTGTTCGTTGACGCTGCGGCGATGCGGGTTGTTGCTGTGGCCGGGACCCTTCGCGTTCCAGGCATCGGCCAGCAATGTGTGGCTTGCGGTCATCTGCAGGTTGATCGCATCGAACGGCGCGAGGTAATGCGCCGGGGCGCCATTGCTGGTTCGCAGGTTTTGCGGGTTGACGGTGACGGTGGCGGTGACCAGGCCCTTTTTATTTGGCGGGAAGTCGCCCGGCAAAGCACCCAGCAGGCCCGAGACCCGACTGAGTACCCCTGGTGCGGCGCGCTCGCTGTATTTGCGCAAACGGATGTCGCCGGCGGTGACCAGCGGCTGATTGGAGAAGGTGTTGAAGAACACATTGCCCAGCTTTGAGCCGGACGGCTGGGACCGGGGGTTGCTGCGGATCGGGTCGGTCGCCGCTGCGAAGTGGCGATCAATCAGGTTGTTCTGGGCCGACGCGCGCGAGGGCAGGTGATAGTCCGGTGCGACCGTCGCGTCCCAGGCAGCGGCGCGGGCGGCCTGCTCGCTGGCCTGTCGCAGGTGCATGTACTTGGCCAGGATCGGCATCAGCAGGAACAGCGGGACCAGGATCGCGGCGAGGATCGCCACCTCGACCAGTGCCTGGCCGCGCTGGTGGACGGGGCGGGAGATCATGAGGCCTCCGGCAAGCTGCGCGGCGGTGCCATTTCACGCTCGCCGAATACCGTCCCAACGGTGAATTGCACCGTGGTCACGCGGCAACCGACCCCTTCTGACGGCGGCGCCTGCTGCAGAACAATGCTGTTTTCGTAAGTGGACAGCGGTGATGGCGAGCAGCCGCTGGCACCGACCGCGTCGGAAAAGCCCCAGGCGCGCCCCCCGGACCACAGGCATACCGTGGCACCCGTGCGGTTGGTCCATTGTGCACATGGCTCGCCGGCCACGCTGATCCGCGTCGGGCCCTGGTAGCCCAGCGCTGCCATGACGCTGTCCCCGGCCTCGGCCGGGAAGCGCTCGAGCAACCCGGGATCGGCAGCCTGCCGTGTCACCTCGCCCGAGCCGAGATCGGTCTCCACCACGCCATCGGTGTCGGTTCGCGAGTGCAGGCCTTCGCGTACCAGCCGGAAATTGCAGCTGCGCGGTTGCGGGTCCTTCTCGAAGCTCCACGATTCGCGACTGAGTACCCGCACCTGATCGGAGAACCAAAGCTTCACCCGAGCGGTGCCGAGCTGGTCGACCTGATCCGGCGCCAGCGGCGTTATAGGGAAACCGGCATCGCCGCAGGATTGCAGCAAGCCCTGATAGGCTTCACGGTGGATGTTTCGGCCGCCATCGAGCGGTTCCTCGATCAGCTCGACATGAATCGGTGGCATCGGCTGCCCAGCGGAGGCGTCGTCATCTGCATCGGCTGTTTGCTGGTCCGGGCGCTCGTCAGTACCAGCCGCGTTTTCCGCCGACGGGGCGCAGGCCGGCAACCAGGCGAGCGCCAGTGCACAAACCATTGCCATCGGCGTACGGGACGGCATGCTCACGGTCCCACCCCGCCGCCGATGCCGAGCGCGGCGCGCTCGGTCATGCCGGTCTCGACCAGCCGCACCTGCCAGTAGGGACTGAACAGGCTTCCGGTCTCGCGATGACGGTCGGTCTTGCCGCGGATCAGTCGTGGAAACAGCGAGTTGGGCCGGTTGAAATACACCTGCGCGCTGGCCATCGCCGCCATCCGGTCGCCCTGCGCCTGCTCGGTGAGTTCCAACCGGCCGGCGCCCAGCCCCACCTGGTGGGCGGTACGCATTTCCCCGGTGTCGTATTCGACTTCCACCGTGAAGACCGGGCCGGCTTTGTCACCTTCGGGTGTACGGGCCTTGTCGTCGGCGAGGTCGTGGTAATCGCGCAGGCCTTGGTAGCCCCGGAAGAACGCGCCACGCCGCTGGCCGTTGGCCGCTTTTACATTGGGGTCGGATTGCGCCTTGCGCCCGCGCGACCGGCCGATTCCGTCGTACTGAGCGTAGGTTTTGCGCTCGTAATCGGAGTACCAGCCCGACCCGCGGTTGCGGCCGCTTTTTATGCCCGGATAGAAGTTCCTTGTGCCGCTGGGCAGGGCCTGCGCACCGCCGTTACCGAACGGCCCCTGGAACACGTCGAAGAACACTTCGCCGTCCATCACATCCAGCGCGGCCCAACGGTTGTAGTCGACCATGTCGGTTCCGCCCTTGGACTCCCAACCGAACAGGAACAGGTTCAGGCGGTCGCTACGGTCTCGGCTGAACTCGTCGCGTGACTCCATAACCACATTGCGATAGCGGTCGCCACCACGGCTGACCGCGCGTGGGCGGATTTTGTGGTGATCCAGCACCTTGTCCTTGGCTTCCAGAAACTGGGTGCCAAGCAATACCCAGGATGCGGGGCTGATCTTCGCCTGGGGGCTGTTTTCCTTGACCACCTCGGTGGCGACCAGGCCCGCGTCGACACCGCCCGCGGCCTCGATCATCGTGCTGGCGGCAATGGCGTACGTGCCGTTGATCCCATCCAGCGCCGGAATCGCGCCAGTGGCGACGCCGCGAAAGATCCCGCGTGCGGCGCGCAGCCCCTGATCAAGCCCCTTGAATATCTGCACGGCCACCTTGAAGGCCGCACCCACATAGGGAATCGCTTGGCCCCAGCGCAAGACCTTCCACAGCGTGATCGTGGAGTCGTTGGTCTGGTTGAGCCACGAATACATGCTGACCATCTGCGCCACCGCGACCTCGTTGGCGACGCGGCCACGGTTCATGTAAGCGGCGAAATTCCATACGCGCGCCTGCTGCACACCAAGACTGTAGGCGGCGGCGTCAGCGGTATTGGTCAATTCGATCTTGCGCTGTACCACCTGCCCGGTGTTGAACAGCAACACGCCGCCCACGCACAACACCATCAGCAACACCATGCCGAGCACCAGCGCCTGGCCCGCGGCGTGTCGTCTGCCGCTTGGACGCGGCACGATATTGGTTGGATGGTGCATCGGAGCGTTCCCCGCCTCGCCTGGACACTGCCGGTGCATTCAACCGGGGCGGGAGGCCCCTGTTGGCACATGTCCGGAATGGACCGGTACAGACGTACCGGGACGCCGGCGCCGCCATGGACGCCGGCGATAACGCGGCCTACTTGTTGTTGTAGGCGTCCATGCCCTTGTTCTTCTTGGCTTCCGTCGCCGACTTGTTGGCCGACTGCTTCGCGTCGCCGATCTGTGGTGTGGCGCTCTGACCGGACAGCTCCTTGGCCATGCCTGACACCTGGCTGCGCACGGTGCTGCCAAACAACGTCACCACAGCAATAGCCGCGATGGCGATGAGGGCAGTGATGATGATGTATTCGGTCATGCCCTGGCCGCGCTGGCGGCTTGCGCCGAAGCGGCGCTGCTGGATCTGCATAGGGATCTCCTTGCGTGAAAGGTTCGATTCGGAACTGCGTTCCTGCATCACTCTGGTGACAAATTACGTCGGTTTACGTCACGCAGGGACAAATCGGAGCCTACAACGCGAGACCCGAAGTCAACGACAGCCAAGTGACTGCTGTCGTTTTTGTGGCTCAAGTCACAGAATTCTGTGTTTCTGCTCCGCGCGGAGAACACAGGACTTGGCCAAGTGCTGTCGCGACGACGGCATCTGGCCAAGTCGATGCTTCCTTTCAGGGAGGCGAAGCCAGTGCAGGAAGACCGGGAGCCGGGCGCCGCGATGTCGCACCGGGACGAACGTATGCACAGCGGTCGGCCCGGAACGGCAGGACACCCGGCCGGTGCATCAACCGCGGGCCAATGCTTCCCGCGTCAGTTCGCACATGCGCGCATCGGGAGCCACGCCGCCAGCGTCCTGTTCCGCTGTGTCGATGCCCTGTGCGAACGCAGCTTCGAAGGCGGCACCAGGGCTCTTTTTGCGGGCTTTGGCCTTGTAGGCATCCAGCTCGGACTGGGCGACGCCGCAGGCCTTGGCGCCGGCGTAGATCGAGCCGGCAACATACGCCCAGCTACCGGACGCATCTGCGGACGCGGTGTCCGGTTCGGCGGTCGCCCGGGCCGTCGGTTGCTCGGCTGCACTGTCGTTGGGGGACGCTTCCGGCGTCGCGGCCGGGGCCGGCGATGCGGCATCGTTGCTGCAGCCCGCCAGGGCCATCGTGGAGAGGGCGCAGGCGAGTATGGAAATACGGACAGAGGACATCTTGGCTCCTGGAATCGAATGGGTTCGGGGGATATGCGCCGACATGACCACGCGTGGGCGCGGGCACAATGAAACACGCCGGTCGCCATCACCGCCACCCTCGGCGTGCATCTCCCAGAGATGGACCCGCTCGATACAGGGATCAGCTACGCAACCCCACTCCCCGCTTCAGCAGCCACAACGCCAGCGCCGTCAGCCCCACCACGAAGCCCAGCATCAACACGAACGCAACCCACAGCGGCACGTCGCTGACGCCCAGCAGGCCGTAGCGGAACGCGTTGACCATGTAGAAGATCGGGTTGGCGTGGGTCATCGCCTCGGCCCAGTCGGGCAGCA
>JBOHYC010000269.1:0-4963 GCA_050737755.1 Lysobacter sp.
TGCATGTCCGGTCCGCGCCAATTCGACCGGTAGATCCGACTGTTAGTCGGATGCTTCACCGGCGACGAGTTGGCAGTTGGAAGTAGCGGGAGAAGGCGTGCTGGTGCCGGCAATACCAGCGACTTCCCACTGGCGATTTTCCCCCGGACCGGCGTTGCCGGTTCAACCAGGACCGCGGACGCGCGGCCCGCAGATGACCACAGGTGGTTGCTCCCCATGACGACATCCTCGCACCAGTCGAACTATTCGTTCACCGAGAAGAAGCGCATCCGCAAGGACTTCGGCAAGCGCGGTTCCATCCTCGAAGTGCCGTTCCTTCTCGCCATCCAGGTCGACTCCTATCGCGAATTCCTGCAAGCCAACATCGATCCGGCCAAGCGCGCCGATCGTGGCCTGCACGCCGCCCTCAAGTCGGTGTTCCCGATCGTCAGCTACAACGGCTACGCCGCCCTCGAATACGTCGGCTACAAGCTCGGCGACCCGGTGTTCGACGAGCGCGAGTGCCGCCAGCGCGGCATGAGCTACGGCGCGCCGCTGCGCGTGACCGTGCGCCTGGTGATCTACGACCGCGAGTCGTCGAGCAAGGCGATCAAGTACGTGAAGGAGCAGGAGGTCTACATGGGCGAGATCCCGCTCATGACCGAGAACGGCACCTTCATCGTCAACGGCACCGAGCGCGTCATCGTCTCGCAGCTGCACCGCTCGCCCGGCGTGTTCTTCGACCACGACCGCGGCAAGACCCATTCCTCCGGCAAGCTGCTGTACAGCGCCCGGATCATCCCGTACCGCGGCTCCTGGCTGGACTTCGAGTTCGATCCGAAGGACGGCTTGTTCACCCGCATCGACCGTCGCCGCAAGTTGCCGGTGACGATCCTGCTGCGCGCGTTGGGCTACAACAACGAAGAGATGCTGGCCGAGTTCTTCGAGGTCAACACCTTCCACATCGACCCGACCGAAGGCGTGCAGCTGGAGCTGGTGCCCGAGCGCCTGCGCGGCGAGACCCTTGATTTCGACCTGTCCGATGGCGAGAAGATCATCGTCGAGGCCGGTCGCCGCATCACCGCGCGTCACGTCAAGCAGCTCGAGGCCGCCGGCATCGAAGCGCTGGCCGTGCCGGACGCCTATCTGGTCGGCCGGATCCTGTCGCACGACGTGGTCGACACCGCCACCGGCGAGCTGATCGCCTCGGCCAACGACGAGATCACCGAGGAGCAGCTGGAGCTGTTCCGCAAGGGTGGCATCGAGACCGTCGGGACCATCTGGGTCAATGACCTGGACCGTGGTCCGTTCATCTCCAACACCCTGCGCATCGACCCGAGCAAGACCCAGCTCGAGGCGCTGGTCGAGATCTACCGGATGATGCGTCCGGGCGAGCCGCCGACCAAGGATGCCGCGCAGAACCTGTTCCACAACCTGTTCTTCACCTTCGATCGCTACGACCTGTCGGCGGTCGGCCGGATGAAGTTCAACCGCCGTATCGGCCGCAAGGAAACCACCGGCGCTTCGGTGCTGTACGACGCCAAGTACTACGCCGAGCGCAAGGACGACGAGTCCAAGAAGCTGGCGGCGCAGTACGGCAACACGTCCGACATCCTCGACGTGCTCAAGGTGCTGACCGAGATCCGCAACGGTCGCGGTGTGGTCGACGATATCGATCACCTCGGCAACCGCCGTGTGCGTTCGGTCGGCGAGATGGCCGAGAACACCTTCCGTGTCGGCCTTGTCCGCGTCGAGCGTGCGGTCAAGGAGCGGCTGTCGATGGCCGAGTCCGAAGGCCTGACCCCGCAGGAACTGATCAACGCCAAGCCGGTGGCTGCCGCGATCAAGGAGTTCTTCGGCTCCTCGCAGCTGTCGCAATTCATGGATCAGAACAACCCGCTGTCGGAAGTCACCCACAAGCGCCGCGTGTCGGCTCTTGGACCGGGCGGCCTGACCCGCGAGCGTGCCGGGTTCGAGGTGCGCGACGTGCACCCGACCCATTACGGCCGCGTTTGCACGATCGAAACCCCGGAAGGCCCGAACATCGGCCTGATCAACTCGCTGGCCGTATTCGCACGCACCAACCGCTACGGATTCCTCGAGACGCCGTACCGCAAGGTCGTGGACGGCAAGGTAACCGACGAGATCGAGTACCTGTCGGCGATCGAGGAGAACGAGTACGTCATCGCCCAGGCCAACGCGACCCAGGATGACAAGGGCAAGCTGTCCGCCCAGTTCGTCGCCTGCCGCTACCAGGGCGAGAACCTGCTCAAGCCGCCGAGCGAGATCCACTTCATGGACGTCTCGCCGATGCAGACCGTGTCGGTCGCGGCAGCACTGGTTCCGTTCCTGGAGCACGATGACGCGAACCGCGCGTTGATGGGCGCCAACATGCAGCGCCAGGCCGTGCCGACGCTGCGTTCGCAGAAGCCGCTGGTCGGTACCGGCATCGAGCGCGCCGTGGCGCGCGACTCGGGCGTGACCGTGAACGCCCTGCGTGGCGGCGTGATCGAGCAGATCGACGCCGGCCGCATCGTGGTCAAGGCCAACGAGGACGAGATCGTCGGTGCGGCGGATGCCGGCGTCGACATCTACAACCTGATCAAGTACACCCGTTCCAACCAGAACACCTGCATCAACCAGACCCCGCTGGTCAACGTGGGCGACGTGGTCGCGCGCGGCGACGTGCTGGCCGACGGCCCGTCCACCGATATCGGTGAACTGGCGCTCGGGCAGAACATGCTGATCGCGTTCATGCCGTGGAACGGCTACAACTTCGAGGACTCGATCCTGTTGTCGGAGCGGGTGGTCCAGGAGGACCGCTACACCACGATCCACATCGAAGAGCTGACCGCGGTCGCGCGTGACACCAAGCTTGGGCCGGAGGAAATTTCCGCCGACATCCCGAACGTGTCCGAGCAGGCGCTCAACCGCCTCGACGAGTCCGGCGTGGTGTACATCGGTGCGGAAGTGCGCGCCGGCGACATCATGGTCGGCAAGGTCACGCCGAAGGGCGAGAGCCAGCTCACCCCGGAAGAGAAGCTGCTGCGCGCGATCTTCGGTGAGAAGGCGTCCGACGTTAAGGACAGCTCGCTGCGCGTGCCGCCGGGCATGGACGGCACCGTCATCGACGTGCAGGTCTTCACCCGCGACGGCATCGAGAAGGACAAGCGCGCCAAGCAGATCGAAGAGTCGGAAATCCGTCGGGTCAAGAAGGACTTCGACGACCAGTTCCGGATCCTCGAGGCGGCGATCTACAACCGCCTTCGCACCCAGCTGATCGGCAAGGTCGCCAATGGCGGCGCCGGCCTGAAGAAGGGCGAGACTGTGACCTCGCTGGTGCTTGACGGCCTGAGCCGCAAGGACTGGTTCGGCCTGCGCATGAAGGACGACGATGCGGTCGAGGCGATCGAGCGCGCGCAGAAGCAGCTCGATACCCACGAGAAGGAGTTCGAGCGTCGCTTCGCCGACAAGCGCGGCAAAATCACCCAGGGCGACGACCTCGCCCCGGGCGTGCTGAAGATGATCAAGGTGTTCCTGGCGGTCAAGCGCCGCATCCAGCCGGGCGACAAGATGGCCGGCCGCCACGGCAACAAGGGTGTCGTGTCGACCATCGTGCCGGTGCAGGACATGCCTTACATGGCCGATGGCCAGACCGTCGACATCGTGCTGAACCCGCTGGGCGTGCCGAGCCGAATGAATATCGGCCAGGTACTGGAAGTCCACCTGGGCTGGGCCGCAAAGGGCCTGGGCCAGAAGATCCAGCGCATGATGGAAGCGCAGGCCAAGGTCGCCGAACTGCGCAAGTTCCTCGACGAGATCTACAACCACGACACCAAGGTGGTCGGGGAGCGGGTCGACCTCAAGCAGTTCAGCGACAAGGAACTGCTGGCGCTCGCGCACAACCTGACCGACGGCGTGCCGATGGCGACGCCGGTGTTCGACGGTGCCGAGGAAGCCGAGATCAAGGCGATGCTGAAGCTGGCCGACCTGCCGGAGAGCGGCCAGACCGTGCTGCACGACGGTCGTACCGGAGAGGCGTTCGAGCGTGAGGTCACGGTCGGCTACATGCACATGCTGAAGCTGAACCACCTGGTCGACGACAAGATGCACGCGCGTTCGACCGGTCCGTACTCGCTCGTCACCCAGCAGCCGCTGGGCGGCAAGGCGCAGTTCGGCGGCCAGCGCTTCGGTGAGATGGAAGTCTGGGCGCTGGAAGCCTACGGCGCGGCCTACACCCTGCAGGAAATGCTGACGGTGAAGTCCGATGACGTGCAGGGCCGCAACCAGATGTACAAGAACATCGTCGACGGCGAGTACGAAATGGTGGCCGGCATGCCGGAGTCCTTCAACGTGCTGGTGAAGGAAATCCGTTCGCTCGCGATCAACATGGAACTCGAAGAGACCAAGTGATCGCGCCCGCGACTGACTACGACACCCGAGGAAAGAGCGCAGCGGCGGCCCGCCGTCTGCTGCAGCCTGAAGACCTTCAAGGAAGAAGGTTTTCGATACTGGAGAATTCCTGATGAAAGACTTGCTCAACCTGTTCAACCAGCAGCGTCCCGCGCTCGACTTCGATGCGATCAAGATCGCGTTGGCGTCGCCGGACCTGATCCGTTCGTGGTCCTTCGGCGAGGTCAAGAAGCCCGAGACCATCAACTACCGTACCTTCAAGCCCGAGCGCGACGGCCTGTTCTGCGCCGCCATCTTCGGGCCGATCAAGGACTACGAGTGCCTGTGCGGCAAGTACAAGCGCATGAAGCACCGTGGCGTGGTCTGCGAGAAGTGCGGCACCGAGGTCACCCTGGCCAAGGTCCGTCGCGAGCGCATGGGCCACATCGACCTGGCATCGCCGGTCGCGCACATCTGGTTCCTCAAGTCGCTGCCCTCGCGCATCGGCCTGATGCTGGACATGACCCTGCGCGACATCGAGCGGATCCTGTACTTCGAGGCGTTCGTCGTCACCGAGCCGGGCCTGACCCCG
>JBOHYC010000270.1:0-12187 GCA_050737755.1 Lysobacter sp.
GAGCGCAGCCTCAACATCGACTTCCTGCTCGGCTACCTCAAGCAGCTGTTGAAGAAGCGTAGCGACCTCAAGGTCATCGTGACCTCGGCGACGATCGATACCGCGCGCTTCGCCGAACATTTCGACGACGCGCCGGTGGTCGATGTCGAGGGCCGCAGCTATCCGGTCGAGGTGCGTTACCGGCCGCTGGAGGGCGAGGGGGAACGCGAGGGCGAGCGCACCGTGGTCGACGGCATCGTCGCCGCCTGCGACGAGCTGACCCGCGAAGACCCCCGTGGCGACGTACTGATCTTCCTGCCCGGCGAACGGGAGATCCGCGATGCCCACCAGGCGCTGGAGCGCCGCAAGTACCGACACACCGAGGTGCTGCCGCTGTACGCGCGGCTGTCGGTGCGCGACCAGGACCGGGTGTTCAATCCCGGCACGCAGCGCCGCATCGTGTTGGCGACCAACGTCGCCGAGACCTCGCTGACGGTGCCGCGGATCCGCTACGTGGTCGATCCCGGCCTCGCGCGGGTCAAGCGTTACAGCCCGCGCGGCAAGCTTGACCGCCTGCACATCGAACCGGTCAGCCAGGCCAGCGCCAACCAGCGCAAGGGACGCTGCGGCCGCGTGTCGGAGGGCACCTGCTACCGGCTCTACAGCGAGGCCGATTTCGAGTCGCGGCCCGAATACACCGATCCGGAAATCCGTCGCGCCGCACTGGCCGGGGTGATCCTGCGGATGCTGTCGCTGGGGCTCGGTGACATCGAAAGCTTCCCGTTCCTGGAGCCGCCCGATTCGCGCGCGGTCGCCGATGGCTGGCAGCAACTGGCCGAGCTAGGTGCGACCGATGAGGGCCGCAAGCTCACCGCCACCGGCAAGCTGATGGCGCGCATGCCGGTCGACGTCAAGCTGGCGCGGATGCTGGTCGCCGCCAACGGCCGCGGCTGCCTGCGCGAGATGCTGGTGGTCGCCTCGTTCCTCGGCATCCAGGACCCGCGCGAGCGCCCACCCGAACAGCGCGCCGCCGCCGACAATGCGCACGTGCAGTTCGTCGACTACAGCTCCGAGTTCGTCGGCACCCTGAAGTTGTGGGACGCCTACCAGACCGCACACGAAGACCTGACCCAATCGCAACTGCGCAAGTGGTGCGAGAAGAATTTTCTCGGCTTCCTGCGGATGCGCGAATGGCGCGAACTGCATCGCCAACTCAAGCTGATGGTGCAGGACCTCGGCTGGACGCTTGCGGCCGAAACCGTGTCCCAGGACCCGGTGGAGCCAGGCCGCTATCTCGATGCCTCGGCCTACGCCAACCTGCATCGCGCCGTGATCACCGGCCTGCCGACCCAGATCGGTCACCGCGTGCCGCCCGCCGACACCAAATCACCCGCCAAGAAGCCCGGCGAACGCAAGCCCGCGGCGGTCTACGACGGCCCGCGCGGCCGCAAGTTCGGGCTGTTCCCCGGCTCATGGCTGATCCGCAAGCCGCCGCCGTGGGTGCTGTCAGCAACCCTGCTCGACACCGAGAAGGTGTGGGCGATGAACAACGCCTCGATCGAGCCGCAATGGGCGATCGACGAACTGCCGCACCTGCTCGCGCGGCGTCATTTCGACCCGCGCTGGTCGCGCTCGCAGGGCCGCGTGTTGGGCAGTGAGCAGGTCAGCCTGTTCGGGCTGGTGCTGGCGCCGAAGCGACCGATCCACTACGGCGGGTTGTACCCCGAGGAGAGCCGCGCGATTTTCGTGCGCGACGCGCTGGTGACGGGCGAGATCGACAGCCGCAGCGTGTTCCTCAAGCGCAACCTCGCCACCGTCGAGAAGGCGCGCGAAGAAGAGGCCAAGCAGCGCCGCGCCGGCATCGTCGTCGACGAGGACTGGATGGCACGCTGGTACCTCGACCGGCTGCCGGCCGACGTGCACAACGCGCAGGCGCTGGACGCGTGGTTCAAGAAGCTGCCGGAGCCGCAGAAGCGCGCGCTGGAATGGTCGCTTGATGATCTTCTGGTCGGCGACGAGACCGATGCGTCGCGCTTCCCGCCGGTGATAGAACTGGGCGACGCGCGGCTGGCGGTGAAGTACCGCTTCGAGCCCGGCGCGATCGACGACGGCATGACCGTGGCGGTGCCGCTGCACCTGCTCAACGCGCTCGACCCGGTGCGGCTGGGGTGGCTGGCGCCTGGTTTCGTCGTCGACAAGGCGACCGCGTTGATCAAGTCGTTGCCGAAAGCGCAGCGGCGCAACTTCGTGCCGGCGCCGGACTTCGCCCGCGCATTCGCCGAAGCCTATCCCAGGCCGGACGCGGATGCGTTCACCGGCGCGCTGGCGCGCTTTCTGCACAAGGTCACCGGCGCGGCGGTTGCGGCTGTCGACTTCGACGAGTCCGCGCTGGAGCCACACCTTCGCGCCAACCTGCGGCTACACGACCGTGACGGCCGCACGGTGCTGGCCGAGTCGCGCGATCTCGACGCCCTGCGTGCCGATTTCGGCCAGCGCGCCGCCCGCGCATTCGCCGAGCGCGCCGCCGACGGGCTTGGTCAGCGTGGTCTGCTCGATTTCCCCGACACCCCGATCCCGGCCAGCGTGCCCGGCGCCGCCGGCGTGCCGGCCTACCCGGCGCTGCACGACGACGGCGACAGCGTCTCGCTGCAGGTCCATGCCGAGCGCGACACCGCACTGCACCACCATCCACGTGGTGTGCGCCGGCTGCTGTGGCTGGCGCTGGCCGACAAGCTCAAGCAGGCGCGCAAACAGCTGCCGGTGTCGCCCAAGGCTGGCCTGCTGTACGCCGCGATCGAAGCGGCGGCGCCGCGCGGGCAGGGCGGCGGCGACCGGTTGCGTGACGACCTGGTCGATGGTGCGTTCGCCGCGCTGGTTGCCGACGGCCTCGATGACATCCGCGATGCCGAAGCATTCGCCACGCGCCGCGACAACGTCGGCAAGCAACTGTTTCCGGAAGCAACCGAACGCCTGCGCCAGGCCGAAACCATCCTCACCGCCGTATCCGAGGTGCGCGCCAAACTGGAGTCGCCGCTGATGGGCTGGGCCAGCGCCAACCTCGACGACATGCGCATGCAACTCGCTGGGCTGACCCCGCCGGGGTTCCTGCGCGACGTGCCGGCCGAAGCGTTGCGCGACTACCCGCGCTACCTGAAGGCGCTGGCCCTGCGCGGCGAACGCGCACTGCGCGACCCGATGCGCGACCAGGACAAGATGCTCGAACTCAAGCCGTTCGCCGATGCGCTGGCGCGCGCCAACGCCGCCGGCAATGGCGTTGACCCCGAGTGGCAGGCGTTGCGCTGGGACCTGGAGGAACTGCGGGTATCGCTGTTCGCACAGGAACTCGGCGCACGTGGAATCTCGCCGAAAAAACTGGCGACCCGGCTGTCGCGGATTACTTGATCCGCTCGACCTTCGCAGCCGTGTTGTAGCCCTCGATCTTGAGATACCAGGCGCTACCGATCATCGACGGCTTGATCGTGATTTGCGGGTTGTCCACACGCACACCCGCAAGGCTGGCGGTGTCGACCTGGCGCCACAACTGGCCGTTGTCGAGCTGGTACTCGCGGCCGTTGCCGAAGCCGCGGAATTCGCCCTGCAGCCGGGCGGTGATCGGCTTATCAGACCCGAAGTTGAGGAACCCGCGGTTTTCGTCCTCGACTTTTTCCTTGGCCTGTTTGGCCGCCTGCTTCGCGGCCTTGGTGGTCTCGACGACCAGGGTGCGGTTGAGCCAGGCGTTGAGGTTCTGTAGCTGCTCCGCACTGAGTTGGTCCAAGCCCGCGGCCTTGAACTGCTCGGCCGTCATCTGTTGCTCTATCCGCTCGCCGGCCTGCTGCGCGACTGCCAGCGGCGAGGCCAGAGCGGCCAGCAGGGCGCCGGCCAAAACGAGCGGGCGGAGGCGGCGGAGGGACGGCGTGTTCGGGCTGGCTGAAGAATTCATCGACGGGTCCTGAGGCTATGACTGCGGACGGTTGCTCGCTAGTGTAGTCATTCCCTCCAGTGTCGAAATGAATCTGCGTCGCCATGACCACGCGTCGCCCCGAACCCGGGTCCGTCACGACCACCGCGGCCGGCACGACCACCGTGCCGGTGGCTGTGCTGCTCGCCAATCCCGCGATCACGCAGCCGCTGCAACAGTTGCTGTTACCCCTCGCGGGTGCGGGTGCGGAGCTTGATGCCCGCGATCCGCCCGAAGTCGTCGAGCGCATGCTCGGCGCCCTCCAGCGCCTCGACGCGGACAGCGACACGCTGGTCGCGGCGATCGTCCACAGTTATCCGGTGCTGCAGCAGCGCCTCGGCCCGGCGTTCGAGCGTGAACACCCCGGCATCGCAACCCTGCTCGACGGCCAGCGTGCCGCCGCCCAGGTCTGGATGCTGCATGCCGAGCAGACTGGCCGCAGCGGCAGCGAAGGCCTGCGTCGCCTGCTGCTGGCGATCGTGCGCGACCTTCGGGTGGTTCCGATCCTGCTGGCGCGGCAACTGGCGCGGATGCAACTGGCCGACGCATTGCCGGCCGACCGCCGCATCGCACTGGCCACGCTGACCCGCGACATCCACGCACCGCTGGCCAACCGGCTGGGCATCTGGCAGCTCAAGTGGGAGCTGGAGGACCTCGCGTTCCGCTACCTGCAGCCGGACACCTACAAGCAGATCGCGCGGCTGCTCGACGAGAAGCGCACCGACCGCGAGCGTTACATCGAGGACGTCAAGCAGACCCTGCGCGAGGCGATGGCCGCGCAGGGCATCAAGGCTGATATCGCGGGTCGGCCGAAGCACATCTACAGCATCTGGAAGAAGATGCAGCGCAAGGACGTGCCGATCGGCGAACTCTACGACCTGCGCGCAGTGCGTGTGCTGGTCGACAGCGTTGGTGACTGCTACGCCGCGCTGGGCGCGGTGCACGCGAGCTGGGCGCCGATCCCGAGCGAATTCGACGACTACATCGCCCGACCAAAGCGCAACGATTACCGCTCGCTGCATACCGCGGTGATCGGTCCCGAGGGCAAGACCCTCGAAGTGCAGATCCGCACGTCCGATATGCACCGCCAGGCCGAACTCGGCGTGGCCGCGCACTGGAAGTACAAGGAAGGCGCGGGTGCCGGCGATGCCGCGTTCGATCGCAAGATCGCGTGGATGCGCAAACTGCTGGAGCCGGCCGCAGACGGCGCCGAGCCAGACGAAGCGGCACTGGCCGGCGAGCTCGATACCGAGCTGGTCGAGGACCGCGTCTATGTGCTGACGCCGAAGGGTGAGGTGGTCGATCTGCCGGCCGGCGCCACCCCGCTGGACTTCGCCTACCGCGTGCATACCGAGGTCGGGCATCGTTGCCGCGGGGCCAAAGTCGACGGCCGCATCGTGCCGCTGGATCACAAGCTCGCCAGCGGTGACCGGGTCGAGATCATGACCGCGAAGTCCGGCGAGCCGCGACGCGACTGGCTGATCGAGTCCAACGGCTTCCTCGCCAGCAGCCGCTCGCGCGAGAAGGTCCGCAACTGGTTCCACAAGCTCGACCGCGCGCGTAACGAGGCCGCCGGCAAGGACCTGCTCGACAAGGAACTGCGCCGGCTTGGCCTGCTCGGTGCCGACCTTGCCCCCGCGCGCGAGCGTTTCAGCCTGGCCAACGACGCCGACCTGCACGTGCTGGTGGCGCTGGGCGACATCGGCCCGCACCAGGTCGGTCGGATATTGCTCGAACACGAACGCGCGGCCAGTGCGCCGCCGCCGGTCGAGCGGCCTGCGCCGGCCCTGCCGCGCCGCACCCCGCGCGGCAAGGCTGCGGATTTCACCGTGCAGGGCGTAGACAACCTGCTGGTGCAACTGGCGCGCTGCTGCCAACCGCTGCCGGGCGAGCCGATTGCCGGCTACCTCACCCGTGGCCGTGGGGTCACGGTGCATCGCCACGACTGCGCCTCGTACCGCCGGCTGGCAGCGGCCCAGCCGCAGCGCACGCTGCCGGTCGAATGGGGCCGTGCCGGCAGCGCGTACGAGGTCGATGTCGAAGTGCTCGCGGTCGACCGCAAATGGCTGCTGAAGGAAATCACCAACCTGATCGCGCAGAGCAACGCGCATGTCACCCGCATCCACAGCGAGCAGCAACGCAGTGGCGCGCAGGTGCGGTTCCTGATGCGTTTGAAGGTCGATGACTACGGCCAGCTGTCGACTTTGCTCGGCAAGCTCGCGGCGCTGCCGGGTGTCGAGCAGGCGCGGCGTGCCTGAGACGGCAGCACCGGGTCGACATCCGCTTGACGCCTCCTTGCCGTGAAGCCGGACTATGCTTCAACGATGCGCAAGAGCGGTGCGGCTGACGAATACGGCGATGTGTCCCGCGCGATGCGCGCGCCGAGCGTGCCCGCGTGGCGTCGCTGGACTGCATTGGCGCTCGCGATCGGCGGGATTGCCGTGCTGTTGCTGGCGCGCGAACCGGTCTCCGGATGGCTGTGGCCCGACACCCGCGTGCAGCAATTGCGGGCGGACGCGGCAAATGCCTTGTTGGCCGGCGAGCTGACCCGCGCCGATGGCCGCGGCGCGCGCGAACTCTACGCCGCCGCCTTGGCGCTCGACCCGGACCGCCCGGATGCGCGTGACGGTTTGGCCCGGGTCGGCCGCGAGGCACTGGCGCAGGCCGAGATCGCATTCGAGCAGGGGCGTTTCGACGATGCCCAAACCTCCCTGCAACTGGCGCGTGATCTTGAAGTGCCACGCAGCCAGACCGAGGCGCTGGAAAGCAGGCTGCGCGATCGCACCGTCGATGGCGCCGGCCTGGATCTGCTGCTGGCAACCGCTCATGCAGCGCGCGCGGCGGGCAGGCTGGACGGTGCCGCCGACACCGCGTTGCCGCTGTACCAGCGCGTGCTGGCCCTGCAACCCAACAACATCACTGCGCTGGAAGGTCGCGAGGACACACTGGCCGACCTGTTGCAGCGGGCGCGCGCCGCCCTGGATGACGATGCCCTGGTGCGCGCCGGAACGCTGGTTGCGCGCGTGCAGACGGTTGATCCGGGACATTTCGATCTTCCGGCGGCCCGGGCGGCATTGGCCAGCGCAACCACCCGGCGCCTGCAACAAGCCAGTCGCGAGCTTGACCGCGGTCGCCTGTCATCGGCCGTGGCGGGGTATCGCGCAGTGCAGCAGGTCGACCCGGACAACGTCGACGCCGCACGCGGGCTGGTCGCCGTGGCGGGCGCCCACGCCGCCGCCAGCGAACGCCACGCCGCCGACTTCCGGTTTGTACAGGCCCGCGCCGCGTTGCTGGAGGCACAGGCGATCGCCCCCGACGCCCCGGCCGTGATCGCCGCCCGGGCCTATCTGGACCGTGCCCGGCAATCGCACGCGCGCCTCGGCAGCGGCGAACCGTCCGCCCAACGTAAACAGCGCCTTGCCGTCCTGCTGGCCGAAGCCTCCGCTGCCGAGGCGCGAGGCGACCTGCTCGATCCCCCCGGCGAAAGCGCCTACGACAAACTGCGCGCCGCCCAGGCGATCGCGCCGCGGGATGCGGGGGTCCGGGCCGTGAGTGCCCGGTTGCTTCCGGCAGCGCAGGATTGTTTTGACCGCGAGTTACGCGCAAATCGCTTGACCGGCGCTGGTAGATGCCTGGACGCATGGCGACTGCTCGATGACGACACGCCCGCGCGGGTTGCAAGCCGCCGGCTCGCCCAGCGCTGGATTGCCGTTGGTGACGAGCGACTCGGCGCCGGGGAGTTGCAAGCCGCGCAACATGCGCTCGAGTCCGCGCGCACGCTTGATCCTGCGATCAACGGCCTGGATGAACTGGCCGGGCGCCTGCGCACGGCGGCAGCAATGGCCGACTGACCATCAGTCGCGGCCGAGCAGGACCCGTCGCACCACCTCACGGCCTGCATCCAGCGAAAAATGCCGCTCGACGTTGGTCCGCCCGTTGTCGGCCAGTCGTTGCCACAGGTCGCCGTCGTGGTATGCGCGCAGGATCGCCTCGGCAAAACCCGCGGCGTCATCGGCTACCAGCACGTCTTCACCAGTGCGCAGATGCATCCCTTCGACGCCGCAAGTGGTCGCCACCACCGGCTGGCCGTGGGCCATGCTCTGGTTGACCTTGCCCTTGACGCCAGCGCCGTAGCGCAGCGGGGCGATCGCCAGCCGTGCGCCTTCGAGAAATGGCAGCAGGTCCGGAACATGGCCGTGGATGGTTATGCCGGGGCGTTCGGCCAACGCCGCGATTTCCGCCGGCACGTCGGCTCCCACGCAGTGGAAACGCAGTGCCGGCTCGCGCGCGTGCACAAGTGGCCAGACCGAATCGACGAACCAGCACACGGCGTCGACGTTGGGCGGATGGCGAAAGCCACCGACAAACAGGATGTCCTTGCGCTCCGCGAAGGGTTTGCCGGGGCCACTGTCGCGATGCAGGTTCGACAGCACCTCGACCCGCGCCTGTGGTGCATCGCGTGCCAGCAGCTCGCGCTCGACATCGCTGACGACCAGGGTCGCATCGCTGCGTGTGATCACATCCAGCTCGGCCGCTCGCGTGCGCTCGGCGCCGCGCGCGCGTACGAGGTCATTGCTCAGCTCGGCACCCCGGCGCTCGCGGAGGTAGTGCAGGTCAACCGTATCGAATACCAGGCGGGCACGCGGCGCATGCTTGCGCAGTAGCGGCAACATCTCGCGCATGACGTAGTGCCGGCACACCAGCACGCTATCGAAGCGCGGGCCGTGCTCGCGCAGCCATGCAGGTACGCGTTCTGCGAACGGGCGATGCCAGACTTCCACGCCAATCTGCTGAAGCAGCCGGGTATAGCGTTCTGCGAAGTTCCGGTCCGCCGGCAGGAACACCACGTGCGCGCCTTCCTGCCGCAGCATCCTCATCAGGTTGACCAGTCGAAGCGATCCGGAATCGCGATCGGGCTGCGGGGTCAGTGCGTCGATAATGAGGACGGTTTGGTGGCGTTGTCTCAGGGCAGCTATTTCGGGGGGGGCGCCGACGGGCAGGTGGTCGGCCAGTACGGACTGCCACCTGGTGGCGAAGATCGACCGGTTGCGTGTCTGGTAAGCCTTGGGACCATGCCTGGTGTCGGTGCCGGAAGTGGTCCCCTCGTCGTGAACCACTTGCGCGGCGGGTTGATACAGCGTCTCGAAGCCGGCATTGCGTACCGCGAAGGCAAGATCGGTATCTTCGTAATAGGCCGGCGCATAGCGGGCGTCGAATCCTCCCAGCTCATCGAACAGCGTCTTACGGACCGCAAGCGCTGCTCCGGAGCAATAGTCCACTTCCCGTACAAACGCATGGGGAGGGGCATCGGGCGCGCCAAAACGGCCGTAATTCCAGCCACTCCCATCGGCGAACACCACCCCGCCCGCTTCCTGCAATCGCCCATCCGGATAAAGCAGCTGGGCGCCCACCAGGCCGGCATTCGGATGGTCGCTGAACGTGTCCAGGAGAGCATCCAGCCAACCGGGTTGGGGCGCCGTATCGTTGTTGAGGAACACCAGGTACTCGCCGCGAGCCAGGGCCGCGCCGTCGTTGCAGGCGGCGATGAACCCGCCGTTCGATCCGCGCCGGTGGTAACGCAACCCGGCCACCGAAGCCAGCGCGGTCTCGGTGTCGTCGCTGGAGCCGTCGTCGATGACGATGATCTCGACCGCAGCAGCCGACGGATGGGACGCCAGTGCGCGTAGGCATCCCAAGGTGTGCCTGAACTGGTTGAACACGGGGATCACGATGCTCGCGCGCGGAGCCGGGCTCGATGGCACGGAAAACGGCGCGAACGGCTCGTCCTGTGACAGGTAGACGACTGCACGTTGCGAAAGCGGGATACGTTCGAACTGCTTCAACACGCGTTGCCATGAAGCCTTCAGGCCGCGGGTCCGCAAACTGGTCAGGCCGCGTTGAAACAACCCGGTTCCTCGATCGATCAGGAACCGAAGGTCGGCCGGTGACATCCGCATGCGGTGACGACTCCAAATACTGGGGAATTCAATGATGCAATTGCGCTCGGCCACCGCAATCGCGACGCCTGAACTGGTACCTAGACCGGCCGGCACCCACTGCGCGGTGGCCCATGCCGGCTGCGTTAGACTCGGGTTTACGAGGGCGCAGCCCCGCCATTCTCCCATGCCGTGGCCCGAATCGATTACGAAGACGACGACCTCCCCTCCGACGACGGCGATACGCCGCAGTGGCGGCGTCGGCTGGTCACCTGGGTGCTGGCCGCGATCGGGCTGGGGCTGGGCTTCCTGATTCCGTACTCGCTCTACCTCAATCACGAGGTCGGGCAGCGTTTCGACCAGTTGCGCTGGCAGTTGCCGACGCGGGTCTATGGGCGACCGCTTGAGCTGGCACCGGGTCTTGCGCTGGATGCGACCACGCTCAAGACCGAGCTCGATGCGGCCGGCTATCACGATGGCGATGGCGTCCGTCCGGGCAGTTACAAGCGCGACGGCGGGCATTGGCTGGTGTCCAGCCGTGGCTTCAACGACGTCGACGGTCCCGTTGCGCCGAGCCGGATCGAGGTCGTGCTGTCCGGTGGCAAGGTCAGCGGCCTGCGGGACGTGCGCGGCGACAGCAAGCTCAAGGCGGCCCGGCTCGACCCGGCGCGCATCGCCACGCTGTACGGGCAGAAGCAGGAGGAGCGCCGGCTGGTGCAGCTGGAGGAGGTGCCCGAGTTGCTGGTCACCGGTCTGCAGGCGGTCGAGGACCGCGACTTTGCCCATCACCACGGCCTCGACCTCAGCGGCATCCTGCGCGCGGCGTGGGTCAACCTGAAAGCCGGCGAGGCGCGGCAGGGCGCCAGTACCCTGACCCAGCAGCTGGCGCGCAGCGGCCTGCTCGGTATCGGCGGCGAACAGACCTTTACCCGCAAGTTCAACGAGGCGATCTACGCGCTGCTGATCGAGGCGCGCTACGACAAGAAGACCATCCTCGAGGCCTATTTCAACCAAGTCTACCTCGGCCAGCGCGGGGCGCAGGCGATCCATGGGGTCGCCGCCGCGTCGGATTTCTGGTTCGGTCGCGACCTGTCCGACATCAGCACCGAGCAGGTCGCGCTGCTGATCGGCATCGTCCGCGGGCCGTCGTATTACGATCCGCGCGACCATCCCGAACGCGCCACCGCGCGGCGCAATTTCGTGCTTGGTGAGATGCACGAGACCGGCCTGATCGAAGACGCCGAGTACCAGCGCGCGCTGAAGGCGCCGCTGGGTGTGACCGAGCAGCCCGGCCTGTCGGCCAACCGCTTCCCGGGGTATGTCGACCTGGTCCGTCGCCAGCTTGCCAGCGATTACCCGAAGGATGCTCTGGCCGGCGCCGGGTTGAGCGTGATGAGCGGCATGTCGCCGTCCGCGCAGGCCTACGCCGAAGGCGCCGTGGTCAAGGCGCTGGAGGATCTGGAGAGCAAAAACCGTCCGGAGCTGCAAACCGGCCTGGTGCTGACCGATGTGCATGACGGCGAGGTGCTGGCGGTGGTCGGCAGCGGCACGCCGGCGCGCCCCGGCTTCAACCGCGCGGTCGAGGCGCGGCGCCCGGTCGGCTCGCTGCTCAAGCCTTTCGTTTACCTGCTTGCGCTGGCGCAACCCGACAAGTTCTCGCTGGCGACCTGGGTCGACGACTCGCCGGTCACCGTCGCGCTCGGCAACGGCAAGCGCTGGACCCCGGGCAACGCCGATGGCCGCAGTCACGGCAGCGTGCGCCTGATCGATGCGCTGGCCAGCTCCTACAACCAGGCGACGGTGCGGATCGGCATGCAGGTCGACCCGCGGCGGATCGCCGACCTGATCCGGACGCTGGCAGGCATCGAGTCCGAACCGAATCCGTCGCTGATCCTCGGGTCGGTCGACCAGAGCCCGTACGCGATGGCGCAGCTGTACCAGTTCCTCGCGTCCGGCGGCGAGATCCAGCCGCTGCATGCGGTCCGTGGCGTACTCGATGCAGATGGCCGGGCGCTCAATCGCTACGACACCGCCCCGGCCCCCGCGCAGGAGGGCGATGCGATCGCCGCACGGCTGATCAACATCGCGCTGCAGCGCACGGTCACCAGCGGTACCGCCCGGCGACTGGTCTCGGACGGCCTCGGCGACCTCAGCCCGGCCGGCAAGACCGGCACCAGCAACGACAGCCGCGACAGCTGGTTTGCCGGCTACACCGGCGACCACCTCGCCGTGGTCTGGGTCGGCAACGACGACAACAAGCCGACCGGCTTGTACGGATCGACCGGCGGCATGCGGGTGTGGTCGAACCTGTTCA
>JBOHYC010000271.1:0-4468 GCA_050737755.1 Lysobacter sp.
GTTGACGGCTGTGCAGATTCCAGCGACGCCGGCTTGTCCAGCAGTGGAACACGATCGCCCCCGCGCTTCGTCAGTCGCCGAGCAGCCGCCGCCGGTCGTCCTCCATCAACGCGCGGTGCGCGGCCAGGCCCGCCATCTGCCCCGCGGCGAGTGCCATCGGTGCGCTCTGCATCGGCGCGGCGAGGTCGCCCGCGGCAAACACACCGACCACGCTGGTCTGCTTCATGCCGTCGACCTTCACGAACGGACCCAGCGGCCCGTCGTCGAGTTCACAACCAAGCTGCAGCGCAAGATCATTGGCGAGTTCCTGCGCGGGCGCGAGGAACATCGCCGCGATTGGCAGCGTGCGGCCGTCCGCCAGCAGCACGCGTTCCACCGAACGCCCCGCCCCTTCGACCGCCACTACCGGTGTTGTCTCGATCGCGACCCCCAGCGCCTGCAGCAGCCGGCGCTCCCCGTCGTCAGGCTCGAACTGCCCCTGGGTGAAGTAAGTGGTCGGCCCCCACTCCGGGATCAGCAGCGCCTGGTGCGAGCTCATCGCGCAGGTGGCGAGGACGCCGAGCGCCCGGCCCGCGACTTCGAAGCCATGACAGTACGGGCAATGCAGGATGCCGGTACCCCACCGTTCGCGCATGCCCCGGATGTCGGGCATCAGGTCGGTCACGCCGGTGGCAAGCACGACTTTTCTGGCTTCGACCTGCTCCCCGCCACCGAGCGCGAGGGTGAAGTGGCCGTCATGCCCGCTGACGCCGGTTGCCGTCGCCACCTTCAGCGTGACGGTCGGGTACGCCATCAACTGCGCGACCGCATTGCCGAGCAGAACCTCCGGCGGCGTTCCGTCGTGGCCGATCACGCCGTGCGCCTCGGCGGCGAAGCGGTTGCGCGGCTGGCCGGCGTCGACCAGCAACACGCGCTTGCGGGCGCGGGCCAGCATCAACGCGGCGGACAGGCCGGCGAAGCTGCCGCCGACCACGATCACGTCATGTAATCCGGGGGTCGTTTCCATCTGCGTGCCTATATGTATCATCGTAAGTTGCAATATAGGACGGCCCAAGGCTATTCGCAACATCTGATGTTATGATTTGCCCGAACCCCGCCCAGGCAAGGTGATCCCGTTGAGAACCGACAGCCGGCTGTCCCGGATGCTGCACGTTCTGGTGCACATGGACCGGCACGAACAACGCGCCACGTCGCAGACCATTGGACGCATGCTGGGCACCAACGCCGCGGTGGTGCGGCGCACTTTGGCCGGGCTGCGCGAGCAGGGCATCGTCGCGGCCGAGCGCGGCCCCGGCGGCGGCTGGACGCTGGCGCGGGAGCTGTCGCAGATCACTCTGCTGGACGTCTACGAGGCCGCGGGCACGACCACGCTGTTCACGATCGGCGTCGCCGACCGCACCCCGGACTGCCTGGTCGAGCAGTCGGTCAACACGATGCTGGAGTCGACGCTAAAGGACGCCGAGGCCGCGATCCTCGCGCGCTTCGCCTCGATCCGGCTGTCGGACATCGCCGCGGATTTCGACCAGCGCATGCATGCCGTTGGCGGCTGGACGCACGACCTGTAGCGGTCAATCCCGGGGCGTGGGGATACCTAGTGCTGCGACCACCAGCCGCGGACCCCGTGCACGCAGCCCCGCGCCAGGCGCCAGAGCAGGTACACGCCCGCCACCAGCACCGAAGCCGCAAACAGCAGCACCGGTTGGGAGCCGAGCATCGAATCCAGGATCATCGCGTCACTCCGCGGTGGTCAACATCCCCACGATACCCCTTTGAATCTGTATGGGCCCGATCAGTCCCAGGTCGGCCGGATCGGGTGGGCCTCGGTGTTCAGCACCACCTCGGCCGGGTCCAGCGTCTGCGGCGGGGCGAACAGCAGGTAGAAGTACTTGAAGGTTTCGGCCAGCACGAAGCTCTCCATGTCGTCGGCCTTCTCTTTGGTGACAACGCTCTTAAGCGCGGCGTAGCCGGCGTCGGTGCGGGTGTGCTCGACGAAATCCTCGAACAGCTTCTGGCCCATCACGCGATATTCGTTGTCGCCGGTCAGGCGGTGCAGGTACCAGGTCGACTCGACGATTTCCGGGCGCAGCGGGTAGGCGGCGGCGGTGACCGTGCGGGTGCGGTAGTCGAACGCCTCGGGCTCGATGCCGTGCACGTTCCACATGTCGAACGACGAGGCCTGCAGCCGGCGCGCGCGCTCGATATCCCCGGAGAAAGCCAGCAGTCCGGGGAAGAACGCGTCGAGTGCGCCGTACTGGCTGGCAACGCGCGAACCATCGTGCATGTCGACGTGGCCGTACCAGAGCGCGCCGTCGACCTCTTCGGGGTAATGGCGGTTGGCGGCGGCGATGGCGTCGTCCCACATCGCCTTGCAGTCGGCGTCGCCGAACAGGCGCCAGCACTTGTAGAGGTACTCGTAGTACGAGTCGATGCGGGCGCCGACATGGCTGCGGGTATTGGTCCATTCGCCGGTGGTGACGTCGAAGCGCTCGCCGACCAGGCCGATGTCGGAGCGCATCTCGTAGGTCTTGACCAGCGCGCGCTTGGCCTTCTCGAAGAACACCGGGTTGCCGGTGAGCTTGCTGAGGGTGCCGTACTCGATCAGCAGGGTGCCGGACTCGGCCGGGTTGCTCTCGTTGCCGTGGGCGGCGCCGGTGCGCAGGTTGACGTAGACGTACGGCAGACCAGTCGGCGAGTCGAATGCGGGCAGCAGGCGGGTGCCCAAGTCTTCGGCCAACGCGAGCAGGCGTTCGTCGCCGGTGAGCTGGTAGCCCGACAGCAGCCCGCCGAGCAGGCGGATCACGATCTCGAAGTGCTTGACGTCGGCGTCGACGTCGAACGACAGCTGCGTTGCGATCAGCTCGCGCGCTTCGTCGGCCTCCTTGTCCAGGCCCATCAGGATCATGGTGTCGAGCGCGTCGACAGGCGTCATCAACAACGACTGGCCGTACCAGTCGCGCGGCGCCTTGCTCAGCGGCTTAAGCGCGTCGTGGCCCCAAGCGTATTGCTTGTAGCCGCGCCAGGCGTGCAGGAACTCGGCCCTGACCTGCTCGGCGAGGCGCGCGGATTCGGCATCGGTGATGACGGCTACCGCGTCGCTGGCTTCGGTCGCGGCCGGCGCGGCCTGCGATTCGGCGGCAATGGCGCCCGCCGGCAGCAACAGCGTGGCGAGCAGCAGCGCGTGCAGGGTCATGCGGGGTCTCCTTGCGCGGTGTCGCGCAGCAGTTGCAGCACGTCGTGACACGCGCCCATGGTGTGGTAGTCGGTCTTGCCGGCGGGGCTCTTGTCGTCGCCGTACTTGCGGTTGTCGCGGTCGAGGATGCGGTACCAGGCGCCGTGGCGGTGGTCGATGAAGTGCTGCCACGCGTAGTCCCAAATCCGGTCGTACCAGTCCCAGTAGCGGGTGTCGCCGGTGGCGACCGCGAGCCGCGCGGCGGCGGCGATCGACTCGGCCTGGACCCAGAAGTACTTGTCGTCGTCGCAGACGCTGCCATCGGGCGCGAAGCCGTAGAACAGGCCGCCGTTACCGTCGTCCCACGCGCGCGCGACGGCGGTGTCGAACAGGTGGCGCGCGGTCGGCAAGAGCCAGTCGTGGACGTTGCCGCGCGCACGCAGGTGGCCGTCGAGGGTCAGCAGCAGCTTGGTCCATTCGGTCTGGTGGCCGGGTTGGAAACCCCACGGACGGAACAGGTGCTTGGGATCGTCGCGGTTGTAGTCCCAGTCGACGTTCCAATTGCGGTCGTAGTGCTCCCAGACCAGTCCGTCGGCTTTGGCGGCTTGCCGCCGCGTCATGTGGTCTGCGAGCAGCAGCGCGCGGTCGAGATAGCGCGGGTCGTCGCTGGCCTCGTACGCGGCGATCATCGCCTCGCACAGGTGCATGTTGGCGTTCTGGCCGCGGTAGCCGCTGTAGTGCCAGTCGGCGTCGGCTTCGTCGCGATAGAGGCCGGCGCCGGCGTCCCATGCGTGCGCTTCCAGCAGCGCCCAGGTCTCGTCCAGCCAGGGCGCGGCTTCGGTGATACCTGCTTTCAGCGCGGTCGCGTAGGCCAGCAGCACGAAGGCGAGGCCGTAGGTGTGGTTGGTGCGGTCCTCGGGCACGCCGTCGCGGATCGTCCAGGCGTAGCCGCCGGTCGCGGGGTCGAGGTGGACCTCGCGCAGGTAGCGCAGGCCGTGGCGCGCGGCCTCGATGTCGCAGGGCATGCCGAACAGCCGCGCGGCCATCGCATGGTTGAAGACGAAACGCGTGCTGCTGACCAGGTGCCGGTGCGAGGCGTCGTAGACGCTGCCGTCGTCGCGGAAGTAGTGGAAGAAACCGCCATCCGGGTCGAGCGCGTGCGGGTGGTAGAACGCCATCGTCCGCGCGATGTGGCTGCGCAGGAACTCGGGGCTGCGGAAGTCGGGCGTCGGCGGAATCACGGGTGGGTTCATGCGGCGGCCTGCAGCAGTCGGTCGATGTCGTCGGGTCCGGGCATTG
>JBOHYC010000272.1:0-2083 GCA_050737755.1 Lysobacter sp.
CTGCGCGGTTTGCCCGGGTGGCGGAATTGGTAGACGCACTAGCTTCAGGTGCTAGCGGGGGCAACTCCGTGGAGGTTCGAGTCCTCTCCCGGGCACCAACATCGTTCGACGACTACCGCGTCGGACACACGAAGAACCCCGCCTCGGCGGGGTTTTTTGTTGGGCGCGGCAGGCCCGGTGCATCGCCGGCGCCGCGACGGGCCGTTGACGACGCGGGTGTACCATCGCCGCGATGAACAAGCCCCCAAGCAAGCGCGGCAGCGCCCGCAAGTCGTCCGGCAAGGCCGGCTCCCCCAGCAAGTCCAGCAAGGCTGGCGCCAAGACGACCGCTCCGCGCGGCAAGGGACCCGGCACCGGCAAGGGGAAGCCGTCGGACAAGAAGCCCGGCTGGCTGCCGACCCCGCCGCCGCGCGGTACCCGCAAGCCGCCGTTGGCGCCGCTGCACGGTGATCCGGTGCGCGGCAAGGACGGCTTCCAGGACCCCTACGCCGAGCGGGAGGCTGCGCGCTACGAGCAGCCGATTGCCAGCCGCGAGATGATCCTGCAGCTGCTATCCGCCGCTGATGGTCCGTTGGAGGCCGAGCAACTGGCGGAAAAGCTGGCCCTGACTGCGCCGGAGCGCTTCGAGGCGATGACCGCGCGCCTGCGTGCAATGGTTCGCGACGGCCAGTTGCTGCAGAACCGCAAGGGCGGTTACGTGCCGGCCGAGCAGGTCGACCTGGTTGCCGGCAACGTGATCGCCAACCCCGACGGCTTCGGCTTCCTGCGTCCGGACGCAGGCGGCGACGACCTGTTCCTGCCGCCGTACGAGATGCGCAAGGTCATGCACGGCGATCGCGTGCTGGCCAGCGTCACCGGCACCGACCGCCGCGGTCGCCAGGAAGGCGCGATCGTCGAGGTGCTGGAGCGCCGGCTCAGCCGCCTGATCGGCCGCTTCATCCTTGAAGACGGAGTCAGCTATGTCGAGCCCGACGACCGTCGCATCCAGCGCAACATCCTGATTCCGCCGGAGGCCCGAGGCGATGCCCAGGCCGGGCAACTGGTGGTCTGCGAACTGACCCGTGCCCCGGATGCGCGTCGCCCACCGATGGGCAAGGTCCTGACCGTGCTCGGCGAACGCCTGACCGCCTCGCTGGCGGTGCAGGCCGCGATCCACGGCCACGACATCCCGCACGAGTTCCCGCAGGAGGTGCTCGACCAGGCCGCCGCGGTGCCGTTGGAAGTCGAGGACGCAACGATCCGCGAGCGCGCCGACATCCGCGACCTGCCGCTAGTCACCATCGACGGCGAGGACGCCAAGGACTTCGATGACGCGGTCTGGTGTGAACCGAACCGCGACGGCTTCCGGCTGGTGGTCGCGATCGCCGACGTCTCGCATTACGTGCGTCCCGGCACCCCGCTCGACGACGAGGCGCAGATGCGCGCGACCTCGGTGTATTTCCCCGGTTTCGTGGTGCCGATGTTGCCGGAGACCCTGTCCAACGGCATCTGCTCGCTGAAGCCGAAGGTCGACCGCCTGTGCTTCGTCTGTGACATGCAGATCGACCGCAAGGGCGAGGTCACCGGCTCGAAGTTCTACGAGGCGACCATGCACTCGCATGCGCGCCTCACCTACACCCAGGTCTGGAACGCGGTCGACGAGGCTGCGCTGCCGGAGGACCGTGAGGATGCGCTGGGACGGATAGGCTCGCTGTTGCCGCAGATCCAGCGCCTGCACCAGCTGTACCAGGTGCTGGCAAAGGCGCGGGCCAAGCGCGGCGCAATCGAGTTCGAGTCCAGCGAAGTGCGCTTCGTGCTCGACGCAAAGGGCGAGGTCAGCCAGGCCGGCATGCTCCAGCGCAACGACGCCCACAAGCTGATCGAGGAATGCATGATCGCGGCCAACGTGGAGGCCGCGAAGTTCCTGATCGACGTCGAGGTCCCGGCGCCGTACCGCATCCACGACCGCCCGCCGGAGCAGAAGTACGCCGACCTGCTGGAGTTCCTCAAGGAATTCAAGCTGCGCATGCCGCCGTGGGGCAAGGTCCACCCGCGTGACTTCACCCAGTTGCTGAAGAACATCCGCGAGCGCGCCGACGCGACC
>JBOHYC010000273.1:0-8021 GCA_050737755.1 Lysobacter sp.
CCACCTCGGCCAGCCCGTCCGAGCCCGCCGCCACCGCCTCCCGCGCGGCCACGTCCGCATCGGCGACCACGACCCCAAGCATTTCGAAGCGTCGCGTGACCTCGCTCTTGCCCGAGGCCACCCCGCCCGTCACACCGATGATGTATTCACTCATGCCGCGCAGGATGCCACGGCACCCAATCCGCGATAACCCCGTGTAGGAGCGACGTAAGTCGCGACCGCACGACGCAAACGGGGCTCAACGCAATCGCGACTCACGTCGCTCCTACACGGGGCCAGCGCAGCACGCAGACGGCGGCCGGCAGCAACCCTCAGCCCAACCCCGAATACCGCATGTACCCATCCACCATCTGGTCGCCCCAGAAGAACGCGATCCACCCGGCCACCGCGAGATACGGCCCAAACGGAATCGGCGTAGCCCGGTCGCGGCCCTTCATCGCCAGCCAGATCGAGCCGATCACCGCGCCCACCAGCGACGACAGCAGCACCGTCGGCAGAATGCCATTCAAGCCGGTCCAGGCGCCGATCGCGGCCAACAGCTTGAAATCGCCGTGGCCCATGCCTTCCTTGCCGGTGACCTGCTTGAACACCCACCAGACCACCCACAGCGCGAGGTAGCCGGCAATCGCGCCGAGCAGCGCCGGCTTGACCGGCATGTACAGGTTGTCGGCCGCGGCGATCAGCCCCAGCCACATCAGAGGCAAGGTCAGCTGGTCCGGCAGCAACTGGGTACGCAGGTCGATCCCCGACAGCGCAATCAAAACGCCGGTGAACACCATCGCGCCGAAGCCCTGCCAGCCGAAGCCGAAGCGCCACACGCAGGCGACCATCAGCACCGCGGTCAGCAGTTCCACCAGCGGATACTGCGGTGAGATCGGCGCCTTGCAGTTGCGGCACTTGCCACGAAGCGCCAGCCAGCTGAACACCGGAATGTTCTCGTACCAGCTGAGCTGGTGCTTGCAGTGCGGGCAGTGCGAACGCTCGACCACGATGCCGGGTGGCGGTGGGTCGTAATCGTCCGGCTCACCCAGCACTTCGCGGCTGTCACGCTTCCACTCCCACTCCAGCCGCTTGGGCAGGCGCAGGATCACCACGTTGAGGAAACTGCCCAGCAGCAGGCCGAAACCGGCGACGAGCGGGAAGCCGATTTCGGGGTTCTGGTCGAGGAATGCCATCCGGGGAGCTTAGCCGACCACCGCGCCGAGCTTGAAGATCGGCAGGTACATCGCGATAACCATGCCGCCGACGATCACGCCGAGGAACACCATGATCATCGGCTCCAGCAGGCTGGCCAGCGCATCGACCGCGTTGTTGACCTCCTGCTCGTAGAACTCGGCAACCTTGAACAGCATCGTGTCGAGCGCGCCAGCCTCTTCGCCGATCGCGACCATCTGCACCACCATGTGGGGAAACATGTTGGTCTGCTTCATCGACATGTTGACCGAATAGCCAACCGCGACATCGTCACGCACCCGCAGAACGGCCTTCTCGTAGACCGTGTTGCCGGTGGCACCGGCCACCGTATCGAGTGCTTCCACCAGCGGTACGCCTGCCTTGAACGTCACCGCCAGCGTGCGCGAGAAACGCGCGATCGCGGAGTTATGCATGATCTGTCCGATCACCGGCAGCTTCAGGGTCAGTCGATCGAGGAAGTGGGAAAACGCCGGTGACCGGTTCTTGGCCATGATGAAGGCCACGCCCGCGCCGACCGCCATGAGCAGAATCAGCCACCACCAGCTGACCATGAAGTCGCTCAGTCCGACCACCAGCTGGGTGAACGCTGGCAGCTCGGCGCCAAAGCTGTCGAACACCTGCTGGAACATTGGCACCACGAAGATCAGCAGGATCGCACTGACGATCAGTGCCACCGCGACCACCATGGCCGGGTAGAACATCGCCTTCTTGATTTTGCCCTTCAACGCCTCGAGGTTTTCCTTGTAGGTCGCGACGGTATCGAGCACGGTCTCGAGCACGCCGGCCGATTCGCCCGCGCGCACCAGGTTGCGGTACAGCTCGTCGAACTGGACCGGATGCTTGCCGATTGCCTCGCTCAGCGACGAGCCACTCTCCACGTCCGAGCGGATGGTGTTGACTAGCTGCTGCATCTTCGGGTTCTTGTTGCCGCTGGAGATGATTTCCAACGCCCCGACGATCGGTACGCCGGCCTTCATCATCGTCGCGATCTGGCGGCTGAAGATGGCGATATCGAGAGGGGTGACCCGCTTGCCGGCGCCGCCGAACAGCGGCTTCGGCTTGACCTTCACCAGCTTGGGGGTCAACCCCTGACGGCGCAGTTCAGCACGCAGGAAATTCGCGTTCTTCGCGGTCTGCTCGCCCTTCATCACGACACCGCGTTTGTCGGTGCCCTCCCAGACGAACATCGTCATCGGTTCGGCGCGGCGCACGGCGGGCGCGCTGGCGGACTTGGCAGCGGTTCGGCTAACAGACATGACATCGATCCCCAGTAACACGATGGTTCAAGCGGTACCCAATGCGCCCCCAGCCACGGCCGGCACGCATCATCCCCAGTGTCGCCCGGGCATTCCCCAGCCCCAGCATGACGTACGCCAGCATATCCCGACCATCCGCGTCGTGGTAGCAACCGCCGTCACACTGGCGAGCGGGCTTGGCCAGAGGCGGTCAGTCCTTGGTCACGCGGTTGATCTCGGCCAGGCTGGTAATACCGTTCCGCGCCTTCAGCAGCGCCGACTGGCGCAAGTCACGTACGCCGGCGACCTGTGCCGCCTCGGCGATCTGCATCGCGTTGCCGCCGGCCAGCACGATGGTCTGAATCTCGTCGCTCATTGGCATCACCTGGTAGATACCGGTGCGGCCCTTGTAGCCCTCGGTGCAGTCGGGGCAACCGACCGCTTCGTAGAGCTTGAACGCGGGGTCAGCAATCTCTTCGGCGCTGAACCCCTCGGCCAGCAGCGCGTGTTCCGGGAGCTCCACCGGCTTCTTGCAGTCGTGTAGTCGTCGGGCCAGACGCTGCGCGATCACCAGGGTCACCGACGAGGTGATGTTGAACGGCGCCACGCCCATGTTCATAAGGCGCGCGATGGTCTGCGGCGCATCGTTGGTGTGCAGGGTCGACAGCACCATGTGGCCGGTCTGCGCGGCCTTGATGCCGATCTCGGCGGTCTCCAGGTCGCGGATTTCGCCGACCATGATCACGTCCGGATCCTGGCGCAGGAAGCTGCGCAGCGCGGCGGCGAAGGTCATGCCGCGCTTGAGGTTCATCTGCACCTGGTTGATGCCGGGCACGCGGATTTCGACAGGGTCCTCGACCGTGGAGATGTTGCGGGTCTCGTCATTGAGGATGTTGAGCGCGGTGTACAGCGACACCGTCTTGCCCGAGCCGGTCGGGCCGGTGACCAGCACCATGCCGTAGGGTTTCTGCACGGCCTCCAGGAACAGCTTTTTCTGGTTGTCCTCGTAGCCCAGCTTTTCGATCCCCATCTTGGCCGCGCTGCCATCGAGGATACGCAGCACGATCTTCTCGCCGAACAGGGTCGGCAGGGTGCTCACGCGGAAATCGATCTGCTTGGTCTTGCTGAGGTTGAGCTTGATGCGGCCGTCCTGCGGCACGCGCTTCTCGGCGATGTCCAGTTGCGCCATCACCTTCAGTCGCGCGGAGATGCGCTGCTGCAGCTTGACCGGAACCTTGGCGACCTGCTTGAGCAGGCCATCGATGCGCAGGCGCACCCGGTACTCGGTCTCGTAGGGTTCGAAATGGATATCCGAGGCGCCGCGACGGATCGCGTCGACCAGCACCTTGTTGATGAACTTGACGACCGGGGTGTCGTCGGTCTTGGCATCGACCCCGCTGTCGGCGGACAGGTCGTCGTCCTTACCGATCTCGAGGTTCTCCATGCCCTCGTCGTCACCATCGACTGCATCACTCAATGCGTCGGCGGTTTCGAGCCAGCGGTCGAGGAAGCGCCGGATGCTCTCCTCGTCGACCAGGATCGCCTCGATGGCGAGGTTGGTCTGGAACTTGATCTCGTCCAGTGCCTCGGTGTTGGTCGGGTCGGCGATGCCGACGAACAGGCGGTTGCCGCGCTTGAACAGCGGCAGTACGCAATGCTTACGCAGCAAGTCTTCCTTGACCAGCTTGACGGCCGACTGCGCAGGATCCATTGCGGCGACATCAAAAAGGGGCACCCCAAACTCAACCGAGTTGGCTGCGGCCAGGTTGGCCGGCGTGACCAGCCGGTTGTCGATGATGTAGCTCGCCAGCGGTTTTCGCTCGGAGGCCGCCGCTGACATCGCTTGACGCGCCGCGGCCTCTTCCAGTGCGCCGTCCTGCACCAACCGCCGCGCGATGCCAGTGATTCCCACCAAGTTAGCGGTGGCTACGGTATTCATGGTGATCCTCGGTGGTTCCCGGGCTGACTGTACCGCAAAGTCAACGTTGCGACGATTGTGCGCAAGTTTATCTGCATCCGATTACCAGTACGTAAGTTTAACCGACGACGAAATTCTCATTTGCAAAGAGCAGTCTGAGGTGGCACTCAACACCGATTAAGCCAGCAACTTCATTCGGATACGTAAAAACTTTTTGACCTTGCCAAGCACGCCATGCTCGTCGATCCAGTGAGCATATGCGCGATAGTCAGGATCTCGCATCAAATGTATCTCTTCTGTTTTAGCTCTTAGTAGATATAGTCCGTTAATCGCTAATAGAGCGGTACAGCTCGTTAGCACGACCAAGGGCCCTTTGTCCGATACAAACGGAACCGACATTAACCACCAGGCTGCGTTCTTGCCGATATAAGAGGGGTGCTTAAAGTACCGGTATGGACCGGAAGTAATAATGCCTCGATTAGTAAGATTTGAAAATCGCGGACCGAATGCAACAGTGGCTGAAACGTACAGGCCAGTCATGATCAGGATTGTTAAGCCCCAAATCCAACATACAATGGGAAATTGACTTAGCCATTTTTCCCAGTCGTAGCCATCGTGATACGACAACCATTGATGAAGAATAATAGCGTTGAGGGGAGGATAACAAACAAGGGCCACTACCCATCCTGCTACAGTTGGTTCCGTAGAGCGGATGTGGGCGTCGATTCTACGACTAGTGGAACAGTACCCGATAGTTGCAAACGCTGTGTCCACTGCAAATAACAAGGCATAAGATGTGCTAAAAATCCACCAGCTTCCGTGTCCATCACTCATAAATGAACTGGCAGATGCTAGAAATATATATGTGCTGCTTAACATCAATGGCAGGAAAAATACTTTGACCAGCCAGCCAAGAATGCATTGAATGTCACGTGAGTTAAGCGGTTTCCCGTTCCGGGATATCCTTAAAACGGTTCGGCCAAGTATCTCAATTGAATCTAGTCTATGTCGCGGCGCTGGGCGCAAGGTAATCCAAGCCATCCAGGCGGCGGTTAGAGGAATTAGTATAATTAACTGTGGTTCAAGGCCGCTGATCGGGCCGGGGCTGAAGACACGAAATACCGCCCAGCTTGCGGTGAATAGGATAAGTACAGCGATCAAACCGGTAAGTCGCAATGTTCGGCGCCAAATCGGAATTTCACTGTGCACCTTCCGGGGCTCCACCGAAATTCGCTTCAGTTCAATCACCCACATGGGAATCGCACACGACACAAGAAAGAGTGGCGCTGCAAGCAGTGTTGGTGGATTCAATGTAAATATGATGAACAGTGCGACTACGGCTCCCAGTACGCCTGCAAGGGCGACGTAACCCGGAACAGCGGTGGCAGGAGAGGGCGTATGCATGGGGATTTTCTAAAAAAAAAGAGAGGGCTAGCCCTCTCTTTTTTATTACTTATTCAAACGTGACTTATTAACCACCCGCCGCCGCCGCCGCTGCCGCCGCTGCGACGGTGCCTTGGCAGCTGCCCGGACGATACTTGGACGGGACGGTGCCTTCGCACACCCATCCGGACACGACGCCATTGGCCTTCTGGGTAGCATCAGCAGTCAGGGTGATCGTCTTCGTGTTAACGTCATCCGCAATATTCGTGGCGGTGGCGGTGATAGCGCTGCCATCCCAAGATAGTGCAGAGACATACTGGGTGGGGGTGAACTGGGTCGCGTCATACCACGTTGCAGGCGGCAGGTCGTTGTTGACGGACACGTACTCCGAAACCGAGGTGCGCAACGAGGAAGCTGCGAGCACGACCTCCGACACCTTCGCCTTTTTGATGTAGTCGCTGTACGCCGGCAGCGCAATCGCGGCCAGGATCGCGATGATCGCAACAACGATCATCAGCTCGATCAGGGTGAAGCCTTGCTGGTTCTTTTTCATGGTGTTTCCCCTAGGAGTGATTTTACTTCACGTACCTGCAGGTCCGGCTGTTCCGGTCCGTCGGCATTGCCGTGCATGCTGCACGTGCATGGAAGAGTACGCAGGACGCGTGCCAAGTCCACAGGAATGAGGCGCCGGTAGCAGCCTGATCGCCAAAGTGGCGAGCGGGTCACGCTTGGGTGTGGCATCCCTTCTGTCAGGGTGACGCGAAGCGTCGGCTGGGCTGCTGGCGAGTGACGATTTACGTCACGATGGCTTCATGGTAGCTTGACTTAGTCATAAGATTTAGTCATGGTTGAACCATGACTCACATCGTAAACATCCACGAAGCCAAGACCCATCTCTCGCGGTTGCTGGAGCAGGTTCATGCGGGCGAGGAGATCATCCTGGCCAAAGCCGGCAAGCCCTATGCTCGCCTGGTCCCGCTTGCCGTCAAGCCGATGATGCGTCGCCCGGGCCGGCTCACGGGGCAGTTGGATGAGCGCTTCTTCGAGCCGCTGGACGAGGGCGAGTTGGACGCGTGGGAGGGTCAGTGAGGCTGTTGCTGGACACCCACGCGTTGCTCTGGTGGTGGACGGACGACGCGCGACTGTCGGGGACGGTGCGAAGCCTGATCTCCAACGAAAAAACAGAAGTGCTGGTGAGTGCCGCGTCGGCTTGGGAAATTTCCACCAAGCATCGGCTGGGCAAGCTTGGCTTGGCCGACTCGTTGATACAGCGTTATCCGGCGCTGCTGGCAGCGGATGGCTTCATTTCGTTGCCGATCACCGCCGAACATGCGCTGGTGGCGGGCAGCTACCGGCAGCCGCATCGCGACCCGTTCGATCGCATGCTGGCGGCGCAGGCGGAGGTCGAGCGGCTGCCGCTTGCCAGTTGCGATGCGGCGTTGGCGCAGTTTGGGGTTGAGGTGGTCTGGTAGTACGTAACTGGTCGCAACTACGTGCGCCGTCTCAGTCGATCCCCAGCTTCTTCAACTTGTACCGCAACGCCCGGAAAGTAATGCCCAGTGCCGCCGCAGTCCGCGTCTTGTTGTAGCGGTTTTCCTGCAGGGCGTGCTGGATGGCGGCGCGCTCGATCTCCTCGATGTACGAGGGCAGGGCGCTGGTGGCGGTGTCGCGCGGGTCGATGCTGCGCGGGTCGATGCCGGCGGCCGCGGCGTTGGCCTGCGGAGTGCGCGGAACCATTGGTGCGGCACCACTCTGCGACTTGGGCAGGCACAAGTCGTTGGCGTCCAGGCAGTCGCCCTCGGCGAGGGCCAGGGCGCGCTCCAGGATGTTCTCCAGCTCGCGTACGTTGCCGGGGAACGGGTAATCCTGCAGGGCTTCGAGGGCGTCGTCGCACAGGCGCGGGGCTTCGCGGCCGAGGCCGGCGGCGAGGCGCCCGAGGATCTTCTGCGACAGGCCGGGCAGGTCTTCGAGGCGCTCGCGCAGTGGCGGCACGCGCAGCTCGATGACGTTGATGCGGTAGTAGAGATCCTGGCGGAAGCGGCCATCGGCCACCATCGGCGCAAGGTCCTTGTGGGTCGCCGACAGGATGCGCACGTCTACCACGACCTCGGCATTGGCGCCGACCGGCTTGATCGACTTCTCCTGGATCGCGCGCAGCAGTTTCACCTGCATCGCCAGCGGCAGTTCGGCGACCTCGTCGAGGAACAGGGTGCCGCCGTCGGCGGTCTGGAACAGGCCGGGCTTGTCGGCGTGGGCGCCGGTGAAGCTGCCCTTCTTGTGGCCGAAGAACT
>JBOHYC010000274.1:0-5944 GCA_050737755.1 Lysobacter sp.
CTGGCGGGGTCGATCCTCGGCACGTCGTCCGGCTCGCAACCGCGCGCCCACTCGCGTGCTCGACGCGCCCATAACGCAAGTTCGTCGGCGCTGTAGCCGTCGGCGATTTCGGCGCGCGAACGCATCAACCGCAGGTACACGAAATCGGCAGTCACGTCGGCGAACGACGGGTAGTCGCGCGAGTCGGTGAACACCGTGGCCATGCCGTGGTCGCGGACCATTGCGAGGTAGCCGGAATCGACGAAGTCCGGCACCCGGACGTCCAGCACGTGACGAAGCGCGTGGCCGTCCACAGCATCCGGCAATAAGTCGAGGAAGGCGTCGAAATCGCCGCGTTCCAACTGGCTGCCCTTGTCGAATTGCCACACGATCGGGCCCAGCCGGTCACCCAGCGCGGCGATGCCGCCCAGGAAGTCCTCGATCTGTCCGCCGGTCTTCGCGAGTACCCGCGACTGCATGATCCGTCGCGGCGCCTTGAGCGAGAACAGGAAATCCGGTGGCGTCTCGGCCGCCCAGCGCGCATAGGTTTCCGGCTTCTGGGCGCCGTAGTAGGTGCCGTTGATCTCGATCGCGCTGAGCTGGCGACTGGCGTATTCCAGCTCGCGGCGCTGGACCAGCCCGTCGGGATAGAAATTCTTTCGCCACGGCACATAGGTCCAGCCGCCGATACCGACCCGGATGCCGTCGACCGGGCCGACCCCGGCCGCGGTGGCGCCGGCATCCGCGAAGAGGTCGTGGCTCATGCGGCAGCTTCGCGCTGGTTTCCGAGGGCGATGGCGGTGGCAATGTCGATGATGGATTCCTCGTGCACGCAGGCCGGCAGGATAGCCCGCCGGCGTTAAGCAATCGTGCCCTCGGGAATCCCGGTTTCCGATGCGGTTGGCGGGACCTCGACCCCAGCGGCCTCGACACGGTTGCGTCGACGCTGCCAGAACCGCGGTTGCCCTTTGACGCGCGGTTTGCGCGACCGGACCGGACGACGCAACTGCTCGTCGCGGGCGAGGTCGGCCATTGCGTACAGCCGCGCGCTGCGACCCCACGCGATCGACGCGACCAGCAACTGGGTCAGCAATAGCCCGAGCAGCAGTGCGAGCCAGCCGGAGCCACTCACCTGCACGCGCAGCAGGCCGAAGCCAAGCGCCAGGCCGTAGCCGACCAGCGCGGTGCCGAGGTAGACCAGCAGGGTCGCGACCGGCCGACGCAGCAGCAACATGAAGCCGCGACCCCAGGCACGCACCGCCGAACGCCGCGCCGGGTCGGAGGCGATCACACCGCGCCCGGCCTCGACGCTGGCGTGGGCGAGTACAAACAAAACGGCCGCCACGACCAGTGCGATGTTGCGCGCGCGGTCGACGTCGGCCGAGAGGATCGCGTCCGCGGTACTCCTGTCGGCCATGCCCATCGCCGCCGCGCCGATACCGACCGCGATACCCAGCGGCAGCAGCGACCACAGCAGGGTGCGCAACATGCGGCCGTACTCGCGCGCGCCGCCGCCGATCAAGCCGGTGAAGCCGAGCGGATAGCCGGTACGGATCGACGCGACCACCATGCCGCTGAGCCAGGGCGACAGCAGCAGGGTCAATACCAGTGCAGCGATGCCTGCGCCACCGAACCACGCGCCATTTTTGGCGATGTTGCCGATCACGCCGAACATCGCCATCGGCTCGAATGCCGACGCAATGCGTTCGACCTGTAGGCTGTGGTCGAACTGCGCCGCCAGCGACCGCCAGACCGGCAGCGCGACGATCGCGGTCGGCAACAGCAGGCCGAGCGCCCAGAGCAGCAGCAGGCGCCATTGCAGCGCATCACCCAGGCCGGCGAGCAGGGCACGCAGGCCACTGCGCTTGCGTGGCTTGGCGGGTGGAGGCGTCGCGACCGTCGGTTCGGCGTGGGAATCCGTCATCTCGGGTTGCGTCGTCATAGGGCCACCAGCAGGGCATAGAAGGACTGCAGCAGCGCGGAGAAATCCGCGCTCCAGCGGCGCGAGGCGCGACTGTCCGGCTCAATCGTGCGGCTGTCGTCGAGCTTGTCGGCGTCGAGGAAAATCGCGTTGGCGTCGTCGATGCGCGCCGACACCGCGCGGGCCGGGGTAAGGAATTCGAAGCGCGCCCAGTCGTCGTTGCCTTGCAAGCGTCGGAGCTGGTGTGAGCCGTCGGCGAAGTCGACCCGGACGGTCTGCGGCACGGCGGCACCTTCGCGCCGCAACGTTACCTGGGTGCGATACGGGAACGCACCAACTCCGTCCTTCGCGTCCGGATGCGCCTTCTTCCAGGCCTCGCGATGGTCGGCAACCGCCTTGTCGAGGTCGGTGGCGGTCAGTTCCACCTGGCGACCCTTGAACTGCACCAGTCCCGGCTGCGGCAACACCTCCTGGCTGTGCAACGAGACCACCCGGTCGCTGACTCGGCTGGCGTCGTAGACATGTCGCGCGAACAGGCCCTCGACCAGCTCGCGCTGGCCCGAGATTTCGGCCAGCACTTCGCGCAGGTCGGCGCTGCTGGGATGGCGGAACTTCCAGCGCTGGTAGTAGGCCCGGAATGCGCGTTCAAGCAGTTCACTGCCGAGTCGCGACTCCAGATCGGTCATCAGCACCGCGGTGCGCGAGTAGACCGTGCTGTAGCTGCCGCTGGAATAGCGGTTCCACGCGTTCTGGCCGAGGCCGTCGTACGGCTCGTCCAGTCCCGCGCCGAGGCGATGTTGCTCGACCGGACTGATCGACACGTCGACCCCGAGCCGACGCAGCCACGGCGGGATCGGATTGATCGCTTGGTCCCCGGCCGCGACCAGCATGCGCTGGTTCCAGAACTCGTTGAGGCCCTCGTCGAGCCAAGGTTCCTCGAACTCGTTGGAGCCGAGGATCCCGTAGAAGTAGCCGTGGCCGAACTCGTGGATGGTCACGAAGTCGAGCAGGTAGCGCTGCACCGTGCCCGGCTGCACCTCGTCGTAACTCGACGCGGTGAAGAACGTCGGGTACTCCATGCCGCCGGCCTCGTCGGCGTTGTACGGCGGCACCACCGCGGTGACGGTGTCGTAGGGGTAGGGGTCGAGGGTCTCGCCGAAGTACTTCAGTGAATCCAGAGTGGCCTGCAGCACCGGTTGCGCGTTTGACGCGTACTCGGGATGGAACAGCACGCGCACCTCAACCTCGCGCCCGTCAGCGCGTCGGAAGGTGTCGACCAGTGGTTCGGCGTAGCGGTTGTCGGCGGTCCAGGCGAAGTCATGGACATCGCCCTGCACATAGCGGTGGCTGACCATGTCGCCCTTGGCCTCCGGCGCACCCTGCAACTTGCCGGTGGCGCCGACGGTGTAACCCTTCGGCACGGTCAGGGTCACGTCGTAGAGGCCGAAGTCGGCGTAGAACTCGCTGTGCAGGTGGAACTCGTGGGCGTTCCAGCGCGGCGCGGTGGCGCCACGCTCGCCGGGCAGTTCGAGCACGGCGATCTTAGGGAACCACTGCGCGACCAGGTGGAAGCTGCCGTAGTAACCGGTACGCGCGGTGACCCGCGGCAACTGGTCGAAGAAGTCGATATCGAGGGTGGTGCTCGCGCCGGGCGCGACCGGCTGCGGCAGGTCGAGCCGGACCACGGTGCGGTCGGTCGGAGGGCCGTTGTCGGGCTGGACGAACGTCCATTTGACCGGCGCACCGGCCTGCTCGACCTTCTTCAGTTCGATGTAACCCCAGTCGCCCTCGTCCATGTCGACGCCGCTGCGGAAGCCGGAGCGCAGCTTGCGCATCTCGGTGAAGAAGGTGCTGCCTGGGCCGGAAAACGCGTTGAGGTACAGGTGCAAGTAGACCGCGTCGACCGGGCGGTCGCTGCGGTTGCGCCAGGTCAGCTGCTGGCGGCCATCGATGGTGTGCTTGACCGGATCGAGGGTGGCCTGGATGCGGTACTCGACGACGCGGTCGGACAAGGTCGCTTCAAGGCCGGTGCGCGGACCGCCCCATGCATCGGGCGCGCTGGGCACGGTGACCGCGGCAGCGTTGGCCGTGGCCAGTGCGATCGGTTCGAGCGTCGCCGCAGGCATCTCGGTCGCGGCGGCGCCAGACCCGGTCGGTTGCGCCTGCTGTGCGCTCGCGTGGAACGAAGCGATGGCCAGCAGCGCGGCCAGCCCCCATCGAATGGAAGTGCTCGGCATGCGTTCGAATCCGTGTTTTCCCCAGTGACCGAGGGTGCCCGTGGTCACGGATCGAAACAAGTGCCGTGCCAATGGTCACGGATTGGTGCGCTTATTCGGCCTCGTCGCTCTCGAATTCGACCATCACGTCGAGGTCGAATGCCAACGCCTCCACCGCCTCGCGCACCTTGACCGCGGTGGCGTCGTTGGGTGCCTCGATTTCAAGCACGTGCATACCCGGGCCTTCGTCGTCGGGCAGCCCGGCCGAGCTGGAGTCGGGGTCGTCCATGTGCGGCATCAGGTCGGACACTTCCTCGACGTGCTCGATGCCCTGCACGCTGGTCAGCAGGTTGCCGATGGCGCGCGCGTTGTCTTCGCTGCCGGTGATCCTGATGCGCAACTGGGGCATGGGAGCGTTCTCGTAGGGGGATGTCTCGAGGCTAGGCAGCGGGCGGCTAACGCGGCGTGATGGAAGCGGCTGCACGACGTCGCACTGTGCTCACGCGCACTACAACCGTGACCCATATAGGCTTGCGACATGGACCCGATCCTTCCCGGTACGCGCCTGCCCGACGTGACCCTGCGCCCGCTGGAGCGCAGCGACCTGCATTTCGTCCACGTGCTCAACAACAACCGCAGCGTGATGGGCTACTGGTTCGAGGAGCCCTACGAGTCGTTCGTCGAGCTGGAGGAGCTGTACCGCAAGCACATCCATGACCAGTCCGAGCGTCGTTTCATCGTCGAGCACGCGTCGCCCGAGACACAGGCGCACGAACGGGTGGGGCTGGTCGAGCTGGTCGAGATCGACCACCTGCACCGGCGCGCCGAGTTCCTGATCATGATCTCGCCGGACTTCCAGCAGCGCGGCTTCGCCAAGGCCGCGACCCGGCGCGCGATCAACTACGCGTTCCGGGTGCTCAATCTCTACAAACTCTATCTTCTGGTCGACGTCGACAACGCGCCCGCGATCCGGATCTACGAAGGGGCCGGGTTCCAGCGCGAGGGTGTGCTGGTCGACGAGTTCTTCAGCGACGGCCGCTATCGCAGCGTCATCCGGATGTGCATCTTCCAGCACGAGGCGCTGGGTCGCGACGACGAGCGCCGCGACGCCTGACGCCGGCCTGGTCAACCGTTGGCGGCGCCGCCCGCACCGTCGGCATCGACCTCGCGCACCGGCAACGGCACGTTGCACAGGTCGATGTGGCCGGCCGAAACCTTGTACCAGTCGTCACGACGGTTGCGTCGCGCCTCGGTGATCGCGGCAAAGGTGGGGCTGTCGGTGCGGAGTACTTCAAGCGTGCTGCGTTCCGCTGCCGGGACTTCGCTGGCGAGCCGGATCGATTTGATTCCGGTGCGCTTGGCCGGGTCCTCGTAGAACCCCATCGGCTCCGGGCCGCGCGGGACCACTGACAACAATTCGATGCCGTCGACCACACGGCCTACCAGGGTGATGTTGCGATCGAGCTGGCGCGGTGACTGGCCGGTCACGACGTACAGCTCGGCGCCGGTGCTGGAGTCGGCCGCCATTGCGCGGCCCGCGCCGAGCGCGCCGTAGCAATGCGTCATCCACGCCATGCCGGCCTTCGGGTCGTGCGCGGCCGGGAAGCCGTCGGCGAAACCGACTTCCGGCGCCCAGCCGTCGGAATCGGGCAGCGCGGTGAACGCCAGGCCATCGCTGGAGCGCTCGAACTCGGCAGGCAGGTGCGTCTTGGCGCTGCCGGTCGACTTGGCGTTCTCCCCATCCGCATCCGGGTCGCCGAACTGGACCACGAAGTTGTCCTGCGAACGGTAGATGCTGAGTCCGTCCCAGAACCCTTCCTTCGCCAGC
>JBOHYC010000275.1:0-3272 GCA_050737755.1 Lysobacter sp.
CGCGTTACCTGGAACGGATCCGCGAGCTGCTCGGGCACTTCGCCGGCAACGCCGACGTGACCCTGGAGATCGGCTCGCTGCCGCGGGCCGCGGCTGAACGCGCCGCGCCGACGGCCGTTCCGGCGCGTGGCGTGCACGAGGTGGTGGCCTTTGCCGGCAACCTCGACAGCCACTACACCTTCGACAATTTCGTCGAGGGCCGCAGCAACCAGCTCGGTCGCGCCGCCTCCTGGCACGCGGCGCAGAACCCCGGCGACCGCGCCCACAATCCCTTGCTGCTCTACGGCGGCACCGGCCTGGGCAAGACCCACCTGATGTTCGCCGCCGGCAACGAGATGCGCCGCCACAATCCCGGCATGCGCGTGCTGTACGTGCGCAGCGAACAGTTTTTCAGCGCGATGATGAAGGCGTTGCAGGACAAGGCGATGGACGGCTTCAAGCGCCAGTTCCAGCAGGTCGACGCGCTGCTGATCGACGACATCCAGTTCTTCGCCGGCAAGGACCGCACCCAGGAGGAGTTCTTCCACACCTTCAATGCGCTGTTCGACGGCAAGCAGCAGATCATCATGACCTGCGACCGTTTCCCGCGCGAAGTCGAGGGCCTCGAACCGCGGTTGAAATCGCGTTTGGCTTCGGGGCTGTCGGTGCCGATCGACCCGCCGGACTTCGAGACCCGGGCCCAGATCGTGCTGTCGAAGGCGCGCGAGCGCGGCGCGAACATCCCGGAGGACGTGGCTTTCCTGATCGCCAAGAAGATGCGCTCGAACGTGCGCGACCTCGAAGGCGCGCTCAACACGCTGGCCGCCCGCGCCAACTTCACCGGCCGCGCGATCACCCAGGAGTTCGCCCAGGAAACCCTGCGCGACCTGCTCCGGGCGCAGCAGCAGGCGATCAGCATCGCCAACATCCAGAAGACCGTGGCAGACTACTACGGGTTGCAGATCAAGGATTTGCTGTCGAAGCGCCGGACCCGTTCGCTGGCTCGCCCCCGACAGGTGGCGATGGCCCTGGCGAAGGAGTTGACCGAACACAGCCTGCCCGAGATCGGCGACGCCTTCGCCGGGCGCGACCACACCACGGTGCTGCACGCCTGCCGCCAGATCCGCGGTCTGCTCGGCACCGACGGCAAGCTGCACGAGGACTGGGACAAGTTGATCCGCAAGCTCAGCGAGTGAAGCAGGCCTGGGTGCCCGCCGGAGCGTCGCCCGACGCCAGTGGGCGAACCGGGCAATGCAGTGGACGGGACGTGGACAGCTTGTGGACAACTCCGGAACGATTCCGCGAGCCGAAAGTTATCCACAGATTGCCCAGCAGCGAACCGGTGGTTATCTACGGACTTGGATGCAGATAATTGTCATGTTATTCAATCGGTTATGTGCCTTACAACCAGATTTCCGAGACTCCATCACCACCAGCTTTTGTATTTATCCCATTCTTAGAGCAAGGGCATAGGGGAAACAAACGGCATGCGTTTCAGTCTGCAGCGCGAAGTGTTCCTGAAGCCGCTGGGCCAAGTGGTCAATGTCGTCGAACGGCGCCAGACCCTGCCCGTGCTGGCCAACCTGCTGGTCCAGGTCAAGGACGGGCAACTGTCGTTGACCGGCACCGACCTCGAAGTCGAGATGATCGCCCGCACCCCCGTCGACGACGCCCAGGACGGCGAAACCACGATCCCGGCGCGCAAGTTGTTCGACATCGTTCGCGCCCTGCCCGATGGCAGCAAGATCGCGATCTCGCAGACCGGCGACAAGGTCACCGTCCAAGCCGGTCGCAGCCGCTTCACCCTGGCCAGCCTGTCGGCCAACGACTTTCCATCGGTGGACGAAGTTGAGGCCACCGAGCGCGTCAGCGTGCCGGAAGCCGCGCTCAAGGAGCTCATCGAGCGCACCGCGTTCGCGATGGCGCAGCAGGACGTGCGCTATTACCTCAACGGCCTGCTGTTCGATCTGGGCGATCAGCGCCTGCGCTGCGTGGCCACCGATGGCCACCGCCTGGCGCTGTGCGAGACGGCCCTGGAAGCCGAAGGCCAGACCAAGCGCCAGATTATCGTCCCGCGCAAGGGCGTTCAGGAGCTGCAGCGCCTGCTCGAGGGCGGCGACCGCACGCTGGAGCTGGAGATGGGCCGCAACCACATCCGGGTCAAGCGCGACGACGTCACCTTCACCAGCAAGCTGATCGATGGCCGCTTCCCGGACTACGAGGCGGTGATTCCGATCGGCGCCGACAAGGAAGTGAAGATCGACCGCGAGGTGCTGCGCGCATCGTTGCAGCGAGCCGCGATCCTGTCCAACGAGAAGTACCGCGGGGTTCGGATCGAGGTTTCGCCCGGCCAGCTCAAGATCAGTGCGCACAACCCCGAGCAGGAAGAGGCGCAGGAAGAGGTCGAAGCCGACACCCGAGTCGACGATCTGGCCGTAGGCTTCAACGTCAACTATCTGCTGGACGCGCTGTCTGCATTACGCGAAGAACAGGTGGTACTGGCATTGCGCGACGCCAACTCCTCGGCACTGGTTCGCGAGGCGACCAACGACAAGTGCCGTCACGTCGTGATGCCGCTTCGCCTTTAGGAGTAGCGCATACCGTGTTCCACGTGGAACAGGACGCAATCCCCTACACGCCCGGCTTGCCCGGGCGTGCTGGTTTGCGGCCTTTGGGCGTCACCCCGCAGCGGAGTCAAACATGCAGGTGACGCGACTGGATATCCGCCACTTACGGCGCTTTGAACAGGTGCAACTTTCGCCCGCACCCGGGCTCAACGTGCTGGTGGGGGATAACGGTGCCGGCAAGACCAGCGTGCTGGAAGCCTTGCACCTCATGGCGTATGGCCGCAGTTTCCGTGGGCGGGTCGGCGACGGGCTCGTGCGTCACGGTGCGCCCGCGTTGGAGGTGTTCGTCGAATGGCGGGAACGCTCCGCATCCGGTTCGCCTACCCTGTCCCCCGTTGGACAGGCGCCCACCGGGGATGGCGCGCTGCGCACCAGAAAGGCCGGTTTACGGCATGCGGGGCGAGACTGGGAGGGTCGGCTGGATGGATCCAGGGTGGCGCAACTTGGGGAACTTTGCGCGGCCTTGGCTGTGGTGACGTTCGAGCCTGGCAGTCATGCGCTGGTCAGCGGTCCCGGTGAAGTTCGTCGACGCTACCTCGATTGGGGGCTGTTCCACGTGGAACCGGGCTTCCTTCCCGTATGGCGCCGCTATTCCCGTGCGTTGAAGCAACGCAATGCGCTGCTGAAGGCCCGCGCCAGCGAGGCTCAGCTGGACGCATGGGATCG
>JBOHYC010000276.1:0-3755 GCA_050737755.1 Lysobacter sp.
TACCTGCTGGTACTGGTGCTGGCCCTGCTCGGGCTGGACGTGGTGCTGGTGCTCGGACTGGGCCTGCTGGTGGCGGGCGGCTTCGGTTATGCGCTGGCCGACGGCTATGACGTGATCAGCTTCGCCAGCGACATCTATGCCGGCTTCGAGAGCATGGTCGAGATCACTCTGCTGTCGATCCTGATCGGCGGGCTGGCTGCGTTGATCAAGGCCAACGGCGGCCTCGACTGGCTGGCCGCGACGATCGCGAAATTCGCCCGCGGCCACACCGGTCGTCGTGCTGGCGAGATCAGCATCGCCGCACTCGCTGCCGGCGGCGACGCGCTGACCGCCAACAACACCGTGGCGATCCTGGTCGGAGGCGACCTCGCCCGCGATATCGCCCGGCGCCACGGCATAACCCCGCGCCGCGCCGCCAGCGTGCTCGACATCTTTTCCTGCGTGGTCCAGGGCGTGCTGCCCTACGGCGCGCAGATCCTGCTGGCCGGCTCGCTGGCCGGCCTGTCGCCGCTACTGATCGCCGGCAAGGTCTGGTATTGCTGGCTGCTGGCGCTGGTCGCGATCGGCTTCATGCTGTGGCCGACGCGGGCTTCGCGACATGCCGTGGCGCCGCCAGCCGGTGCCGGCGACGCATGAAAAAGGGGCGCCCGAGGCGCCCCTTTTCGTTTCAAGCAGAGTCCGCGACTCAGCGCGACTGCAGCTTCGACAGCAGCCGCAGGAACTCGATGTACAGCCACACCAGCGTGACGATCAGGCCGAACGCGCCATACCACTCCATGTACTTGGGTGCGCCTTTCTCGACACCGGTCTCGATGAAGTCGAAATCCAGCACCAGGTTCAGCGCCGCGACCACCACCACCACCAGGCTGAAGCCGATCCCGACCAGTCCCGACTCGTGGATCATCGGGATATTGATGCCGAAGAAGCCCAGCACCATGCTTGCCAGGTAGACCAGGAAGATCCCGCCGGTCGCGGCCGCCACGCCCATCTTGAAGTTCTCGGTGGCCTTGATCAGGCCCGAGCGGTAGCAGAACAGCATCGCGAACAGGGTGCCGAAGGTCAGCAGCACCGCCTGCATCACGATGCCTTCGTACATGTGGTTGTACATCGCCGAGATCGCGCCGAGGAACAGGCCCTCGACGACCGCGTACGCCGGCGCACTGATCGGCGACCACTCCTTCTTGAAGATCGTCACCAGCGCCAGCACCAGCCCGCCGATCAGGCCGCCCCACATGTATGGCGCGGCGCCTACGATCCCGGCCGGGGTCGAGACCTGGCTCCACGTGAACGCCGCGCTGAACACGCACAGCAACAGCAGCATGCCGGTCTTGTTGACCGTGCCGTTGAGGGTCATGACGTTGCCGTCGTCGCGCACGATGGCGCCACTGCCGAGGTCGAGGAAGGTCGACTCCTTGAGAGCCGGGTTGCCGCTGCGGATCATTGGGATTCCCCTGGGATTGTTGTAATGAGTGCCTGCGGCGAGCATACACGGGCCCCGCCACGAACTTCATGGGCGCGCTCGAACTCGTTGACACCGGCGCGGCGCGCACCCAAAATGACCGGCCTTTCGCGGCATTGGCGTGCAACGAAGGCCCGGATCGGGGCATAGCGCAGTCTGGTAGCGCATCTGGTTTGGGACCAGAGGGTCGGGGGTTCGAATCCCTCTGCCCCGACCATCTAGCGGCGCCGGTAAGATGCTTGCAGGCGCCCGTAGCTCAACCGGATAGAGCACCGGCCTTCTAAGCCGGTGGTTGCAGGTTCGAGTCCTGCCGGGCGCGCCAGTCGATGCGACAATGCTTCATGCAGTTGGCAACATGTTGTTGTGGTTGTTTTCCGTGGTGGATGTAGCTCAGTTGGTTAGAGCACCGGATTGTGATTCCGGGGGTCGCGGGTTCGAATCCCGTCTTCCACCCCACTTGCAGTTCAGCGCAAGTGTTGATTTCAGGCAGGGACTTCCTGCTACAATTTAGCGCTTAGCGGGCCGTTAGCTCAGTTGGTAGAGCAGTTGACTCTTAATCAATAGGTCCAAGGTTCGAATCCTTGACGGCCCACCAAATTGGAAAAAGCATCTGGTTCGCGCCAGGTGCTTTTTTTCTTTCGTCCGGCCCAGCATTGCGAAAGTGGCGGAATTGGTAGACGCCCTGGCTTTAGGTGCCAGTGCCGCATGGCGTGCGGGTTCGAGTCCCGCCTTTCGCACCAAGCCGGGCAGGGGATGCGTGGCCCGGTGGCCCCGACGTGGGGTCGCGAGCCGCGCACCGTCCGCAGGGGTGGTTTTCGCCTCTGCGGGCTCCATCCACCCGGTTGCCCAACACCAACTGGCGGCCGCGCCCGGAATCAGACAAACTATTGCGTTCCGCCGCGGGCGCGGGTGGCCGCGTGGCCGGTCGGGCCCCATCGAAAGTTCGTTCATCAAATCATCGTGCCGCGGTCCTCCGCCGCGGTTGCAGGAGTGGATATGCCAGCCTTGGAACAGCCCGTGTCGGTCGAGTCGATCGGTAACCTCGAACGTCGCATGACCTTCAGTCTTCCGGCCGAGCGCCTGGAGAGCCAGGTTGGTGGTCGCCTGCGCGAGATCGCAAAGGGTGCCAAGATCAAGGGCTTCCGCCCCGGCAAGGTGCCGGCCAAGGTGATCGAGCAGCGTTTCGGCCAGCAGGTCCGCGCCGAGGTTCTCGACGGCCTGCTGCGCGAGAGCTTCGGGACGGCCGTGCGCGAGAACGAGTTGCAGATTGCCGGCAACCCGAAGATCGAGCCCGCCACCGAGGGCGAGAACCTCGCCTATGTCGCCACCTTCGAGGTGGTGCCGGATTTCGGTGAGATCGATGTTTCCACGCTGAAGGTGATTCGTCACACCGCCGAGGTGAAGGACGAGGACATCGACGCGATGGTCGAGAACCTGCGCCTGCAGCGCCTGACCTGGAACCCGGTCGAGCGCGGCGCGAAGGAAGGCGACGCGGTCGAACTGGAAACCTTCTCCACCGTCGACGGCGAGCGCCTGCCGGCCGAGGGTGTCGAGCGCGGCGCCACCGTGATCGGTTCGGCTGCGATGTTCCCGGCGATCGAGTCGGCGCTGGTTGGCCTCAAGGCGGGCGAGGACAAGGACGCCGAGGTCGAATTCCCGGCCGAATGGCGCGTGCCGCAGTTCGCCGGCAAGAAGGTCACGGTCAACGTCAAGGCGACCAAGGTATCCGAGCCGGTCATGCCGGAGGTCGATGCCGATTTCATCAAGAGCTTCGGCATCAAGAGCGGCGACGCCGAACAGTTCCGCAACGACATCCGCAGCAACCTGCAGCGCGAGCTCAAGGGCGCACTGATGTCGCGCCTGCGTCGCGAGGTCGGCGAGCAGTTGATCGCGACCTACGCCAGTGTCGAAATGCCGGCGCGGCTTGTCGAGAACGAAGCCCGCGACATGGCCAACAACGCCGCCGAGCAGGCCCGTCGCCAGGGCCGCAAGGTCGACGTGCCGGCACATGAGCAGTTCCTCGACGTCGCCCGCAAGCGCGTGCTGGTCGGCTTGCTGGTCGGTGAAGTTGCGCGTCGCAACGAGCTCAAGCTTGATCCCAAGCGTGTCAACGAGACCCTGCAGCTGATCGCCTCGACCTATGAGGAGCCGCAGCAGGTGATCGACCTTTACCGCCAGGACCAGCAACTGATGCAGGGCCTGCAAGGACGGGTGATGGAAGAGCAGGTGATCGACTGGATCGCCGAGCGCGCCCAGCACACCGAGCAGGCGATGTCGTTCAGCGACGCGATCCGGC
>JBOHYC010000277.1:0-2098 GCA_050737755.1 Lysobacter sp.
GCGACTTACGTCGCTCCTACACCGAAGCCATCCGCGACGCGCGGCCGAAAGAGCCACGTCGGAAATATCGGCCACAGGATTAAACTGGGTAAATGGCGAAGCTCTATTTCTACTACTCGGCGATGAACGCAGGAAAGACCACGACCCTGCTGCAGTCGGCCTACAACTACCGCGAGCGCGGGATGCGGGTGGCGATCCTGGCGCCGCAGCTGGACGACCGCGCCGGCCGCGGGACGGTGGCGTCGCGGATCGGGTTGAGCGCGGATGCGATCGCGTTTGCCCCGCAGCAGGACCTGCAGGCGCTGGTCGAGGCCGACATCGCCGCGCACGGCCGTCTGCATTGCGTGCTGGTCGACGAGGCGCAGTTCCTGTGCAAGCCGCAGGTCTGGCAGCTGACCGAGGTGGTCGACGCGCTCGGCATTCCGGTGCTGTGCTACGGGTTGCGTACGGATTTTCGCGGCGAGTTGTTCGAGGGCAGCCAGTACCTGCTGGCCTGGGCCGACGAGATCAGCGAGATCAAGACGATCTGCCACAGCGGCAGCAAGGCGACGATGAACATGCGCGTCGATGCGCAGGGCCGCGCGGTACGCGATGGGCCGCAGGTCGAGATCGGCGGCAACGAGCGCTACCTGTCGGTGTCGCGCCGCGAGTACAAGAAGGTGATGCGCGGCGAGGGCACGATCGCGCCGTTGCAGCCGCCGCTGCCGTTGTAGCGGTCGTCAGTCGGCGGCGAGGGTGCGCTCGACCGCGGGCAGTCCGCAGCCGGTCCGGATCGCGGCGACGTCACGGCTCAATGCGCCGCCTTCAGGACGTGCCTGGCGCAGGCGCGTGTCGAGTTGTTGCAACTGTCGCAGGGCCTGCGGACGTTGCGGGCCATGGCAACGCAACTGCGCCGCGTAGGCGCGCGCGAGCCAGGCCACCTTGCGCAACTCGATGTCGTCATCGGGTAATCCGGCCAGCGCATCCAACTGCGTCAGCGCGGTTGCCGCGAGCGGGGCGTTGGTTCCCGGCAGCGCGCGCTGGTGGGCCAGCGCCAGTTCGGCCTGGCGCGTGGCGGGGTGGTCGTCGCCGTAGGCGGTGCGCAGCATGGACATCGCCCGCTCCAGCCGCGTGATGCCATCCGCGGATCGGCCCAATCCGACTTCGACCTCGCCAAGCAAGCGCTCGACCTTGCCTCGTTGCGGTGATGGTGCACCCGCATCCGTGCCATCAGGCGGCACCAGCAGTTCCTGCGCTTCCAGCAGCAGCGGATGCGCGGGACCGTCGCGTCCGCTTGCATGCAATACCGACGCCTGCTCGAACAGCGCAGCGGCGATCGCGGCCGGTGCGCCGGCGCTGCGCCGGATCCGCAGCGCCTGTCGCAGTGACTCCAGTGACGACTCCAGCGCTCCGCGCTCCCACGCGACGATCCCGAGGCTCAGATAGCTGTCCGCCACCTCGGCACGGTTGGGGCCGAACCGGTCCACGAGGCTGCGATGGATGTCGCGCAACTCGTTCTCGGCATCGGCGTATCGGCCCTGGTCCAGATGGATCGCGGCAAGCTGGCGCATTACCGCGAGCGTGGCCGCGTGGCCGCTGCCGTTAACCTCCAGGGTGACCGCCATGGCGTTGTCGAGCTCGGTCTCGGCCTGGTCGAGATCGCCCAGTGCGCGGTGCAGACGGCTGAGGTTGCGATGGATGTCGACCAGCAGCGGGTGACGGTCGCCGGCCTCGCGTCGCAGCCGGGCGCGCGCGGCCTCGAAATCGGCCAGCGCGATGCGGTTCTCGCCGACGTCGGCATGCAGGCCGGCCAGGTCCATCAGGTTCTCGACCTCGCCGACACGGTCGGTATGACTGTCGCGCCGCAGCGTCAGCGAGCGCTCGAACAACTGGCGCGCGCCCAGGCGTTCGCCGTTGGCGCGGCGGCAGCGGCCCAGTTGGGAATAGAACTCGGTGACCTGCGGGGTCAGTAGTGCCTGCTCGTGGCTGGCCCGGTCCAGCGCCGGCTGCATCAGTTCGATGCAGGTCGTCGCGTCGCCGAGCAGGCGCAACACGCGGCCGCGCTGGGTCAGCGATTCGAGACGCAGGCTGCTTGGCGTATCACTGGCGTCGCTGCCGG
>JBOHYC010000278.1:0-2952 GCA_050737755.1 Lysobacter sp.
CTGATCATCTCTCGACTCCGGTGGTACAGCGCAGGGGTTCGTCCTGATGGGCACGCCACGCGGCGGCCCGCAGTACACGCAGCTCGTCGGACATTCCCGACGGTGCTTTACCGGGCAATGTGCGCAGGCCGCTTTGATCTTCACCCACCAACCGGGGCAGGATCGAAAGCGCCGCCAGCACGGTGCCGGCCCGGGTGGCGTGGAGCTGGTCACGCTGGTACAGGCGCGGGGCCTGTCCGTCGCCCAACGCGTGTCGCCATGCCGTGGCCGCGGGCATTACGCAGGCACCGATGGCCTCCGCGGCCAAGCGATAGCTATCTTCTGCCGCAAGCGACGACGCGCGGTATCGACGGTGCGGCCAGGTCGACATGAGGGCGATGCGCACGGCCCGACCATTCAACTCGTTGGCGACGAGCTTTGCGCTACGGATCAGGTCGGTGCGGCTTTCAGGCAGCGAGGACGGACCTTGCTGCAATACCACCCAATGCCATTCCTCGCGCAGGGCACGCTGCAGCTCTCCGCGTGCCAGGTGGTCGCCAAGCGACAGTCCCGGCCCGGCCAGCATGACGGTTTCGATTTCGATGCCGCGCTCGCGAGCGAGCGTTGCGACAACGAGCGGCAAGTCATGGGTGGTGGTGTGACTGTTTCCCACAAACAGCACGCGTACTGGCGGCGTTTTCGCGGAGGCGACCGTGGGCGCCATCACGAGGTAGAGCAGGGCAGCGAGCAGCGGGTACACGAGACGGCCAGGCATGAGGCGTCTTCAAAAGGGCGTGGGTGGGAGTGTATGAAAGTCTCGTCGCGTCTACTGATATGTTGGCGCAACACAAGCCGGCCCCGGGCGCCGTTCGGCGCCGCCGGATGGATGGAAATGGACTGATATGCAGATGCGTAGCGTCACAGCCCTTCTGGCTTTGTTGTTGCTGGCATTCGCCAACCACGCGCTCGCTGCGTGTCCGCCGGATGGCTGGACACGGGCTTCGTTGCAGCAGTTGAAGGACGCCGACTTCTCTGGGCTCTCCACTGATCGCTCCACTCCGCTCGCGTTCGCGCTGGTCGATTGCCTCGACCACCCCGACCCCGATGTGCGCGACGGCATTGCCTACGGGGCGTTGGCGGCTTGGATGCGCGGCGGAAAACTGACGCCGGAGACATCGCGGACGTTGCTCAGCGCGTTGTACCGTCGGCTCGACGCACGCGACCCGGATGGATTCGGCCGGCCGTTCGCGGCGCTGGTGCTGGCCGAAGTCGCCCGCACCGATCGCGTCGCTGCCTGGATGACACCCGGGGAGCTGGCCGACATGGTCCAACGCGCCGCGGCCTATCTGGAGGGCGTCCGCGACTACCGCGGCTTCCAGCGAGGTGCGGGCTGGCGCCATGGCGTGGCCCACGGAGCGGACTGGTTGATGCAGCTGAGCCTCAATCCCGCGCTCGATGACCTTCAGCGTCAGCGCCTGCTCGCTGCAGTGGCCACCCAAGTCGTTCCCGGACAGCATGCCTACGTTTTCGGCGAACCCGAACGGCTGGCCGCACCGGTGCTTCTGCTGGCCCGTGGCGGCCTGCACGATGCCGCTGGCTGGCAGGCATGGCTGGGAGCGTTGCCGGCCCGCCTGGATTCCCCGGACCAGGGCTGGAGCGATGAGGGCTGGCTCACCCGCCGACACAATCTGCGCGCCTTTCTGGGGGCGCTGCATGTGTCGGCCACATTGTCGGACAACGCCGAGGTCAAGGAACTGCTGCCCGGAGTCACTGCCGCTCTGCGTGCGATGCCCTGATGCGAGTGTGCCGTCTCATCCACCAGCCAGCTTGTCGCGGAACATGAAATACACCGCGCCGAGCATGCACAGCCCCGCCCACAGGTAGTCGAGCTTGAGTGGCTCTTTCATGTAGAGCACGGCGAACGGAATGAACACGGTCAGCGTGATGACTTCCTGCAGGATCTTCAGCTGCCCCAGCGACATGACTTCGTAGCCGATCCGGTTGGCCGGTACCTGCAGCAGGTACTCGAAGAACGCGATGCCCCAGCTGATCAGCGCCGCCACGATCCACGGCTTGCTGCCCAGCTCTTTCAGGTGCGCGTACCACGCGAAGGTCATGAACACATTGCTCAGGGTGAGCAGGCCGATGGTGAGCCAGGTCGCTTGCATGGGAAGCATCGTGTGTGGGGTCGGGACGGAAATGATGCACCGTCACCGACCCCGGTGGATCCCCGCGTGGACGCGGCCCCGGTCAGGCGGAAGCCGGGGCGTCGGTCGAACGTCGCCGCAGCCGCCGCGCGAACCAGTCGCCGACGTCATGCAGCACGGTGTACGCCGCCGGCACCACGATCAGGCTCAGCAGGGTCGAGGTGATCAATCCGCCGATCACCGCCCACGCCATCGGTGCGCGGAAGCTGGAGTCGCCCGACAGGCCCAGCGCCAGCGGCATCATGCCGGCGCCCATCGCCAGCGTAGTCATGATCACCGGTCGCGCGCGCTTGCGGCAGGCGTCGACCAGCGCGTCGTGCTGCGACAGGCCGTGCTCGTCCTCGGCCATCACCGCGTAGTCGACCAGCAGGATCGAGTTCTTGGTCGCCACGCCGATCAGCATCAGCAGGCCGATCAACGCCGGCAGCGACAGCATGTTCTGGGTCAGCAGCAACGCGCCGAACGCGCCGCCGGCCGACAGCGGCACCGCGGTCAGGATGGTCAGTGGTTGCACCGGGTGGTTGAACAGCAACAGCAGCACCATGTAGATGCAGACGATGCCGGCCACCATCGCCAGCGCGAAGCCGGTGAACAGTTCGACGAATACCTCGGCGTCGCCAGTGTTGAGGAAGTCGACGCCGGCCGGCAGGTTGTTGACACTCGGCAGTTGCTGGACCTCCTTCATCACCTCGCCGAGCGGCCGGCCGTTGAGCTCGGCGGTCAGGGTCACGTTGCGCTGGCGCTTGTAGCGCGAGATCACCGACGG
>JBOHYC010000279.1:0-3468 GCA_050737755.1 Lysobacter sp.
GATTGGCGCGTTCCGACGGCACCAGCGCGTCCCATGCCGGGTCGGCCAGGGCGGCGTCGAGGCCGGCGATCGCGGCACGGTAGGTCTGGGCGGCGGCGGCGTCGTACTCGGCCGAGGCCTGCATCCACAGCACGGCGTTGAGGTTGTCGTCGGCCGGGGTCGCGGCCGGTGCAGTCGTGGCCGGGGCCTGTAGTGCGCCGGTGTGCTGGCAGCCGGCCAGCGCGAGGGCGCAGGCGAGGAGGGTGGGTATCGCGACGCGCTGGCGCATGGCGGTGTCATCCGGAGGGCAGGCGGCGAGTCTAGCGGACACAGAAAAGCCCCGGTCGGAACCGGGGCTTTTCTGGTGTTGCGGTACGGCGATGTCGCTGTCGCGACGGGTCGGCCGCGATGGATCAGTGGCGCGGGATCAGTTGACCCGGGCCTGGATCGTCACGCGGTTGTAGGCGCTTTCACCGACCACCAGGATGTAGTGGGTGGCGGCGGCGGGACTGCTGACGCGGATGGTCTCGCTGTTGCCCGGACGCGAGGACTTCTGGTCGTACGCGGTGGTGGTAGGGGCCGCGTCGGCGCCGACATACACGCTGACATTGCCGCTGCCGCCGTAGGTCATGACGTTGAGCAGGCGCGAGCCGGCCGGCACGTCGATGCTGTAGAGCGTCTCGCTGCCGGTCGCGCCGGACAGGTTGCGCACGGCCACCGCATCGGTCAGCTCGATCGCGTCCGGGGCGCACTGCTCGGTCTCGGGGTCGCAGGGGACCTCAAGCGCCTTAGCCAGTGCCGCCGGGGCATCCAGCAGGCCGCTGCCGATGACCCTGTCCGGGGTCGCCGGGAACGGCCGGGCGCTGTCGACCAGGATCGCTTCCAGCTCGGCCGGGGTCTTCGGCGCCGCGCCGGAGGCCACCACCGCGCTCTGCACCAATGCCGCCACGCCCGCTACGTGCGGCGACGCCATCGAGGTGCCGGCCATGCCGACATAGCTCGGCTCGCCCAAGTCCGGCGATGTGTCCGAGGAGTTGGTGGCCTGCCAGACGTAGCCGTTCGGATTGCCGTCGACACCGCCGCCGCCACCGGGGCCGGCCAGGTCGACCAGCGCGCCGTAGTTGGAGTAGCTGGCACGGCCGCCGGTGATCCGGGCCGCGCCCACCGAAACCACGTTGTCACAGCTGGCCGGCGAGAAATTGGCGACGTCGCCGTTACTGTTGCCGGCCGCCACCACCACCGTGGTGCCCAGTGCGACGGCCTGGTTGATCGCCACCTGGCTGATCGACGCGCAACTGCCGCTGCCGCCCAGGCTCATGTTGATGATCTCGGCCGGGAAAGCGTTGGCCGGCACGCCGGGGACATCGCCACCGGCGGCCCAGATGATCGCGTCGGCGATGTCGGAGGTGTAACCGCCACACTTGCCGAGCACGCGCACGGGCAACACCTTGGCGTCGTGGGCGATGCCCGCCATGCCGATCGCATTGTTGCTCTGCTCGGCGATGGTGCCGGCGACGTGGGTGCCGTGGAACGAGCTGCCGGAGCCCACGGGCTCGCCGCACTCGCCCGCGTCGTACCAGTCGCCGTAGTCATAAGCGCCGGGCACGCGCTCGTCGGTCGGGCGGCGCGAGATCGCCGCGTCGCTGATGAAGTCGTAGCCGGCGAGCATGTTCGCGTCCATGTCCGGGTGGGCGACGATGCCGGTATCGAGCACCGCCACCACCACGCCCTCACCGGTGGAAACGTCCCAGGCTTCCGGTGCGTTGATGCCGCCCGCGGTGTCCTGCAGGTGCCACTGGTACTGCGCGTAGTACTGGTCGTCGACCACCAGCTGCGGCTGCACCAGCGCGGCGCGGGCGACGCGCGGCGCGGGCGTGCCGATGGCGCGCATCATCCGGTCGACCTCGACCGACTTCACCGTCGGGTCGGCCTTCAGCTCGCGGACGACGGCGTCGAGTTCGGCGTTGCCTACCTTGTGCGAGAGCCGGACCAGGTCCGCGCCGACCGCCAGCTTGCGCAGGTAGTGCGCGGTCGGTGCCGGCTGGCGGGCGTCGGCGGCGCTGCGGACAAGGCGCGAGGCATGCGCCCGGTTGGCGGCGCCGTTGACGGTCTTCAACTTGCTCGCCCGGGCGGCCTGGCCGTCGCGGTACTGGACGATCAGGCGGGCACCGCTGTCGGCGGGCGCGGCCGGTGCCGCCATAGGGCGGGTTTCCAGGTTTCCGTTGCCGTTGCCGTTGCCGGCCATGGCAGCGGGGGCGGCCAGGGCGCTTGCGACCATCGTGGCCATCAGGGTCATGCGGATAGAAGCGTTGTTACGGGTCATGTACAGGTCCTTGTATGGAGTGGAACGTCGTGTTTTTTAATGCGGGTTGTTGCAGGTGCCGGATTACCAGCCGAAGCCGACGCCGGCACCGATCGAGCTGTCGTCGCCGCTGAACGCGCCTCCGAAGGTCACCGTCGCGCGCTCCGACAGCGCCCGCTGGTAACCCAGCGAAAGCGCCGTCGCACCGTTCTGGAAGCCCACGCCCATGCCGACCCGGTTGACGGTGTCGATGCCGGCGGCACTGGTGGCCATGTTGACCATCGCCGCACTCATCGCGCCCATCTGGTCGATGCGGTGCTCCTGCTCGTTGAAGCGGGTATCGACCTGGCCGCGCAGGGCGGTGAAGTCGTCATTGAGCGTGGTGAAGCGGCTGTCGGTGTAGGCATTGGCCGAGTGCAGCGTCTGCGTCGCGGTGTTGTCGGTGTACGCATTGGCCGAGCTCAACGTCTGCGTCGCTGTGACATCGGCATGTGCGTTGGCCGATGCGAGCGTCGCCGCGTCGGCCGCCTGGTACTGGCCGACGTTGGCGGCGTCCGTCGAATTGACGCCCGCCGCGACGTTGGTCACCCGCCGCTGGTTGTCAGCGGTGCCGACCGAGACGGTGTTGGCCTCGTCCGCCACCGAGCCCTGACCGAGCGCAACTGCGCCCTCGGCCGTGACCGACGCTCCCTGACCAACCGCGCTGCCGCCGTTGGCGGTAACGGCGGAGTCGGCACCCAATGCAACCGCGTTGCTGGCAACGGCGTCGACGCTGCTGTTGCTGCCCAGCGCGGTGCTGTTGGCGGCGTTGACCCTGGCATTGGTGCCGATGGCGGTGTCGTTGTCGTCGAGCGCGAGGCTGCCTTGGCCGGCTGCCAGTCCCGCGCCCCCGCCGGCGGCCATGCCTTCGCGAGCCGGACCTTGCGGACCGGTCTGTCCGGCCGGGCCTTCAGAGCCTTGCGGACCGGGTGCGCCCGCGATGCCGTCCGCGCCTTGCGCACCGGTCTGGCCGGCTGAACCTTTAGGACCTTTGGGGCCTTTGGGACCCCGCGGGCCGGCAGGCCCAGGGGTCAGTTCGATCGCATCGATCTCGCCCTGCAACACACTCAGGCGGTCATCCACGGCCGCGAACGCGCTGCCGACATCGCCGTAGCCGGTGCCCTGGATCAGGTAGCTGGGTGCGGTGA
>JBOHYC010000280.1:0-6056 GCA_050737755.1 Lysobacter sp.
GCCCGCGACAATGCCGCGACCACCCGGGCACCGGTCGCATCGCCGCCGGCGTGGACGATGCGAGCGCACTGGTGGCCGCCTTCGCGACCGAGCCGCAATGCGCCGTCATCGTCGCAATCGAAATCGACCCCGTGATTGCGCAACCACTCGATCGCCCCTGGCGCCGCCGTGGTCAACACGCGCACCAGCCCGCCGTCGTTGCGGAAGGCTCCTGCGAGCAGGGTATCGGTGACGTGCGCGCCGACGCTGTCGGCCGGGTCCAGCGCCGCGGCGATGCCACCCTGGGCCATTGCGCTGGCCGTGTCCTCGCTGCGTTCACCGCGGCTCAGCAGCAGCACCGGCCGCGGCGCTGCGGCGAGCGCGGTGCACAACCCGGCGATACCGCCACCTACCACCACCAGCGGCGCCGCATGCCACATCAAACGCGCTCGCGACGGCCGATCGCCAGCATCCGGTCCAGAGCGGCGCGCGCGCGTACGCGCACCTCCGGCGCTACCAGCACCTCGTGGCGGAGGTCACGCAGGCACGCGTGGATGTTGGGCAGGGTGATCCGCTTCATGTGCGGGCACAGGTTGCAGGGCTTGATGAACTCCACCTCGGGGAACTCGTTGCGCAGGTTGTCGGCCATCGAGCACTCGGTGATCATCGCCACCCGCGCCGGCCTCTCCTTCGCCAGCCAACGCCCCATCGCACTGGTCGATCCGACGAAGTCGGCCTCCGCCAGCACCTCCGGCGAGCACTCCGGATGCGCGACCACCTTGGTGTCGAACTGCTCGCGGGTGTGCCGCACCTGTTGCGCGGTAAATGTCTCGTGGACCTCGCAGGTGCCGTTCCACAGAACCAGTTCGACGTCGGTCTGTTGCGCCACCCAACTGCCGAGGTAGCGGTCGGGCAGGAAGATCACCCGGTCGCTGCCCGTTTCGTTGGCGATCGCCTCGACCACCTGCACCGCGTTGGCCGACGTGCAGCAGGCGTCGGACTCGGCCTTCACTTCGGCCGAGGTGTTGGCGTAACTGACCACCGGCACGCCCGGGTGCCTGAGGCGCAGCGCGCGCACGTCGGCGGCGTTGATCGAGGAGGCCAGTGAGCAGCCGGCTTCGAGGTCGGGGATCAGCACCGTCTTGTCGGGCGCCAGGATCTTCGCGCTCTCGGCCATGAAGTGGACGCCGCACAGCACGATCAGGTCGCTGTCGCAGTCCGCGGCGGCCTGCGCCAATGCCAACGAGTCGCCGGTGATGTCGGCCACGCCGTGGAAGATCTCGGGGGACTGGTAACTGTGCGCCATGACCACCGCGCCACGCCGCTTCTTGAGCGCGTTGATCGCATCGATCCACGGCAGGTGCATCGGCACTTCCAGGCAGGGAATCAGCCGGTCCAGGGTCTGCCGCAGTACGGCGTACTCGTCCTCGAGCCCGTCGCGCCAGCGCGGCGCGACGAGGGTATCGGTGGTATTCATCAGGTTGGAATCCGTTGCTCTTGCAGGGTGACTTCAGCCGCGATCGAATTACGGGCGGCGCGCATCCTCGCGATGCGCCTCGCGTGCCGCCCGGGCCAGCCGCGCGCCACGGTTCAGTCCGATGCGCACGCCCAGCGGCACGGTTTCCCACGGCAGGCGTTCCAGCAGGTTGCGCACGGTCAGGCCGAGCTCGACGTCGCCGGTCAGCACCAGCCGGCGCTGGAAGAACAGCGTGTCCGCGTCTTCAAGCCGTGCGGCAAGCAACAGCAGGTCGGTCGCAGTGCCGCACACGCTGGCTGCGGCGGGGCCGTCGCCGACACGCAGGCGGTCGCCGTCACGTTCGACCGTCCAGCCCAGGTCGAGGTCGGTCACTTCGATGCCGAGTCGGCGGCCCTGCATGAAGTCGAGGTCGCCGCTGGCGATCGAGGGCGCCAGCACCTTGTTGCACGCACGTTCGATGACGCGGTGACGCGAAGCGGTCGGCAACGCACGCACCACCGGTGCGAACCGGTGGGGGGGTGGCAGCAGGCGCAACAGCCAGCGTGCGGGAACGGCGCCTGGCGCTGCGAACGGAGTGTCGGAAGGGTTCGGCATGATGACGCGCATGGTGCGCGACGAGGGCCGGCGACGGCCTTGACCCAGGTCATCCACATGGCGTTGCCGACGCCGGGCATCGGCGATGGCCAGCGTGATCGCGGCGCGAGCGGTGTCGCCCGGTACCCCGATGCGGGCGGCCAGCCGCTGCGAGCGCGCATGCACCCGGGCTTCGCGCTGCAGGTCGCGCAACGGCCGGTGCTGCGCGTGCTTGCAACGGCCGGCAGCCACGGCCAGCCGGCCACGCATGGCCAGCAACAGCAGCGATGCGTCGTCGACGACATCGATCGCGCGGCGTACTTCCGCCAGTGCGATTCGCGCCGCCGCGCTCACCGGTCGTGTCGCCCCATGGTCCAGGCGGGCGGGTCGCTGGCCGGGAAACTGTCAGCAAGCGCGTCGTCGATGGCCTGCTCCTCCATGGTGGCCGCAGGATCGTTCCGGAGCACCCGAGCGGAACGGCCGGCGGCGAATATCATCTCGATCACGCTGCCGCCCAGGGCCAGTTCGAACTCACCCAGATCGCCCACCTCGAAATCGCTCATGTTGCTCTCCTGCTATCCGGGGTGTCCCGGCTGGTACAGCAGACTCCTGCCACGCAGCGATCGCGCTGATCTGGATCAAGTCACAGCCGGCAGACAGCGTTTCCCTGGCAACTGTGCAGCCCTTCGCATCCAGTTGACCCGGGGCGATACAAGCTGAATGGAAACCGTCATGCTTGCCCCGCGCGGCAGTTCCGCAACGCCCAACTACAAAGGGATCCCACGTGAAACCCAACACCCGCATCGTGTTAGCAGCGGTCTTTGCGCTGGCGCTGGTCGCCTGCGATGGCGGCAACGCGCCGCCGGACGCATCCAAACCGACCGCCCAGTCCGACACGGGTGAAACCGGCGGTTCGCGCAAGGGCGACTTCGGCCCGCCACGGGGCAAACCGGTCGAAGCGGTGCTGACCAGCCCGCCGAACGTGCCGCCGCCGACCGGTCGCGACTACCCGGCCAAGGTGGTGGTCGAGCTGGAGGTCATCGAGAAGGTCATGCCGATTTCCGAAGGCGTGGACTACACCTTCTGGACCTTCGGCGGCACAGTGCCGGGCAGTTTCATCCGCGTGCGCCAGGGCGACACGGTGGAGTTCCACCTGCGCAACATGCCCGACAGCAAGATGCCCCACAACATCGACCTGCACGGCGTCACCGGCCCCGGCGGCGGCGCGACGTCGAGCTTCACCGCGCCCGGCCACGTCACCCGCTTCAGCTTCAAGGCACTCAACGCCGGCCTGTACGTCTACCACTGCGCCACCGCGCCAGTCGGCATGCACGTGGCCAACGGCATGTACGGCCTGATCCTGGTCGAGCCGCCGGAGGGCCTGCCGCCGGTCGACAAGGAGTACTACGTCATGCAGGGCGACTTCTACACGACGGGCAAGTACCGCGAGAAGGGCCTGCAGGGCTTCGACATGGAGAAGGCGATCGACGAGCACCCGACCTACGTGCTGTTCAACGGTTCGGAAGGCTCGCTGACCGGTGACAAGGTGCTGACCGCCAATACCGGCGAGAACGTGCGCCTGTACGTCGGCAACGGCGGCCCCAATTTGGTGTCGAGCTTCCACGTGATCGGCGAGATCTTCGACAAGGTCTGGTACGAGGGCGGCACCAAGTTCCAAGAGAACGTCCAGACCACGCTGATTCCGTCCGGCGGCGCGGCGATGATGGAGTTCCACATGGAGGTGCCGGGCAGCTACGTGTTGGTCGACCACAGCCTGTTCCGCGCCTTCAACAAGGGCGCGCTGGGCATCCTCCAGGCCAGCGGTCCGGAGAACAAGGCGATCTACTCGGGGCTGGAGGTCGACGCGGTCTACATCGGCGACCGGGCGCAGGCCAACATGCAGGCGGTGACCGTGGCGGCCGAATCGGCCAGCACCGGCGACCTTACCGTCGAGCAGCAGGTCAAGGCCGGCGAGGCCCTGTTCCTGGGTACCTGCTCGACCTGCCACCAGGCCAACGGCGCCGGCATGGAGGGTGTGTTCCCGCCGCTGGCGAAGTCCGACTACATCGCCGCCGACCCCAAGTCGCTGCCGCGGGTGATCCTGCACGGCCTGCAGGGCCCGGTGACGGTCAACGGCACCGACTACAACTCGATCATGCCGCCGATGAGCCAGCTGACCGACGACGAGGTCGCCAACATCTCGACCTACGTACTCAACAGCTGGGGTAACCCGGGTGGGCACGTGACCAAGGCGGAGGCCGCGGAAATCCGCAAGGTGAAGCCCGCCAACGCTTCGGCGGGCCACTGACGTGATCCGCCGGGCGGTCGTCGTATTGTTTCTCGCGATGCCCATCGCCGGCCTGGTGGCCGGCAGCGGCTCCAGCGGGGACTACGCGACGCTGCCCGGCGGCAGCTTCCGCAGCACGCTCGATTACGAGGACGTCCCTGGCAACGTCAGGGTCGCGCCGTTTTCGATGATGAAGCGGCCCGTCACCAACGGCGAGTTCCTCGCGTTCGTGAAGGCCAATCCGCAATGGCGGCGCGATCGGGTCGCCAGCGTCATGGCCGAATCCCGCTACCTGTCGCACTGGTCCGGCCCGGTCGAGCTGGGCAACGATGCAACCGCCGCGCAACCGGTGGTGCAGGTCAGCTGGTTCGCCGCATCCGCCTATTGCGAGGCCCAGGGCGCACGCCTGCCGACGTGGAACGAGTGGGAGTACGCGGCGGCCGCCGACGAAACCCGCCGCGACGCACGCAAGGACCCGGTGTGGCGCGAGCGCATCCTGGCCTGGTACTCGCGTCCGTCCAACAGCGCCTTGCCGCGCGCGGGCCTGCAGACGCCGAACGCGTACGGCGTGCAGGACTTGCACGGGCTGGTGTGGGAATGGACGGACGATTTCTCCTCGCTGCTGGTCGACGCGGACAACCGTAACCAGGGTGATCCGGACAACGCCCGCTTCTGCGGCGCCGGGGCACTGTCGATGGACGACCGCGACAACTACGCGGTGCTGATGCGGGTGGCGATGCTGTCCTCGCTCGACGCGCCCGATACCACCGCCAACCTCGGCTTCCGCTGCGTCAAGGATCTGCCATGAACCTGTTCCGGGCGTTTGCCCTCGCCATGCTGATGGTGGCGCTGCCGGCCATCGCCACCGCCGCCGACGCGCCGCTGCCGCGTGACTCGGTCTACCAGTTGCCAGTGCAGCTGACCGACCACGCCGGCAAGACCCGACCGTGGAGCGCGCTGCGCGGCCAGCCGCGACTGGTCGGGATGTTCTACACCTCGTGCCAGTACATCTGTCCTCTGATCGTCGACAGCGGCAAGGCGATCGAGCGCCAGCTGTCGCCGGCCGAGCAGGTGCGGCTCGGTATCGTCCTGATCAGCATGGACCCGGCCCGCGACGACCCGGCCGCGCTGAAGACAGTGGTCAACCAGCGCAAGCTCGACACGACGCGCTGGACCCTTGCCAGCCCGCCGGCCGACGAAGTGCGTAGCGTCGCCGGCGTGCTCGGCATCCGCTACCGCGCGCTCGCCGACGGCGAGTTCAACCACACCAGCGCGCTGGTCCTGCTCGACGCGGACGGCCGCATCCTCGCGCGCACCGAACAGATGGGCGGCAAGCCGGACCCGGAGTTCCTGGCCGCGGTGAAACAGGCGTTGCGATAGCTGGAACAAAAGCCGGCTCGGGGGATCGACCATCCGACCGCGGCTGAAACGGCTTCTACACGGCCTTCCCGGCGCCGTGGGCGGCCCGGGCAAAGCGACCCAGCGTCGCCAGCGCGCCCTGCGCACGCGCATCCAGCGGATGCCCGCAGTTGAGCCGCAGGCAGTTGCCGAAGCCACGGCTGGCGGAAAACATCGGCCCGGGCGCGATGCTGATGCCGTTCGCGATCGCGCCGCGCTGGATCGCCAGCGCATCGGTGCCCGCCGGCAACTCCAGCCACAGGAAGTAGCCGCCGCCCGGCCGGGTGACCCGGGTACCGCGCGGGAAATGCCGAGCGACTGCGGTCAGGTACTCCGCCTGCT
>JBOHYC010000281.1:0-4245 GCA_050737755.1 Lysobacter sp.
TTGCGACTGCCGAAGACGCTGGTAAGCAGGTTGTTGAGCATGTGCGGTCCGAAAAGGAGTCCGAAAGCGGTCGCCAACGACAACGGGGCGCCAGGCGCCCCGTGATGGCGAAACGATCATTCTAGCGCGGGGGTCGCCGGATCGCCTATCAAGGCCCTGCCTCGATCAGAGCGTCGCGCCCCACGCGCCTGCGGTCAGCCGCGCAGGGGTGACTGCTGTTGCAGGAATTTGTTCGGATTGACCGCCACGCCGTTCTGCCACACCTCGAAATGCACGTGGGCACCGGTCGAACGGCCAGTGGAGCCGGCCTTGGCGATCTCCTGCCCGGCGCGGACCAGCGAGCCGACCTTGCGTTCCAGCCGCGAGTTGTGCGCGTAGCGGGTCACGTAACCGTTGCCGTGGTCGATCTCGATCGTATTGCCATAACCCGAGCGGCGACCGGAGAAGCTGACCACACCGTCGGCCACGGCCATCACCGGGTCGCCGACGTCGGCTTCGAAATCGATGCCCTTGTGGTAGGCGCGACCACCGCGGATCGGATCGGCGCGGTGACCGAACCCGGAGGTGATGTAGCTGTGGATCGGCTCGCGCGACGGCACCGAGTTCATGTCCAGCTGGCGATTGAACAGCAGCGATTCCAGCACGCCCAGTTGCTCGCCGGAAGCCTTGAACTGCGCACCGAGCTGGGCCAGCCCGCTGTCGAGCTCGGCCTTCGGCATGTCCTCCACCGCGCCGGTACCACCGACGCCGACCGGCTTGTTGAAGTCGAACTCGCCGTCCTGCAACTGGCCGATGCGGGTCAGGCGCTCGCCGAGGGCGTTGAGGCGGTTGGCCTCGGCCTGCAGCTCGCCGAGACGCGCCGCCAGCGCATTGATCTCGCGCTGGGCATCGGCGCGGGTGTTCTCGATCTGCGCCTGCTGCTGGTCGACCTGCGCGCGCAGCGCCAGGTTGCCGGCGATGCCGCCACCGACGCCGATCGCCAGGCCGCCACCGAGCAGCAGGGCCGCGGCCACGCCGGGACGCTGCATGCCATGGTGGACCAGCGCCTGGCCGACATTTCTCGCCTGGGAGGCCAGCATGTCGCGCGATTTGTTTAGGATGTCGTTAAAGGTCATATGTCCGATGTCTGATTCCAGGTCCAACCCACCGCGCCGTCCCTCGACCCCCACCGCTGCGCTCGATGCGCTGCTGGCGGAGCCCGCTGGCGACCCGATCCGTCGTGCCATGTGGCTCGACGAGTTGGACCGTCGGTTACGCCCCCTCCTGCCGTCTCCGCTCGCCGCGCATGCGCGGCTGGCGAACTACGAGCGCGGCAGGCTCGTATTTGTTGTCGATGCCCCGGTGTGGCGGGCGAAACTTCGCCTGCTCGCGCCGGAACTGCTCGATGCCGCCCGATCCATCGGGTTGGCCGCGGCCGAGTTCGTCGTCAAGACGAGCCTCGTTCCGAACACGCCGCCCCTGCAGGCGCCCCGGAAAACCGTGACCATGTCGCCGGCTGCGAAAGAAGCCCTGCAGTCCGCGCTGGCGTCATTGAAGCCCGACAACAATCCCGGCTCCGATGACACCAAATGAAACCCGGTCGGCGGCTGTCCGCCCTTGGCATGCTTCCTGCCGTGAAGACCAGGTGATCATCGACGGGGCATCCTAAAACGCAAAACCCCCTCGCTTGTTAAGAAATGAGAAGGGTTTTGTTAAATTATAGTTATGGTGTCACGGGGTATTCACATCCGTGACGGGGCGCACCCGGGAACAGGATCGGGCGTCCTTATTCGGCGTCAGACCGCCGCGGGCTGGCTGTAGGCCACCGGGACCGGTGCGTCTTCGCCGGTATAGGTGACGATATCCCAGGCCGACTGTTCGGCCAGCAGCGCACGCACCAGCTTGTTGTTGAGGGCGTGGCCGGACTTGTGGCCTTCGTAGGCCCCGATGATGGCGTGGCCGGCGAGGTAGAGGTCGCCGACGGCGTCGAGGATCTTGTGGCGGACGAACTCGTCGGCGTAGCGCAGGCCGTCCTCGTTCAGTACGCGGAACTCGTCGAGCACGATCGCGTTGTCCATCGAGCCGCCGAGGCCGAGGTTGCGCTCGCGCATGTACTCAAGGTCGTGCATGAAGCCGAACGTGCGGGCGCGGCTGACTTCGCGGATGTAGTTGTCGGTCGAGAACTCGACCTCGGCACGCGACCGGGTGTCGGGGATCGCCGGGTGGTTGAACACCACCGTGAAGCCGAGACGGAAGCCGTCGTAGGGCTCGAACCGGGCGACCTTGTCGCCATCGCGGACCTCGACCGGGTGCTTGATGCGGATGAAGCGCTTGGGCGCCTCCTGCTCGGCCACGCCGGCCGACTGCAGCAGGAACACGAACGGGCCAGCCGAGCCGTCCATGATCGGGACTTCGGGCGCGGACAGGTCGATATAGCAGTTGTCGATCCCCAGCCCGGCCAGCGCCGACAGCAGGTGCTCGACGGTCATGACCTTGCCGGCTCCCTGACTGAGGCCGGTGCACAGCACGGTTTCGGTGACCAGCTCGGCGCGCGCGGGAATCTCGACCACCGGGTCGAGGTCGACGCGGCGGAACAGGATGCCGGCATCGACCGGGGCCGGGCGCAGGGTCAGGAAGACCTTCTCGCCACTGTGAAGGCCCACGCCGGTGGCGCGGATCACGTTCTTGAGAGTGCGCTGGCGCAGCATCGGATCAGGGCGGGCCTTGGTTTTCGGGCGGAAAGATTAACACCCAACGTGCTGAACCCGACTGGAAAGATATGTGAAGGGGGCTTTTGAAAGGCACTTGGGAAAGGACCGGTCGGTCCGCCGCGAAGGCGGCCGACCGGTCAAAATGCCCCGGGCATGGGGGCCCCGGGACCAAACTCTGGACATGGTTGTAGCGGTGGATCAGGTCACGTCAGTCGGCCTGGCGGCGCAGGAACGCCGGGATATCCAGATAGCTGTCGTTGCCGAAATCCGCCGCGGCCGGAGTGGGCGCCGGCGCCGGAGCTTCCGAACGGCCGGTGCTGCCGCGCAGGCTGCCGCCGAAGCTCGGCATCGGTGCGGCGACTGCGTCCTCGGCCGGGAACATCGGCTGGCCGGTAGTGCCGTCGCGGACCAGCTGGATCGGAGCGCGGTTCTCGTTCGGCTTTCCCTGGCGGGCGACCGCACGGTTCAGGCCGGTGGCGACCACGGTGACCTTGACCTCGTCCTGCATGTCCGGGTCGAGCACGGTGCCGATGACCACGGTCGCATCCTCCGAGGCGAACGCCTCGACGGTGCGGCCGACTTCGTCGAACTCGGCCATGGTGAAGTCCGGACCGGCGGTGATGTTGACCAGGATGCCGTTGGCGCCCTGCAGGTTGACGTCGTCCAGCAGCGGGTTCTGCACCGCCGCCTCGGCCGCGGCCTGCGCGCGGTCGTCTCCGCGGGCCGAACCGCTGCCCATCATCGCCAGGCCCATCTCGGACATGACGGTGCGCACGTCGGCGAAGTCGACGTTGATCAGGCCCGGACGCACGATCAGGTCGGCGATGCCCTGCACCGCGCCGAGCAGCACGTCATTGGCGGCACGGAAGGCCTGGACCATGGTCGCGTTGCGGCCGAGCACGGTGATCAGCTTCTCGTTGGGAATGGTGATCAGCGAGTCGCAATGGTGGCTCAATTCCTCGATGCCCTTGAGCGCGACCTGCATGCGGCGGCGGCCCTCGAACGGGAACGGCTTGGTGACCACGGCGACGGTCAGGATGCCCATCTCCTTGGCCAGCTGCGCGACCACCGGCGCCGCTCCGGTGCCGGTGCCGCCGCCCATGCCGGCGGTGATGAACACCATGTCGGCGCCCTGCATTGCGTCCATCAGGCGCTCGCGGTCTTCCAGCGCGGCCTGGCGGCCGACTTCCGGATTCGCACCCGCGCCCAGGCCCTTGGTGACGTTGCTGCCGAGTTGCAGCTGCAGCTTCGCGCCGCAGTTCTTGATTGCCTGCGCGTCGGTGTTGGCGGTGATGAATTCCACACCGTCCACGCTGCCGTTGACCATGTGCGCGACCGCGTTGCCGCCGCCGCCACCCACGCCCACAACCTTGATGACCGCATTCGGCGCCATCTTTTCTACCAGTTCGAAATATGCCATGTCCGTGTCCTCGTCTAGTTATAGGTGTTGCTGTTGTCTGATCGTGTGTCGCCGTGAAACTGTTTTATCTTTCGTTTTATCGCTACAAATCTAGAACTCGCCGCGATACCAGTTCTTCAGTTTGTTGAACAAGCC
>JBOHYC010000282.1:0-2332 GCA_050737755.1 Lysobacter sp.
CCAGCCGCTTGCCGCCATCCCGGTTGCGGTGGCGCTCGCGGATTTCGGCGTAGTCGGAGGCGTTGGCGGCGATGAACGGTGCACGGGTTTCCATGCTGATCAGCGACTGGGCGACGCCGACCGCACGTGAAGCATCCTTCACCCACACGGTACCCGGCTTGTAATACGGGTCGATCTTCAGCGCGGTATGCGCGCGCGAGGTGGTCGCGCCGCCGATCAGCAGCGGGATGGTGAATTCCTGCCGCTGCATCTCGCGGGCGACGTGGCTCATCTCCTCCAGCGACGGCGTGATCAGGCCGGAGAGGCCGATCAGGTCGGCGTTCTCGGCCTTGGCGGTGTCGAGGATCTTCTGCGCCGGCACCATCACTCCGAGGTCGATGACCTCGAAGTTGTTGCAGGCCAGCACCACGCCGACGATGTTCTTGCCGATGTCGTGGACGTCGCCCTTGACGGTCGCCATGACGATCTTGCCGTTGGACTTGCCGGTATCGCCTGTGCGCAGCTTTTCCGCCTCGATGTAGGGCAGCAGGTGGGCGACCGCCTTCTTCATCACGCGGGCCGACTTGACCACCTGCGGCAGGAACATCTTGCCGGCGCCGAACAGGTCGCCGACCACGTTCATGCCGTCCATCAGCGGGCCTTCGATGACGTCGAGCGGGCGTGCGGCTTCTGCGCGAGCCTCCTCGGTGTCCTCGATCACGTACTGGTCGATGCCGTGCACCAGCGAGTGGCTGATCCGAGCGCGCACCGGCTGGTCGCGCCACGCCAGGTTCTCGACCTTCTTCTCGCCCTTCTTGCCGCGGTAGCGCTCGGCCAGCGTCAGCAGGGTTTCGGTCGCCTCGGGGTTGCGGTTGAGCACCACGTCCTCGACGGCAGTGCGCAACTCGGCATCGAGGTCGTCGTACAGCGGCAGTGCGCCGGCGTTGACGATGCCCATGTCCATGCCAGCCTTGATCGCGTGGTACAGGAACACGGTGTGGATCGCCTGCCGCACGGTCTCGTTGCCACGGAACGAGAAGCTGACGTTGGAGACGCCGCCGGAAATGTGGCTGAGCGGGAAGCGTCGCCGGATCTCGCGCGCAGCCTTGATGAAGGCGACGCCGTAGTCGTTGTGCTCCTCGATGCCGGTGGCGATCGCGAACACATTGGGGTCGAAGATGATGTCCTCGGGCGGGAAGCCGACCTGTTCGGTCAGCAGCTTGAATGCACGCGAGCAGATATCGACCTTGCGCTGCACGGTGTCGGCCTGGCCGTCCTCGTCGAATGCCATCACCACCACGGCGGCGCCGTAGCGGCGCACCAGCCGGGCCTGGCGCAGGAACTCGTCCTCGCCTTCCTTCATCGAGATCGAGTTGACGATGCCCTTGCCCTGCAGGCACTTCAGCCCGGCCTCGATGACTGTCCACTTGGAGCTGTCGACCATCACCGGGATCCGCGCGATGTCGGGCTCGGCGGCGATCAGGTTGAGGTAGGTGACCATCGCCTGTTCGGAGTCGAGCAGGCCCTCGTCCATGTTGACGTCGAGCACCTGCGCGCCGCTCTCGACCTGTTGCCGTGCGACCACTACCGCCTCGTCGTAGCGGTCGTCCTTGATCAACTTGCGGAACTGCGCGCTGCCGGTGACGTTGGTGCGCTCGCCGACGTTGATGAAGTTGCTTTCCGGGGTGATCGTCAGCGGTTCGAGACCGCTGAGACGGGTCTGGCGGGGGATGCTCATGCGGCGTCGGCCAGCTGCGGCACTTCGCGCGGGGCAAGGCCGTGTACGGCCTCGGCGATCGCGGCGATGTGCGCCGGGGTGGTGCCGCAACAACCACCGACCAGGTTCAACAGACCGGACTCGGCGAACTCGCGCAGCATCGTCGCCATGTCTTCAGGCGTTTCGTCGTAGCCGCCGAACGCATTCGGCAGGCCGGCGTTCGGGTGGGTGCTGACATGGGTGTCGGCGATCTGCGAAAGCACGTTGACGTGCGGGCGCAAGTCCTTGGCACCGAGCGCGCAGTTGAGGCCAATTGCCAGCGGCTGCGCATGACGCAGCGAATACCAGAAGGCTTCGGCGGTCTGGCCCGACAGGGTGCGACCGGAGGCGTCGGTGATCGTGCCCGACACCATCACCGGCAGCCGCGCGCCGCGCGCATCGAACGCCTCGGCGATCGCGAACAGCGCGGCCTTGGCGTTGAGCGTGTCGAACACGGTTTCGACCATCAGCACGTCGGCGCCGCCGTCGATCAGGCCGTCGGCGGCCTCGCGGTAGGCGATGCGCAAGTCGTCGAAGTCGACCGCGCGGAAGCCGGGGCGATTGACGTCCGGGCTGAGCGAGGCGGTGCGGCTGGTC
>JBOHYC010000283.1:0-10375 GCA_050737755.1 Lysobacter sp.
GCTCCACCTACCGGCCGTCGCTTCCCGGGCGTTTGCCCAGTGCCATGACGGCTTTCGTTTCCACTACCGCTGCGGGGCAGCGCCGGAATTGGACGAGGTGTCCGCACCGGCTTCCCGTTTTAAGCCAGCCGCGAGGCCGGCACCGACGACCACAACATAGCGCGATATTTCGCATCGTCAACACAAAATGTTGTGATCCGTCGATCGTCGTGCATCGTGCCGCGATTTGCCCCGGAACGACGTCGGCGGGACAATGCGCACCTCGGCAGCCGGGTTCGTCCGGCCTGCAACCCCTATCACCCAACCTCTCCATGACGGGGAGGCTTCAAGGCGCCAATCCGATGACCATCGTCCGCATGACCGACCTCGACCTCTCCGGCAAGCGCGTGCTGATCCGTGAGGACCTCAACGTGCCGATCGACGACAACGGTCGCATCACCTCGCAGCAGCGCATCAGTGCCGCGTTGCCGACGTTGAAGTCCGCGCTGGAGAAAGGCGCGGCGGTGATGGTGATGTCGCACCGCGGCCGCCCCAGCGAAGGCGTCTGGAGCGAGCACGAATCGCTGCAGCCGGTCGCCGAGCGCCTGTCGCAATTGCTCGGCATCGATGTGCCGCTGGTCAAGGACTGGGTCGGCGGCGTCGACGTCAAACCGGGCCAACTGGTGCTGCTGGAGAACTGCCGCATGAACGTCGGCGAGAAGAAGGACGACGAGGCGCTGGCCAAGGCCTATGCGGCGTTGTGCGACGTGTTCGTGATGGATGCGTTTGGCACCGCGCACCGCGCGCAGGCCTCGACCCACGGCGTCATCAAGCACGCCAGGGTCGCCGCCGGCGGGCCGCTGCTGATGGCCGAACTCGATGCCCTCGGCAAGGCGCTCGACCAGCCGGCGCGGCCGCTGCTGGCGATCGTCGCCGGCTCCAAGGTCAGCACCAAGCTGGAGCTGCTGGCGTCGCTGGTGTCCAAGGTCGACCAGCTGATCGTCGGCGGTGGCATCGCCAACACCTTCATCGCGGCGATGGGCCATGGCGTCGGCAAGTCGCTGGTGGAGATGGACCTGGTCGACACCGCCAAAAAGATCATGGCCGACGCCAAGGCGCGTGGCGCCGATATCCCCGTGCCGACCGACGTTGTGGTCGCGCCGGCGTTCGCGGCCGATGCGCCAGCGACGGTGAAGGCGGTCGACGCGGTCGGCGCCGACGACATGATCCTCGACATCGGCCCGGACACCGCCGCGCGTTACGCCGAGCTGATCAAGCGTGCCGGTACCGTGGTCTGGAACGGACCGGTCGGGGTGTTCGAGTTCGACGCCTTCGGCCACGGTACCGAGACGCTGGCGCGGGCGATCGCGGCCAGCGACGCATTCTCGATCGCCGGCGGCGGCGACACCCTGGCGGCGGTCGACAAGTACGGCATCGAGGCCGAGGTGTCGTACATCTCGACCGGCGGCGGCGCGTTCCTGGAGTTCCTCGAAGGCAAGCAGCTTCCGGCGGTGGCGGCGCTGGCCGCGCGGGGATAAAAGCGGGAGTCCTGCAGCTGTTCTGACCACTTGATATTCGCGAATCTAGCTTGGATGTAGGAGCGACGTGAGTCGCGATTCCACTGATATCCGGGTTCACCGTGCATTCGCGACTTACGTCGCTCCTACAGGTCCTGCGTGAGCCGGTCGCTGGCGAGCAGCCCATAGATCGCGCTATCACTGATTTCGCCGGCAACGCACCAGCGATCGCGTAGCAGGCCCTCGCGGACAAACCCCATGCGTTCGACCAGCTTGCACGACCCCGCATTGCGCGGGTCGATGTCGGCCTCGATCCGGCGTAGTCCGAGCGTGTCGAATGCATGGCCAAGCGCCAGTCGCAGCGCTTCCTGCGCGTAGCCACGACCCCAGTGGCTGGCGCGCAACGCATAGCCGATTTCGGCCCGACCCTGTTCGCGGTCGATCGCGAACAGCGTGGTGCTGCCGACAAGACGGTCGCTATAGCGCTCGGAAATCACCCAGCACAGCATCCGGCCGGCATCGCGGCCACCGATCGCGCTGGCAAAATAGTCGCGCGCCTGCGACACCTCGGTCCACGCCGGGAAGCTCCAGTAGCGGTTGACCACCGGGTCGGAATGCACCTCGTAGAAATCCTGCAGGTCGTCCTCGCGGAAGCCGCGCAGGCGGATGCGCGGTCCTTCCAGCGCCGGCAGGTCGTCGGTCGGATGGAGTTGTGGCATGTCGGGTTCCCCATGCATTCGTATGCAACCGGAAGCGTCGGGCAGCTGTGCTAGCGTGACCCGCAACCCCGGGGAAGCATGCCATGTCGATACCGCTGCGACGTACCAAGATCCTTGCCACCCTCGGCCCGGCGACCGATGCGCCCGGCGTGCTCGACGCGCTGCTGAGCGCTGGCGTCGACGTAGTCCGGCTCAACTTCTCGCATGGCGACCCGGCTTCGCAACTCGCCCGCGCCCAGGCCGTGCGCGAGGCCGGCCAGCGGGTCGGGCGCGAGGTCGGCATCCTGTGCGACCTGCCGGGGCCGAAGATCCGGATCGAGCGCTTCGCCGATGGCAAGGTCCAGCTCAAGACCGGCGATCGCTTCGACCTGGTCGCGCGTGCCGGTGCCGCGCCCGGGACCGCGTCGGAAATCGGGGTCAGCTACCTCGGCCTGCCCGGCGATGTCGCCGCCGGCGACGTGCTGCTGCTCGACGACGGCATGATGCAATTGCAGGTCGAGGCGGTGGAGGGCGACCGCATCGTCACTCGTGTGCTCAACGACGGTGAGCTGTCCGACCGCAAGGGGCTCAACAAGCAGGGCGGCGGGCTGTCGCTGGGCGCATTGACCGAACGCGACCGCGAGTTGATCAAGGTCGCCGCCGAACTCGACGCCGACTTCATCGCCGTCTCGTTCTGCCGCACCGCCGCCGACATGGACGAAGCCCGCGCGATCGCGCGCGCCGCCGGTAGCAACGCCGCGCTGGTATCGAAGATCGAGCGTACCGAAGCGATCGAGAACCTCGCCGAGATCATCGAGGCCAGCGACGTGGTGATGGTCGCGCGCGGCGACCTTGGCGTGGAGATCGGCGATGCCGAGCTGCCCGGCCTGCAGAAGAAGATCATCCGCGAATCGCTGGCCCGCAACCGGGTGGTGATCACCGCCACCCAGATGCTGCAGTCGATGGTCGAGAGCCCGATCCCGACCCGCGCCGAGGTGCTCGACGTCGCCAACGCGGTGATCGACGGCACCGACGCGGTGATGCTCTCCGCCGAGTCCGCCGCCGGCCGCTACCCGGTCAAGTCGGTCGAGGCGCTGGTACGGATCTGCCTCGGCGCCGAGCGCCAGTTCGACCACGACACCGACTTCGAGGCCGCGCCGCGCAACCTGCAGCGTGCCGACCAGGCGATTGCGATGGCGGCGATGTTCCTGTCCGAACACGTCGGCGTGCGCGCGATCGTGGCGATGACCGAGTCCGGCGGTACCGCCCGCTTCCTGTCGCGCTTCCGCTCCCCGGCGCCGGTATTTGCCCTGTCGCGCCACCCGGGCGCACGCCGGCAGATGGCATTGATGCGCAGCGTCGTGCCGATGGACTTCGACAGCCGCGGCCTGGCCACCCGCGACGCGGTACGCAGCGCGATCCAGCAACTGTTCGACAGCAACCGGCTGGAGGAGGGCGAACGCCTGATCTTCACCAGCGGCGACCACATGGAGCACCGCGGCGCGACCAACACCCTGCGTCTGCTGCAGGTCGGCCCGAGCGGCAAGGCCGAAGGGCTGGGGGAACTGTAGTTCTTTTCGAAAGACCGATGGCGCAGACGAGTTTGTCAAAGGCACCAAGTCCGATCTAGCGACCGGGCTTTCATGCATTCGTGCATTTGTCAATGCTTTGGGCCGGCGTTATGGTGCTTCTACCGGTAGCCCTGTCCTATCGAGGAGAAAAATCATGGAACTTTCTCGAAAGCTTGCCTTGACCACGTTGGTGCTTTGCCTTGGCGGTGGATTTGCCCACGCTGAGGGAGATCTCCGGATCGCCAGCGAGGGTGATATTGCCGAACAGTGGGTGCAAGTCACTTCGCCGACCGCACTGGGTTATCCCGCGCAGTTCACCGAGCGGGGCGATAACGTATGTCTGGCAATGGGTTATTCAATCAGGAATGACGGAACCACGTCGGATTTCAGTGTGCTCAAAAGCTGGAGCAGCAGCACGGGTGCCGAAGAGCCGGTAGCTGGTTTCTGGGACTCTTTTGCACAAGCGGGAGCCAGTGCGCTGAGTCACTGGCAATTCCAGCCCAAGCCGGGTGTGGAAGCGCCAGACACGACCTACACCGTTGCGACGCTCGGCTTCCAAGGTAAGGATCCGATGGACGCGGAAATGCTCAGGGAGCGTTGTTCGGTGGATATCCATGCCCTCGTCGCCCGGGCCTGGGGAGAAGACCAGCGCCGAAACGCCATTGTCGAGCAACAGCGGGCGAACTACCTTCACGCTTCGCCTCTTCGGACCCCGAACGCCGAAATACGACAGGAACGCGCGCCCAGCGTAGCGGTGGGAACCGACGGGAAGCCGCGTCGCTGAATCCGACCCTGCGGGCTGGCATGAGCCCGGAACGGCTATAATTCCGGGCTCTTCCGCCACAGCAGGGCCTCTCCCAAATGAGTATCGAACAGCTTGCCGAAACCGCCCAGGCCATGGTCGCCGCGGGCAAGGGCATCATCGCCATCGACGAGTCGAACGCGACCATCAAGAAGCGTTTCGACGGCGTCGGCGTCGAGTGCACTGAGGAGAATCGCCGCGCCTACCGGGAGATGCTGCTGTCGACCCCGAAGCTGGGCGAGCACATTTCCGGCGCGATCCTGTTCGACGAAACCCTGCGCCAGTCGACCAAGGCCGGCGTGCCGTTCACCAAGCTGATGACCGACAACGGCATCATCCCGGGCATCAAGGTCGACAAGGGTACCCACGCGCTGGCCGGCTTCCCGGGCGAGGTTGTGACCGAGGGCCTCGACGGCCTGCGCGCACGGCTGGAGGAGTACTACAAGCTCGGCGCCCGCTTCGCCAAGTGGCGCGCGGTGATCAACATCGGCGAGACCATCCCGTCGGGCACCTGCATCGACGCCAACGCCCACGCGCTGGCCCGCTACGCAGCGCTGTGCCAGGAACAGGGCCTGGTGCCGATGGTCGAGCCGGAAGTGATCATGGACGGCGGCCACGACCTCGACGAGTGCTTCGAGGTCACCGAGGTCACCCTGCGTTCGCTGTTCGCCTCGCTGTACGAGCACAACGTGATGCTGGAAGGCACCATCCTGAAGGCCTCGATGGTCCTGCCGGGCACCACCAGCAGCGACAAAGCCAGTGTCGAGGACGTCGCCGCAGCGACCCTGCAGGTTCTGAAGTCGACCGTGCCGGCGACCCTGCCTGGCATCGTGTTCCTGTCGGGCGGCCAGTCCGACCACGACGCCACCGCGCATCTGGACGCGATGAACCGCATGGGCCCGAACCCGTGGCCGCTGAGCTTCTCCTACGGCCGCGCGATGCAGTCGGCGGCGCTGAAGCTGTGGTCGCAGGACATCGTTGCCAACGTCGGGAAGGCGCAGGAGACGGTGTTCGCGCGTGCGCGTGACAATGGCCTGGCGGCGCTGGGGCAGTGGAAGGCGGCGTAACGCGCCATCCGCTTCGAATGAAAACGCCGGTCTCGAGCCGGCGTTTTTTCATGGGTGATATCGGACGATGCCTTTGTAGGAGCGACGTAAGTCGCGATTGCACGGCGATCACGGATATCAGGGAAATCGCGACTTACGTCGCTCCTACATGGGGAGCGGCGGTTACCCCAGTCCCGCCAACCACTCGTCGTCCGAGCCCTCGTTGACGCCTTCCAGCAGGAACGTGCTGAGGTAGCGCTCGCCGGTGTCCGGCAGCATCGCCAGGATCACCGCGCCGTCGTCGGCGCCCTTCGCCACCTCCAGCGCCGCGGCTACCGTGGCGCCGGCGGAAATGCCGACGAAGATGCCTTCCTCGGCCGCCAGCCGGCGGGAGGTGTCGCGGGCCAGTACGTCGTCGACGGGCAGGATCGCGTCGGCCACGTCGCGGTTGAGCACCGCCGGCACGAAATCCGGGGTCCAGCCCTGGATCTTGTGCGGCTGCCATTCCTTGCCGGCCAGCATCGACGCGCCGGCCGGTTCGCAGGCGGTGATGCGGACCTCGGGGCGGGCGAGCTTGAGCACTTCACCGACTCCGGTGAGGGTGCCGCCGGTGCCCCAGCCGCTGACGAAATGATCGAGGCGATGCCCCGCGAAGTCCTGAAGGATCTCCGCCGCCGTGGTCTGGCGATGGAAGGCGGGGTTGGCCGGGTTTTCGAATTGCCGGGCGAGGAACCAGCCATGCTTGGCCGCGAGCTCCTCCGCGCGCTTGACCATGCCGGTGCCGCGCTCGGCCGCGGCGGTCAGGATCACTTTCGCCCCATAGGCGCGCATCAGCTTGCGGCGCTCGATCGAGAAGGTCTCGGTCATGATTGCGACGAACTTGTAGCCGCGCGCCGCGCAGACCATTGCCAGCGCCACACCGGTGTTGCCCGATGTCGCCTCGACCACGGTGTCGCCGGGCTTGAGCAGGCCGCGCGCCTCGGCATCGAGGATGATCGCCAGTGCCAGCCGGTCCTTGACCGATCCGCCGGGATTGAACGACTCCACCTTTGCGTAAACGGTGGTGTTGGCCGGCGCCAGCCGGTTGAGGCGCACGACCGGGGTGCGGCCGATGGTGTCGACGATGCTGTCGTAAATCATGGGGTGGGCTCCTGTGGGGGGAGGTGGCGCGTCCACCGCAGAGTGCCACAGCCGACAGGTGGCACCAGCGATCCGGACGATTTCCGCTGGCACGGGTTTTGCCGGATCGGTCGTCGTGCGCTGCGGTCAACCTTTGGCCCACTCGGGCGTTACCTGCCCGCGACTACTATTGCCCCCTCCTGTTACCGGCCCCGATCCCGTATGCGAATCCCGACCCGCCCCCTTGCCGCCTTCGCTTTCCTGACCGCGATGGCGTTGACGCTGGCGGCTTGTGGTGGCGACGACGCCGCCGCGCCGGAGTCGGCTGGCAGCGCGACCGCCGTGACCATCGAGCCGGTGCTGATGCGGCCGTGGAGCGACACCGTACAGGCGCTGGGCACGGTCAAGGCGCGCGAGTCGGTCACGGTCACCGCCAAGGTCAGCGAAACCGTCGAGGACGTGCACTTCCAGAGTGGCGACGTGGTCAAGGCCGGCGCCCCGCTGGTCACCCTGAGCGGACGCCAGCAGCGCGCCTCGCTGGCCGAGGCGCAGGCCAACGCCAAGGAAGCCGACCGTATGTACCGCCGCCAGGCCGAACTTGCGGGCCAGCAACTGATCGCCCGCGCCTCGCTGGATACGCAGCGCGCCACCCGCGATGCCGCCAACGCCCGGGTCTCGCAGATCCAGGCCCAGCTGTCCGACCGGGTGATCCGTGCGCCGTTCGCCGGTGTACTCGGGCTGCGCCAGGTCAGCCCGGGCACGCTGGTGACGCCGGGCACCGCAATCGCCACGCTCGACGACACCGCTCGCGTCTACGTCGATTTCCCCGTGCCCGAAGCCAGCCTGTCGCACCTTGCCGCCGGCCAGGTCCTGACCGCGACCAGCGCGGCGTGGCCGGGTCGCGAGTTCAGCGGCACCGTCGGCACGGTCGACTCGCGGATCGACCCGGTGACCCGCGCCGTCACCGTCCGCGGAGACTTCGCCAACGACGACCGCGCGCTGCGTCCCGGCATGCTGCTGCAGGTGACCCTGATCCGGCCGGAGCGGCAGGCGCTGGTGGTACCGGAGATTTCGATCGTGCAGGTCGGCAACAGTTCGTATGTGTTCCGGGTGCGCGATGACGACACCGTGGAGCGCGCCGACATCGAGGTGGGCGGGCGTCGCGGCGGGTTCGCCGAAGTGATCGCCGGGCTGGAAGCGGGTGACCGGGTCGTGGTCGATGGCACCGGCAAGTTGCGCGCCGGCGAGAAGATCCGCGTGGCCGCGAATGGCGATGCCGACAACGGCACGGCCGACGAGAAGTCGACAGACGGCACGGCTGACAAGCAACCGGAGACACCGGCCGCAGCGGAGCCGGCCGCGGAATGAGCATCTCCGAACTCTCGATCCGGCGCCCGGTATTCGCCACCGTCATCAGCGTGCTGTTGATGGTGCTCGGCGTGATGGCGTTCTCGCGCTTGACCCTGCGCGAACTGCCGGCAATCGACCCGCCGATCGTCTCGGTCGACGTCAGCTATCCCGGTGCCTCCGCGGCGGTGGTCGAAACCCGCGTCACCCAGGTGCTGGAAGACGCGCTGTCGGGCATCGAAGGCATCGAAACGATCCAGTCGCGCAGCGTCAACGGACGTTCGTCGGTGACCATGGAGTTCACCCTGGAGCGCGACATCGAGGCGGCCGCCAACGATGTGCGCGACGCGATCAGCAACGTCGCCGACCGCATGCCGGACGAGGCGGACCCGCCCGAGGTCGAGAAGGCCGACAGCGATTCGGACACGGTGATCTGGCTCAACATGAGCTCGACCTCGATGGACACCCTGCAGCTGTCGGACTATGCCGACCGTTACATCGTCGATCGCCTGTCCAGCCTCGATGGTGTTTCGCAGGTCCGGATCGGCGGGCGGCAGCGCTACGCGATGCGGGTCTGGCTCGACAGTGCGGCGATGGCCGCGCGCGACATCAGCGTACGCGATGTCGAGGACGCGCTGCGCGCCGAGAATGTCGAGCTGCCCGCCGGCCGCATCGAGTCGGAGACCCGCGACTTCACCCTGCGGGTGGCGCGTGAATACCAGAAGCCGTCCGACTTCGCCGAGATCCCGCTGGCGGAGGGTGAGGGTGGGTACGTGGTGCGCCTGGGCGATGTCGCCCGGGTCGAACTGGCGTCGGCCGAGCGCCGCGCCTATTACCAGAGCAATGGCCAGCCGAACATCGGTCTGGGCATCGTCAAGACCTCCACCGCCAACGCGCTGGACGTCACCCGCGCGGCGCGCGCCGAGGCCGAGGAGATCCAGAAGACCCTGCCCGAGGGCATGAACATCTTCGTCGCGTTCGACGACACCGTCTTCATCGACGCCTCGATCAAGCGGGTCTACTGGACGCTTGCCGAGGCGATGGCGCTGGTGCTGGTGGTGATCTGGCTGTTCCTGGGCAGCTTCCGTGCCGCGTTGATCCCGGCGTTGACCGTGCCGGTGTGCCTGATCGCCGCGTTCATCCCGCTGTACGCGTTCGGCTACTCGATCAACCTGCTTACCTTGCTCGCGCTGGTGCTGTCGATCGGACTGGTGGTCGATGACGCGATCGTGGTGCTGGAGAACATCCAGCGACGCGCCGATCTTGGTGAGCCCAAACTGGTGGCGGCCTCGCGCGGCACCAAGCAGGTCGCGTTCGCGGTGATCGCGACCACCACGGTGCTGGTTGCGGTGTTCCTGCCGGTCGGCTTCATGGAAGGCAACACCGGGCGGTTGTTCCGCGAGCTGTCGGTGGCGTTGGCCGGGGCAGTGGCGCTGTCAGCATTTGTCGCGCTCACACTGACCCCGATGATGTCGTCCAAGCTGGTACGTCCGCACAGCGAGGAAAAGAGCAACCGCGTGCATCGCTGGATCAACGGCGCGCTCGACAGGGTCGGCATGCGTTACCGGCGCCTGCTCGAACGCACGGTCGACCGCCACTGGTTGTTCGCCGCGCTGATGCTGGGCGCGGTGGTGCTGAGCTACGGATTGATGAAGTGGGTGCCGTCGGAGCTGGCCCCGGCCGAGGATCGTGGTGCGTTCTTCGTATCCATCGTCGGTCCCGAGGGTGCCGGCTTCGACTACACCGTCGAGCAGATCAAGCAGGTCGAGAAGGTGTTCGCCGAGCACAGTGGCGAAGACAAGGCGATCCGCCGATACAACACCCGCGTGCCGGGTGGCTGGGGCGCGAGCGAGGAGATGCACACCGGCAACGTCATCGTGTTCCTGCAGGACTGGAACAAGCGCGAACAGAACACCAGCGAAGTCGCCGAATCGCTGCGCAACGACCTCAACGACCTGACCGGCGTGCGCGCCAACCCGCGCGTGGGCGGTGGCCTGGTCGGCAGTCGCGGCCAGCCGATCCAGATCGTGCTCGGTGGACCGGAGTACGCCGAGATCGCGAAGTGGCGCGACATCATGATCGAGAAGATGGAGGCCAATCCGGGCCTGTTCTCGGTCGATTCGGACTACAAGGAAACCCGGCCGCAGATGCGGGTGCAGATCAACCGCCAGCGCGCCGCGGACCTCGGCGTCAGCGTGACCGACATCGGCCACGCGCTGGAGACGATGATGGGCAGCCGCCGCGTCACCACGTTCGTGCAGGACGGCGAGGAGTACGACGTGATCGTGCAGGCCGA
>JBOHYC010000284.1:0-20034 GCA_050737755.1 Lysobacter sp.
ACCATCACGCAGCTGCCGGGTTGCGGGGTGGCGCTGCCGGATAGAAAGATCGCCGACGGATTCGGCACTTCGCGCAGGCCCTTGTCGCCCATCGCAAACACGCCCAGCTCGTTGACCGCGCCGAAGCGGTTCTTGAACGCGCGTAGCACCCGGAACCGGCTGCCGCTCTCGCCCTCGAAATACAACACCGCGTCGACCATGTGCTCGAGCACGCGCGGGCCGGCGATGCCGCCCTCCTTGGTCACGTGACCGACCAGGAACACCGCGGTGCCGGTTTCCTTGGCGTAACGCACCAGGCGCGCGGCGCTTTCGCGGACCTGGCTGACCGAGCCCGGCGCCGCGGTCAGCGACTCGGTCCAAAGCGTCTGCACCGAATCAGCGACGATCAAGCCCGGCTTCGTAGCCACCGCCTGCTCGAGGATCTTCTCGACCCCGGTCTCGGCCAGCGCGTTGACGCCGTCCAGCGGCAGGCCCAGCCGCGCGCCGCGGCCTGCGACCTGCGCCAGCGATTCCTCACCGGTGACGTACAGCGCCGGCAGGGTCGCGGCCATCTTCGCAACCGCCTGCAGCAACAAGGTCGACTTGCCGATGCCCGGGTCGCCGCCAACCAGCACCACAGCGCCCTGCACCAGTCCGCCACCGAGCACGCGATCCAGTTCACCGATGCCGGTCGAGACCCGCGCGTCCTCGCTGTGGGTGACGTCCTTCAACGCGGTGACTTTCGGCGCGTCGACCTTGCCGGCCCAGCCGCTGCGCCGCGACGCCCCGGTGCCGCCGGCCTTCATCGCCGCCGCCGACTCGATCACGAACTCGCTCATCGAATTCCACGCCCCGCACTCGTCGCACTGGCCCTGCCATTTGTTGTGGTCGGCGCCACATTCGGAGCAGACGTAGGCGACCTTGGCCTTGGCGGCGGACTTGCTGGAGGACTTGGGAGCGAATGACATGCGGTGGTGTCGGACCGGGCGAACCGTCACTTTAGCCGGGAGCTGTCGCAATGCGGGAGATTGGGTGCACCCAGCCCCGCGCGATCAAGCCTGGTGTAGGAGCGACGTAAGTCGCGATTTCACTGATGCCCGGTTGCATCGTGCGATCGCGACTTACGTCGCTCCTACACGGAGCGGGCGGCGCCGGTTTCCGATTGCGGCTGAAGCCGCTCCTAGAGGAGGTCGAGGCGCTGGCTCGTGGCGATCTGGTCGCGCCATTGCGGCGAGAGGCCGGCTTTATCGGCGAATTCCGGCCACCGTTCCACCGCATCCACCACCTCGGTCAGGATCGCCTCCGCTCGCCCGCGCTTCAACGACGCCACCTTGCCGCACGCGCGGAAATCCCCGCGATCAAACCCATCCCGCTTGCCATTCATCGTCATCTGATGGCGCGCGGTCCACATCCCGGCGGGATTGAAACTCCAGGTCATGTCGAACGCCGGCGACAGCGACCAGCGCCCCGTCCGATCCATCAGGAACGCGATGTTCTTGACGTGGTCGTCCTGGTTGCGGCCGACGATGTTGAACGCCATCCGCCGGAACTGCTGCTCCAGCGCGGCCATCGGCAGCCCGAGGCGGCGCATCGCCATCAGCGCCTGCTCGTAGCTGTAGGCGCCGGCGGCGTTGAAGTCGTAATGGGCCAGCCCGCACAGCGACTGCATGTGCAACTTCCCGCCCGTCGCGTCGCGGTCGAAGCGACGGGTCATGAAGTGGCGTCGGCCGTTCTCCTCCAGCAGCCGGCACTCGGTCATGTCGATGCCGGCCGCGCGCGCCATCAGGTGATATGCGTACTCGATCACGCCATAGCCGCGCGGGTCCTCCAGCTCCTTGTCGCGGTTGCCGGACACGCCATCGAGCTTCAGCAGCCAGTGCTCGAAGCCCTCACCAACCCCGGCCTGGCCCGAGCGCACTTCCTGCGTCTGCGGGTTCCACGCGATCAGCGCCTTGGCGCGCGCGCCCGCAGCCGAGGTGCCGACCCGCAGGATCTGCCGCAACGCCTGCGCCCGGTCCTCGTCGGCGAACGACGCCTGCAGGTCATTGCGATGGCGCAACACCTCGGAGGCCAGCTCGACCAGCGCATCGACCTCGACCCGGCGGTCGGCGCGCCCATCCGGCCCCTGCGCCGGCGCGAACTCCAACGCGCCCATGCCGCGCGCGCCGATGTAGCACAGCCGTTCGACCGCATTGAACGACTCCGGTGTGCGCCCCTGCCCCGCCAGCCACGCATCGATCAGGGTGTTGCCGAACTTGTCCGGCAGCGAGTCGGCCAGCAGTCCCGGCAAGCCGTGGAAAGTCGTCCGCGGCAATGCCGGGAACGCATACACCGTCGACGCCAGCGGCATCACCAGCGGCGAGACCTCGATGCCACTGCCAACGAACTCGCGCGCGTACTGGAACTCGGCGACATCGCGGCCATCGGCCAGCGTCACCGCGCCGATCGTCCGGCCCCACAGGCGCACCTCGGCCAGCGTCGTCATGATTCATCGCCCCAGCGCCACGGATCGGCTGCCGGCTCGCCGCCACCCGCGCGCGGCGCCCGCTGCCGCGTCCTGCCTTCGCGCCGCAGCACATCCATCGGTCCCGGGCCGGCCGATGGCAACAACGCCTCCAGCCCGTCGAGCAGTTGCAGCACCCGCAACACCCGCACCAGGTTGGGCGACTGCACCGGATCACCCGCCTCCAGCCGCTCCAGCGTCCGTTTGGACACTCCGGCCTGCTCCGCCGCCTCGGCCTGGGTCAGGCCCATCGCAATGCGACGCGCCGCCAAGCGGTCGCCGAGCGCCTGCAGTACCGCGAGATCCGTAACCTCCGCGCTGATCTTCATATCGTCACTTGTGTCGAATTAACGAAAAATATCGCGATAAATCGCAGCTAATGACGAGTTTTACACTCAACACTTTGAAAGTCAATTCGTCATAATTAACGAATTACCCGATCAGCAACGCGACTCGCGAACCGCAAGCTGGCTCCCGGCAGGGGCTGCTTCAGCCGCGAACGCACGACTCGTTCCTCGTAGGAGCGACGTAAGTCGCGAACGCACGGCGCAACCGGAGATCAGTGAAATCGCGACTTACGTCGCTCCTACCAAGGCGAGACCACAATCCGTCCCAACCGTCCTACTCCCCGTAATACCCCCGATACCACCCCACGAAATTAGCCACGCCCTCCTCCACCATCACCTTGGGCCGATAGCCCAGCTCGGTTTCCAGATCGGCGCAATCGGCGAAGGTATCGGGCACATCACCAGCCTGCAGCGGCAACATCTCCAACGTCGCCTTTCGCCCCAGACTCTGCTCCAGCACCTCGATATACCGCAGCAGCGGAGTGTTGGCCGAGGAACCAATGTTGAAGAGCCGGTAAGGCACGTTCGAAGTCGCCGGGTCGGGCTTGGCGGAATCCCACTGCGGGCTCGGCACTGGCGGATGGTCCAGCGCCCGGATCACACCCTCCACGATGTCATCGACATAGGTGAAGCTCCGCGAATGGTGGCCGTGGTTGAACACCTTGATCGGCTCGCCCGCAAGGATCGCCTTGGTGAACAGGAACAGCGCCATGTCCGGCCGACCCCACGGCCCGTACACGGTGAAAAACCGCAGCCCGGTGCTGGGGATGCCGTAGAGATGCGCGTAGCTGTGCGCCATCATTTCGTTGGCTTTCTTGGTCGCCGCGTACAGCGTCAGCGGATGCTCGGTCGACTGGTGCTCGGAGAACGGCATCGTGGTGTTGGCGCCATACACCGAACTGGTCGAAGCGAATACCAGATGCTCAACGCCGTGGTGCCGACAGCCTTCCAGGATGTGCAGGAACCCTGTGACGTTGCTGCTCACGTACACATGCGGATTCTCGGCCGCGTAGCGCACGCCCGCCTGCGCGGCGAGGTTGACCACGCGCTGCGGCTTGTGGGTCGCGAACGCCGCCTCCACCGCCTCGCGGTCGGCGAGGTCGGCGTGGATGTGGGTGTAGTTGGGGTGATCCATGAAGCGCGCCAGCCGCGCCTGCTTCAGCGTCACGTCGTAGTAGTCACTGAGACTGTCGAACCCGACCACCTCGTCGCCGCGCTCAAGCAGCTTGAGTGCGACGTGCGAGCCGATGAAGCCGGCGGTTCCGGTGACCAGTACTTTCATGAAGACTCCTGTTGCCTAGAGGCGGCCGTCGACGCACTCGCGCGGCAGCACGTACTTGACGTCGTAGATCACGCATTCGGGCTTGCCGAATGCGCGGATGCCCTCGGCACCCAGTGCACGGAACTCGTCGTGCCCCACCGCGATGATCACCGCATCGTAGGCGCCGGGTGCGGGTGCGCCGATCGGCGACAAATCGTATTCGTGGCGTGCCTGGCCGGGGTCGACCCAGGGATCGAATACGTCGACTTCCACGCTGTACGCCCGCAGCGCGCCAACGATATCGACCACCCGCGTGTTGCGCAGGTCCGGGCAGTTCTCCTTGAACGCCAGACCCAGCACCAGTACCCGCGCATGCACCGGGTTGATGCCCTTGCCAACCATCAACTTGATGACCTCGCCCGCGACATAGCTGCCCATGCCATCGTTGGTCCTGCGGCCAGCAAGGATCACGTCCGGGTGATGCCCGATCTCCTGCGCCTTGTGGGTCAGGTAGTACGGGTCGACACCGATGCAATGCCCACCGACCAGCCCCGGCCGGAACGGCAGGAAGTTCCACTTGGTGCCCGCCGCCTCCAGCACTTCCAGCGTGTCGATGCCGAGCTTGTTGAACAGGATCGCCAGATCATTGACCAGCGCGATGTTGAGGTCGCGCTGGGTGTTCTCAATCACCTTGGCCGCCTCGGCCACCTTGATGCAGCTGGCCTTGTGGGTGCCGGCGGTGATGATGCTGGCGTACAGCGCATCCACGAAGTCCGCCGCGGCCGGGGTCGAGCCCGAAGTCACCTTGAGGATGCTGGTGACGCGGTGCTGCTTGTCGCCCGGGTTGATCCGCTCCGGGCTGTAGCCGACGAAGAAATCCTCGTTGAACTTCAGCTTGCTCACCCGCTCCAGGATCGGCACGCAGACTTCTTCTGTGCACCCCGGGTAGACCGTCGACTCGTAGACCACGGTGTCGCCGCTTCGCAGTACCTCGCCAAGCGCCTCGCTGGCCCGGATCAGTGGAGTGAGGTCCGGCCGGCGCGCAGCGTCGATGGGCGTCGGCACGGTGACGATATAAACGTTGCAGTCGGCGATGTCCCGCAACTCGCTGGTGAAGCCCAGTCGGTTGGCGCCGGCAAGTTCGTCCCGCGACACCTCGAGAGTGTCATCGCGACCGCTTCGCAGCGCGTCGACCCTCGCCCGGTTGATATCGAATCCAACGGTGTCGAAACGCTTGCCGAACTCGACCGCCAGCGGCAGGCCTACGTAGCCAAGCCCGATGATCGCGATGTTCGCCGTGTCCAGCGCCAAGCTGTCCTGCATGTCTGCTCCCCGAATTCAACCGCCCGGCGCACACTACGCCGCGATTGATTATGCGTCACATGGGAAACGGCATATCCGACCCGGGATCGGCCACAAAAAAGCCCGCCGAAGCGGGCCCTTGTGTCTTGGTGCCGGAAATAGGAATCGAACCTACGACCTACGCATTACGAATGCGCCGCTCTACCAACTGAGCTATTCCGGCGAAGAGGCGGAATTGTAGGGTTGGCGGGCCTGCAGGGTCAATCGAGGTCAGTCGACCAGTTGCAGCCGCAGTTCCTTCGGAAGGGCGAAAACCATGTTCTCGGGCTCGCCGTCGAGCTCGGTGAGCGTCGCGGCGCCCAGCTCTCGCAGGCGTGCGATCACGCCGCGAACCAGCACGTCCGGGGCGGAGGCGCCGGCAGTGATGCCGATGTGTTTGCGGCCGTTGATCCAGGTGGGGTCGATCTCGTCGGCGCCGTCGATCAGGTGGGCCTCGACGCCCTGGCGCTCGGCCAGCTCGCGCAGGCGGTTGGAGTTGGAGCTGTTGACCGAGCCGACCACCAGCACCAGATCGCATTGGGCGGCGAGCTGGCGAACGGCGTCCTGGCGGTTCTGGGTGGCGTAGCAGATGTCGTCGTTCTTCGGCCCCTGGATCGCCGGGAACCTGGCCTTGAGGGCCTCGATCACGCCGCGGGTATCGTCGACCGACAGCGTGGTCTGGGTGGTGAACGACACGTGCTCCGGCTGCTCGACCGTAAGCGCGGCGACGTCTTCGAGATCCTCGACCAGATAGATCTGGCCGCGGCCCGCCTCGCGCTGCCACTGGCCCATCGTGCCCTCGACCTCGGGATGGCCTTCATGACCGATGAGGATCATGTCGCGGCCGGCGCGACACTGGCGCGAGACCTCCAGATGGACCTTGGTCACCAGTGGACAGGTGGCGTCGAACACCTTGAGGTCGCGACGCGCGGCCTCGGCACGGACGGCCTGCGAGACGCCGTGGGCGCTGAAAATCACGGTATTGCCGTCGGGGACCTCGTCGAGCTCCTCGACGAAGATCGCGCCGCGCTGCTTGAGGTCATCGACCACGAATTTGTTGTGCACGACCTCGTGGCGCACGTAGATCGGCGCGCCGAGGGTTTCCAGCGCGCGGTTGACGATCTCGATGGCGCGGTCGACACCGGCGCAAAAGCCGCGGGGGTTGGCGAGGATGACATCCATGCGGCGATTTTACTCCTGCGCGGTAGGGGACTTGCCCTGCCCGCTGAACAACCCGAACAGCGCGATACCGATCGCGCCGCCCACGATCGCGGCGTCGGCGATGTTGAACGCCGGCCAGTACCAGTCCTGCCAGTGCCACTGGATGAAGTCGACCACGTGTCCGTGGATGATGCGGTCGATGACGTTGCCGATGGCACCGCCGATCACCAACGCGTACGGCATCGCGGTCTTCCAGTCGCGGCGGGGAGTGCGGTACAGCCAGTAGCCGAGCAGGCCGGAGATGCCAGCGGCGAGGATCACGAAGAAGTACTTCTGCCATCCGCCGGCGTCGCTGAGGAAGCTGAAGGCGGCGCCGGTGTTGTAGGTGCGGTACCAGTTCCAGACGCCTTCGATCACCGGGATCGCGGTGTATTCGGGTAGGGACGTCAGCACCCAGTACTTGGTCAACTGGTCGAGCCCGATCACGACCGCCGACAGCATCAGCCAGATCAGGGCGTTGGGCCTGGGGCTGGACACGGGACCGGCCATCAGAACCACCTCCGGTCTTCGCCATCGCCGTCGATGTTGTCGACGCAGCGACCACACAAGGTTGGATGCGCATCGACGCTGCCCACATCGGCGCGGTAGTGCCAGCAGCGGCCGCACTTGGCCTTCTCGCTCTTGCTTGCCTCGACCACGACCTCCTTGGCCTGGTCGTCCGCAACCACGCCGACATCGCCGCTGATAAACAGGAAGCGCAGTTCCTCGGCCAGCGGCGTCAGCCAGTTCTGGTCGGCAACGCCGCAGCGCAGGGCGATCTCGGCCTCCAGCGCGGCGCCGATGGTGCCGGCGGCGCGCATCGGCTCGAGCACCTTGCTGACCTGCTCGCGCAGCGCCAGCAGGCGCTTGAAGTCCTCGGCGGACAGCTGCGCGCTATCCGCCAGCGGGGCGAGGCCGTCGTACCAGGTGGTGAACAGCACGTTGCCCTCGCGCGGGCCCTGCTCGGTCACGGCCGGCAGGTATGCCCACATCTCGTCGGCGGTGAAGCTCAGGATCGGCGCGATCCAGCGCACGAACGCCTCGGCGATCCGGTACATCGCGCTCTGTGCCGAACGGCGGCCGCGCGAGTCGGCCTGCATCGTGTACAGGCGGTCCTTGGTGACGTCGAGGTACAGCGAGCCGAGGTCGACGCTGCAGAAGTTGGCCAGCAGCTGCACGATCTCGGCGAAGTCGTAGCGCTCGGTGGCGGCGATGATCTTCTGCTGCAGGCCGTGCGCACGGTGCACGATCCAGGCGTCCAGCGCGACCATTTCCGCGGTCGGCACCAGGTGCACGGTCGGGTCGAACCCGTCGAGGTTGCTCAGCAGGAAGCGCGCGGTGTTTCGGATGCGGCGGTAGCCGTCGGCGCTGCGCTTGAGGATCTCGTCGGACACCGACATCTCGTTGCGGTAGTCGGCCGATGCGATCCACAGCCGCAGCACATCGGCGCCCATCGCGTCGACCACCTTCTGCGGCGCAACCACGTTGCCGAGCGACTTGGACATCTTGCGGCCGTCGGCGTCGACCACGAAGCCGTGGGTCAGCACCTGCCTGTATGGCGCTTCGCCATCCATCGCGACGCCGGTCAGCAGGGACGACTGGAACCAGCCGCGATGCTGGTCGGAGCCTTCCAGGTACATGTCGGCCGGTTTGCGCAAACCGTCCTGCGGCCGCTGCGCGAGCACGCACTCGTGGGTGACGCCGGAGTCGAACCAGACATCGAGGATGTCGGTGACCTTCTCGTAGTCGCCGGCCTCGTTGCCAAGCAGGGACGTCGGGTCAAGCGCATGCCAGGCGTCGATGCCGTCGCGCTCCACGAGGTTCGCGACCTCGCCCATCAACTCGACCGAGCGCGGATGCGGCTCGTGGCTGACCTTGTGCACGAACAACGCGATCGGCACGCCCCAGGTGCGCTGGCGACTGATGCACCAGTCCGGCCGGCCCTCGACCATGCCGGCGATGCGCGCCTCGCCCCAGTCCGGGAACCAGGCGACCTTGCCGATCGCCTCGACTGCGTCGCTGCGCAGGTTGGCCTGCTCCATTGAGATGAACCACTGCGGGGTGGCGCGGAACGCAACCGGGGTCTTGTGACGCCAGCAATGCGGGTAGCTGTGGTTGAGCTTGGAGAACGCCAGCAGCGTGCCGTTGGCGCGCAGAACCTCGACGATCGCGTCGTTGGCCTTCCAGATGTGCAGGCCTTCCAGCGCGACACCGTCCGCCGCGGGCGTGCCCGGCAGGTACACACCGCGCGCGTCGACCGGATTCAGCACCGCCGCTTCGAGTCCCTCGAGCAGGCCGTACTTGCGGGCCACCGCGAAATCCTCCTGGCCGTGGCCGGGCGCGGTGTGCACGTTGCCCGTGCCGTCCTCGTCGGAGACGTGTTCGCCGAGCAGGATCGGAATGTCGCGCTGTGCGTAGAACGGATGGCGGACGACCAGGTTCTCCAGCTCGACGCCCTTGGCATGGCCGTGCACGACGACTTCTTCGACGCCGTAACGCTTGAGCGAGCTTGCCGCCAGCGCCTCGGCCAGCACCAGCCAGCGGCGGCCGCCATCGGCGCGCGCCGGACCTTCGACCAGCACGTAATCCAGATCCGCACCGACGCTGATCGCGAGGCTGGCCGGCAGCGTCCACGGGGTGGTGGTCCAGATCGGCACGGCGATCTCGACGCCCTCCTCCACCGCCATGCCGAACGCGGACGCCAACGACCTGTCCGACTTCGCCGCATAGGCGACGTCGATCGCGGGCGAGACCTTGTCGGCGTATTCGATCTCCGCCTCGGCCAACGCCGAGCCGCAATCGAAGCACCAGTGCACCGGCTTCGCGCCGCGCAGCAGGTGGCCGCGGTCGATAATCTTCGCCAGCGACCGCAGCATGTCCGCCTCGAAGCGCGAGTCCATCGAGCGGTACGGGTTGTCCCAGTCGCCGAGCACGCCGAGGCGCTTGAAGTCGGTGCGCTGCAGGTCGATCTGCTCGGCGGCGTACTCGCGGCACTTCTGGCGGAATTCGGCGGCGTCGAGCTTCACGCCGACCTTGCCGTATTTCTTCTCGATCGCGATCTCGATCGGCAGACCGTGGCAGTCCCAGCCCGGCACGTACGGCGCGTCGAAGCCCGACAGCAGCTTCGACTTCACCACCAGATCCTTGAGCACCTTGTTGACCGCGTGGCCGATGTGGATCACGCCGTTGGCGTACGGCGGGCCGTCGTGCAGCACGAAGCTGCGCTCACGGCCCTTCACCTTGTCGCGGATCTGGCCGTAAAGGCCCTGCGCCTCCCAGCGCGCGAGCGTGACCGGCTCGCGCTTGGGCAGGTCGCCACGCATCGGGAACTCCGTCGCCGGCAGGTTCAGGGTGGACTTGTAGGGATTGGCGTCGTTGTTCTTGGCGCTCACGCAGTCGCTCGCGGTTGGTCTTGCATCAGGATTGCGCGGGCCTGTTCGGCGTCGCGGTGCATCTGCTCGACCAGGGTCGGCAGGTCGTCGAATTTCTGTTCATCGCGCAGCTTGGCTACGAACTCGATCGCGATCCGACGACCATACAGATCGCCGTCGAAATCGAATATGTGGGCTTCCAGCAATGGCTCAATGCCCTCCACGGTCGGCCGGGTGCCGAGGCTGGACACGGCCGGCAGGGCCGCGTTGATACCGTGCACGCGGGTCGCGTAGATCCCTGACAACGCGGGAGTCTTGCCATGGAACCGCAGGTTCGCGGTCGGGTAGCCGAGCGTGCGGCCAAGTTGGGCGCCGCGCACCACCCGGCCGCCAATCGCATACGGGCGACCGAGCAGGCGCTGGGCGGTGGCGAAGTCGCCCGACTGCAACGCCTTGCGGATGCGGGTGCTGGAAACTCGCTCGCGGTCGAGCAGCACCGGTTCGATCTGGCCGGCTTCGAAACCCAGCTCAAGCCCCATCTGCTGCAGCAACGCGAGGTCTCCGGCGCGGCCCTTGCCGAAATGGAAATCCGGCCCAACCCACACTTCTCGCACGGCCAACTGCCCTGCCAGCACCTTGCGGACGAAATCCTCCGCGGACATCGCCGCGAAGCGGGCGTTGAAGCGCAGCAGGCCGACCTGGTCGATGCCGAGTTCCAACAACCCCTCGACCTTGGCCCGCGCCGACAACAGCCGTGGCGGCGGTTGATCGCCCGCGAAGAACTCCCGCGGCAACGGCTCGAAGGTAAGCGCCACCGCCGGCACGTCAAGCGCGCGCGCGCGGGCCACGGCGTGGCGCACCAGTGCCCGATGCCCCAGATGGAGGCCGTCGAAGGCGCCGATGCAGACCACACTCCCGTGCGGGCATCGCGACCCGCCCTCGACGTCTCTGAACAGCCTGCTCATCGGTTGAAGTATAGCGGGCGCGGGGCCCCGGCCGGCGGGGCCCGCGGTCATCGACATTGAGCGGCAGGACCTCCGCGCCCTTGTAGGAGCGACGTAAGTCGCGATCGCCTCGCCAGTCGTCGATTCCTGGATTTCGCGACTTACGTCGCTCCTACAACGGAGGGAATCCGCGATTCCGTTCAACACGGAGGCCACGGCGCGGTTGACCGCGCGCGCTCTTGCCGTTGCCAATCTCTAATGCCGCAGGTGGCGGGGACGCAGCCCGGCGATCAGCAGCACCACGCCATAGGCCCCGGCACCCGCGCCGATCACCAGCAGCAGCCAGGCCCAGCGCCACCAGCCGCTCATCACGGTCCAGTCGCCAACCCACTCGCGCAGACCGACCACGACCGCGGCCATCGCAACCAGCCCCAGCACGATCCGCACGATCCAGCGCCCCCAACCGGGTTGCGGCTGGTAGATGCCATCGCGCCGCAGGTAACGCCACAGCAACGCCGCATTGAGGATGCCCGCCAGCGCTGTCGCCGCCGCGATACCGGCGTGTGCCCAGGGCAGGTCCATGCGGTACAGCGGGGTCACCAGCGCGACCGTCAACGCCACATTGGCGACCACCGTAATCACTGCGGCGCGCATCGGGGTCCGGGTGTCCTTGCGAGCATAGAACGCCGGCAGCAGCACCTTGCTGAGCATGAAGGCGGGAATACCGACGCTCATCGCGGTCAACGCGTAACCGACCATGCGGGTGTCCTCGCCGGTGAACGCGCCATAGCGGAACAGCGAGGCCGTCAGCGGCTCGGCCAGCAGCGCCAGCCCCAATGCGGCGGGCATCCCGACCAGCATCACCATCCGCAGGCCCCAGTCGAGCGACTTCGAGTACCCGCCCGCGTCCTCGGCGGCGTGCAGGCGCGACAGCTGCGGCAGGATCACGGTGCCGATGGCAACCCCGAACAATCCGAGCGGCAACTCGGTCAGCCGGTCCGAGTAGTACAACCACGACTGCGCGGCCGGCACCAGCAGCGAGGCGAACATCGTCCCGACCAGCACGTTCACCTGCGACACCGACGACGAGAAGATAGTCGGCAGCATCAAACGGGTCACCCGCCGCACGCCCTCGTGGCGCAGGTTGAAGCGGATCCGCGGCCGGATCCCCAATCGCGCCATTGCCGGCCACAACACCAGCAACTGCAGGATGCCCGCGGCCAGCACGCCCCAGGCCAGCGACTGCGCGGGCACGTCGAGGTAGCCGGCCAGCAACAGCATCGCCGCGATCATCGCCACGTTGTGCAGCACCGGGGTCAGCGCCGGCAGGCCGAAGTGCCGGAAGGTATTGAGCACCGCGCCCGCCAGTGCGGTCATCGAGATGAAGGTCAGGTACGGGAAGGTGATGCGCAGCATGTCCGCGGCCAGCGGCACGGTATCGGTACCTACCGGCGCCAGCGCCAGGAACAGCTCGGCGATCCACGGCGCCGCCAGCATGCCGAGGCCGCTGACCAGCACCACCACCGCCAGCAACACACCGGCCACATGGTCGAGGAAATCCTGCAATGCCTTCTCGTCGCCCTTCTGCTTCAGCTCCGACAGCAGCGGCACGAACGCCGAAGAGAACGAGCCCTCGGCGAAGATCCGTCGCAGGTAGTTGGGGATGCGGTAGGCGACTACGAACGCGCTGACCGCCGGGCCGGCGCCGAACAGGCTGGCCTGCAGCCAGTCGCGCAGGTAGCCGGCGATGCGCGAGATGAACGTCATCGCGCTGAATACGGCGGTAGAGCGCAGCATGCCGCCCTGACGCGCCTTGTCGGGGCCCGCAGTCATCGACCGCTCCCGGACAGCGGGCCGTTTACATGGGCGATGTTGACCCAAGCCATTGAATCCCCCATAATTTCCTGTCTACTCGCTGGGCAACCGGTCGACCATGGTGTCGGCAAACCTGTCCGCAGTCCATTTTTCTTCCCGCTCCAACTACATATTTCAGGAATACGCCGTGGCAAACATCAAGTCCGCCAAGAAGCGCGCCAAGCAGGCCGTCGTGCGCAACGCCCGTAATGGCAGCCAGCGCTCGATGCTGCGCACCGCCGTGAAGAAGGTGCTCAAGGCCCTCGGCGAGAGCGACGCCGCCGCCGCCGAGAACGCTTTCAAGGTCGCCCAGCCGATCCTCGACCGCTTCAGCTCGCGTGGCCTGATCCACAAGAACAAGGCCGCCCGTCACAAGAGCCGCCTGACCGCCCGTATCAAGGCGCTCAAGGCTGCCTGATCCGGTGTTGCCCCTTCGGGGGCGACCCAGGCGCATGAAAAAGCCCGGCCCTGGCCGGGTTTTTTCGTGGGCGGCTGCTTCATATTGATTGAGATACCACGCGTGCAAGCATCACGGCGGGAGCTTTTGCAGGAGCGACGTAAGTCGCGAAGTCCAGGAGCAACCTAGCGGCGAGGCGATTGCGACTTACGTCGCTCCTACAAAAGCCCAGGCTTCAGTCGGGGGCGTTGCTGCTGTGGACATCGCCTTCGGCAGCAGCCTCCAGCGCATCCTCGCGCTGGCGGTCGAAGAACGCCATCACATCGAGCATGATCGGCCAGGTGCCCTCGCGGCCGATCGCGGAGACAAGGTAGGAGCGATCCTTCCAGCCCAATTCGTCGACGATCGACTCGACCAGCGCCTGACGCTCGTCCTCCAGCAACAGGTCGGCTTTGTTGAAGACCAGCCAGCGCGGCTTGTTCAACAGCTCGGGGTCGTGCTTTTCCAGCTCGCGCTCGATCGCGCGAACCTGCTCCGCCGGACTGATCTCGACCCCGCCCTCCATGGCCGCGATGTCGACCAGGTGCAGCAGCAGGCTGGTGCGCTGCAGGTGGCGCAGAAACTGTGCGCCGAGGCCAGCGCCATCCGCGGCACCCTCGATCAACCCCGGAATGTCAGCGATCACGAAGCTGCGGTACTGCTCGACCCGGACCACGCCCAGGTTCGGATACAGCGTGGTGAACGGATAGTCGGCAACTTTCGGCGTTGCTGCCGAAACCGCGCGAATCAACGTGCTCTTGCCGGCGTTGGGGAAGCCCAGCAGGCCGACGTCGGCGAGCAGCTTCAACTCCAGCTTCAGCGCCCGCTCCTCGCCCGGCAGGCCCGGCAGCGCCTTGCGCGGCGTACGGTTGGTCGAACTCTTGAAATGCATGTTGCCAAGGCCGCCCTTGCCACCTTGTGCGACCAGCAGGCGATCGCCATGCGTGGTCAGGTCGCCGATGGCCTCGTCGGTCTCGACGTTGACCACCACGGTACCGACCGGAACGGTGATGGTGAGATCCTCGCCGGCCTTGCCATACATCTGCCGGCCCATGCCGTTCTGCCCGCGCTGGGCGCGGAACATCCGCTGGTGGCGGAAGTCGACCAAAGTGTTGAGGTTCTCGTCGGCAATGATCCAGACGCTGCCGCCATCGCCGCCGTCGCCGCCATCGGGGCCACCGAGCGGAATGAACTTCTCGCGCCGGAAACCGATGCAGCCGTTGCCGCCGTTGCCTGCGATGACCTGGATTTCGGCTTCGTCGACGAGCTTCATGCCTGGACCTTGCTTATGAGTGGTGCGGGTTGACTATTACAGAAACGAAAAGCCCCGCCGAAGCGGGGCCTCCCGGAACATCTGCCGGACATCGCGTCGGCCGGGTCAGGCCTTGGCCTGGCCCCGGGCAATCACGCGCTGACGACGCTGACGGTGCGGCGCTTCTTCAGGCCCTTGGTCGTGAACTCGACCTTGCCATCGACCAGCGCGAACAACGTGTGGTCGCGGCCGAGGCCGACGCCCGGACCCGGATGGAACTGGGTGCCGCGCTGGCGAATGATGATATTGCCCGCTTCGATCGCCTGGCCGCCGTACAACTTGACGCCGAGGTACTTCGGGTTGGAGTCGCGGCCGTTGCGCGAGGAACCTACGCCCTTCTTATGTGCCATGACTGCTTCTCCTTACTTCTTGTCGCCACCGGCAATGCCGATGATCTCGATTTCGGTGTAATGCTGACGGTGACCCATCTGCTTGCGGTGGTGCTTGCGGCGGCGGAACTTGACGATGCGGACCTTGTCGGCGCGGCCATGGCCGACGACCTTCGCGGTGACGCTGGCGCCCTTCAGCGCGTCGCCGAGCTTCACGCCCTCGCCGTCGCCCAGCATCAGGATGTTGTCGATCTTGATCTCGCTGCCAGCTTCGGCTTCGAGCAGTTCGACGCGCAGGGTTTCGCCCTGCATCACGCGGTATTGCTTACCGCCAGTGACTACAACTGCGTACATGACCAGATTCCTCTGTAGTTATTTTTGGTCGCTGCCGTACCCGTCGAGGGGCAGACAGAAGCGGAATTGTAGGGGTATCAGGGAGTTAGCGCAAGTCGCCGCGGGTACGCCCAGCCGTGGCCCGGCGGCGTCGCCGGACCCTTTGCCGGAAGGGCTCAGGCCATCGCGGCGGGCGCTGCAGGACGACGGGCAGCCCGGGGGGCCAACAGCTTGGCGCCCTTGAAATAGGAAACCCGCAACTGCAGGCCCCGCGGCGAATAGCCGATGAAGGTGCTGTCGGCTTCCGGGATGTAGGCATCCTTGTGGTATGCGTCCAAGTAGCGGCTCTCAAGCTCCAGCAGCACGCCCAGGCTTTCCGGTTCGGCCAGTCCGGCATTGTAGGCCCGCAGGACCTCGCGGGCGTGGTTGTAGAACGGGATCACCTGCCCCTGCCCACGCACCGAACGGGCGAAGAACAACCGGTAGTAATACAGCGGCTGCATCAAACGCGGCAGCACCCGGACAACCGCGGTGCTGACGGCGCACAGGGCGCCATCTTCGCCACGGGCGATGCACACCACCTCGTCGGCACGATGTCGCGCACGCTCGGGATCACCGATGGCGCGGTGCTGTTGCCAGAAGGCCAGCACTTCGTCCTTCAGCTCGGGGGTGACCTGCTTCCATACCGGGGAAACATCGAAGGTAACGGGCGCACGTGTACTCATGGATGTCCAGCCTTGGAAGTCGGAGTGCGCGGCGTCGCGGACCGCCCGCCGGTCGAGCGGAGCCGCTGGACCAGCGCGCTGTACTCGTCGAACTCAAGCTTCTGGCTGCGGTTGCGGTCGGCCTCGGAGAACGGCGGGGCCATCGCGCCGGCACGCTTGAGCAGGACCATGTTCGAGTATTCGATCCGGTCGATGCCGTCATTGCCGTTGGCGTCCAGGCGATCGAACTGCTGGCGCAGCCCTGCTCCGCTGGTTTGCCTGGAACCGCGGTTCATGGTGCGCCAGCCGTTGCGGAATTCGGTCAGGCTCAACACGTTGTCACGGTCGGTATCCCACGCCTTGAATGCGGAGTCGACGGCGGGCGGCACCGGCTCGGCGCGCAGGGTGGCAGCTGGCTGGGTGGCGCTGCCGGTCGACACTGCCGGAGTTGCGGGTTTCGGTGTGACCTGTGCTGCGGCGGCACCGGCAGCGATGGTCACGGCAATCGCCAGCGCAATGCGCAAGCGTGGGTTCACGCGCGGAAATGGGCTCATGCGGGTATCTCCTCCGTGGGGGTCTCCGCTTCGAAGGTGATCAGGTCGCGGATCTCGGCCGTGCGCAGGCCGATCATCATCGGGTTGCGCACGTTGGGCAGGAAGCTGATGTCGAAGATCTCGGTGATGTCGCCCTCGAACCGGATCCAGTTGCTGACATCGCCATTGGTCAGCGACACGATCTGTACTCCGCACCACGGATCCGAGTCGCGCTTCTGCAGTTCCTCGTCCAGTTGCAGGCCCTCGAAGCGCTGATTGCGGGGCTTGGACAGGCCGACCGCCGCAACGTTGCCGATGATCGACAAGCCGCGCAGGAAACCGGGGAAGAATGCCAGCGGCACGAACGCCTTCTTATCGAAGTCGACCCAGCCCAGCTGCCCGGTGCCGGCGTTGAGCACCCACAGTTTGCCGTTGGCCCAGCGCGGCGAGTGCGGCATCGACAGACCCTCGCAGACGATCTCGTCGGTCTCGATGTCGATCACCACGCCGCCGTCGTGGCGGCGGTCGCGCCAGCCATCGACCGTGTCGCTGCGGCACACGGCGGTGACGTACTTGGGCCGGCCGTCGACCATTGCCAGGCCATTGAGGTGGCAGCGGTCTTCAGGTGCCAGCTTGCTGACGAATTTCGGCTTCCAGATCGGCTTGAAGCTGTGGGTCTGGCTCAGTTCGGCCAGGCAGGAGTACTTGGTGTTGACGAACACGACCTTGCCGTTGCTGCGGATACCGAGCTCGTGGATGTCCAGGTCGCCGATGGTCTGCGCGTTGCGCGGCACGTAGCACTTGTCGTACTGGCCGTGGATGACCTCGTTGGAACGCAGCACGTTCTCGAAGCGCCACAGCTGGTACAGGCTGCCGAGATAGATGCGCTGGGCGTTGCCGACCACGCCCATGGCGCGCTCGAAGATGCGCTCGAAGAACGACACCCTGCCCTGCTGGTCGCTGCCAACGAGGTAGACCCGACCGCTCTGGTAGGACGTGATCGCCAGCGAGATGCGGTTGGCGGCCAGCCATGCAGCGAGGCCGCGCGAGCAGGTCTTCTCGACCTTGAACTTGGCCAGGTCGACCGGCGGCTTGCCGGCCTTGCCCGCACCGGGCACGGCCTTAGCGGTCGGTGCTTCGGGTCCGACGGCCTGCAATCCGACTTCGGGGCCGCTGCCTTCGTTTCCCTGTTCCGATGAAGTGTCGTTGGTGACTACTGCGGTCGCGTGTTCGTCACGCTCATTGCTCTTGCCTGTCAAAGGGCGATCTCCCGTACTGGTGTCTGCATGTCCTAATTTTTCCCCCGTCATGCGAGCCACCCGTACCCGGAGCGGCCGCTGTGCAATGCGACCCGGTGACCTTGCCACCGGGTCGCCAACTACCGCGTGCTACCAGGCGTACCGCAACATCACCTGGCCGCCGAACGCACCATCGAAGTTGCCGCCGTCCAGCCAGTTGACGCCGCTGTTCCACGACAGGCGACCCTTCTGCGCGCCCAGGCCGAGCTTCAGGAGTGCGCTGGTGCCGTCGGTGGCCACGTTGCCGAAGTAGTCGTCGTTGATCGCGTAGGTCGCAAGGCCTTCCAGCGTGCGGGTCATGCTGACCTCGCCATACGGCGACCACTGCCAGGCACCGGCGTTGAAGGTCTTCGACAACGCCACGCCGACGCGGGCGCGCTTCCACACCGCCTCCTGGCCCTCGAACGTGGCCTGGTCGCCCTCAAAGCGCAGGCCGTCGATCGAGGTTTCGGTGTAGCGCAGCTGTGGCGTGATATCCAGACCGTTGGCCAGTTTCCAGACGTGTCCGACCTCGAGATCACTGCTGAAGGCGTTGCCTTCACCTTGCTGCAGCCCCCCAGCAGAGTCGATCCGGGTCTCGAACTGCATCGTCCGCCATGACGCATCGACGTAGAAGCCGGTCGGCGACATCCAGGTGCCGTACAGGCCCATGGTGCTGCCGCGAATCGTATCCATGCCGCGGTCATCGACCAGGTACTGGCGGCCTTCGGATTTGGCGAATACCGAGCCGAAGCGGAAGCCGTTGGGCGCCAGGATCTCCACGCCCATCTCGGTGCCGGAGTTGTCCTGGCTCAGGCGCGAGTTCGACAGCTGCCCGAAGTTGCCGGACAGGTGGTCGGGACTCATGCCGCCCTGGTCATCGAAGCCGCGGACCCACGGCTGGATGCTCGTACGCAACGGCGAGATACCGGAGGGCGCGACGTAGTTGCGGTCGAGCCGGCTGCCGGCGGTGCTGGACATCAGGCTGTCCACGCCCAGCGCTGCAGAGGATGCCAGCACGCCGGCCGCGTTGAGGCCATTGACGTGGGTCTTGACGTTGAGCATGTAGCCGCTGCCGTCGCCGCTCGCCTTGGCGCCCTTGTCGGGCGTGCTCGACAGGGTCAGCCCCATCGACAGGAAGTCCCGTGGCGAAACGCCCAGCACGCTGCCAGCCTTGAACACCGACGGATTGGTGTCGCCCGAAACATGCACCAGTTCCAGTTGGGTCCCGACATCGCTCGACCTCGGCAAGCCGTCGAGCAGCACCACGTTCACGCTCTGCTTGGTGCCGTTGAGCACGCCGCCCTGCACGATCAGCTGGTCGTTGAGCTTGCCGGCCAGGCTCACGTCGAGGTTGAGCGCACCCTGGCCACCGAAGCCACCGGTGACGGTGAGGCTGTCATCCGCGGCGCCGTCGAGGAAGTCGAGGGTGCCGTTGTTGGTAAACGCCGCTCCGTGCTTGGGCCGCGCCAGCGCCGCATCGGCCGCGGCAACGCTGCCGTCGGTCATGTCGATGTGGTTCCTGCCGGAAACCCGGATGGTGCCGGTGTTTGTGAAGCTGTTGTTTCCGGCTCCGAACAGGATCCCGGCATCCGCCAGCTGCAATGTGCCACCTCGCGCGTTGACGAAGCTGTCGTCACCGGCACCGAAGTCGGTGCCGCTGCCGGCCAGCTGCCAGGTGCCGCCGTTGCGGTTGGTAATGCTGTCGTCGCCGCTGCCGGTGGCGATGGCACCTGTGATCGAACCGCTGTTGACGATGTTCGCCGAGTTCACCGCCCCCGGAGCCAGCGGTGCGCTGCCGTCCACGATACGGATGGCATACGCGGTCCCGTTGGTCGACGCGACGTTGATGGCGCCGGCATTGCTCACCGACACGTCGGCATCCGTAAGCATGCCGAACAGGCCGATCGCATCGCCATCGACAGAGGTCGCGGTGATGCTGCCTGTCGCCGTGTTGGCCAGGGTCAGCTCACCCCCGCCGGCCACGGTGCCACTGATGCCGATCGCATCACCGGCGGTCGTCGTCACCCCGATGGTCGCGCGGTTACGGAGCACTGCGTCACCACCACCCTCGGCGGTACCGTCGATACCCACGGCGTTTGCCGCGACGCTGGTGGCGGAAATCACGCCACGGCTGTCCACGCTCAGTTCGTCGTTGCCGCCGACGTTCGCCAGCACGCCGAAGGCGTTGCCGAAGTAGGTGTTGGCGTCGATCGAGCCGCGGTTGACCACCGAGGCGTCGTTGTTGCCGGACGAGGCGTACACGCCCGCGGCCAGCCCGGCATAGTCGCCGTGCGCGACCACGCTCCC
>JBOHYC010000285.1:0-20138 GCA_050737755.1 Lysobacter sp.
CGTCAGTCGCGATTTCCTCGCCACCGGAGTCGCCGTGAAATCGCGACTGACGTCGCTCCTACGGACAGCGGTACGCCTAGAACAGCAGCGACGACATTTTGCGGCGGTAGCGACTGACCAGCGCGGCGTCATCGATGATGCGGAAGGCATCGATCAGCGCCTTGCGCGGCAGGCCGTCCTCGAAGTCGCGGTCGTGCCGCAGCATTTCGATGAACTGCTCCAGCCCCGCCTCTGGCTGGCCACCGGCGATCTGGCGGACGCCCAGCAGGTGGCGCGCGTGCAGGTCGTCCGGATTGGCCGCGATCGCTTGCTGCAGTGCTTCCACCGGCGGCGCGTCTGCGGCCTGCGCGATGAAGCCCAGCCGTGCACGCGCCTGCACGCTGCGGTCGTCGGTGGCGAGGTTGGCGGGCAGGGCATCGAGCAGGGTCTCGGCCTCGGCCGCGGCGCCGGTCTGCAGCAGCGCGAGTGCGAGGTCGAGCTTGAGTTCGTCCTGGTCGGGGGCCTCGGCCACCGCCTGGCGCAGGCGCACGACTTCGGCATGCGGATCGGGCGGAGCGGTGTCGGCCTCGACGGTTTCGGTCGCCGGCGCCGGTTCGGCGGGCTCGATGCCGTGGTGCTTGAGGAACTCGCGGATCTGACCTTCCGGCAGCACGCCAGGGAAGCCGTCGGCGATCTGGCCGTCCTTGACCAGGAACACGGTCGGGATCGAACGCACCTGGAACGCGCCGGCCAGTTGCTGTTCCTTGTCGGCATCGACCTTGGCCAGCACGAACGCACCGTTGTAGTCGCCCGCCAGCTTCTCCAGTACCGGTCCGAGTTGCTTGCACGGCCCGCACCACTCGGCCCAGAAGTCGACCAGCACCGGCGTCTGCATCGACTTCTGCAGCACTTCGGTCTCGAAGTTGTCGGCGGTGGCGTCGAAGACGTGGGGCGTGGTGTTGTCCGCAGTCATGGTGGCTTCCGTGTGGCGATTCGCCGGACATGGTGCCGCAGCCGGGCGAATCCAAGAAAGCAGCTGAGCGTATGTAAAAAATACTTGACACCGCGGGTGGTGGGTAAGTAAATTATTTTTTACATCTTGTCTGGCAGGGAATACATCATGACAATTCGGCGCGGAACATGGATCGGCCTACTGGCCGTGGCGGGGCTGGCGACGTGGTTGCTCGTGGCCGGACCGGACAGTTTGCTGGGGATCGATACCGGCAATGCCGGCATGGTGTTGCTGATCACGACCACCTGGGTTGCGCTGTACGCGATTTCGAGGATGCCGCGCGAAGGTGGTGAACAGGCGGTGGTATCGCCCGGCGAATGGAAGGCGTGGATCGGGCTGGGCTTCATGGTGGCAGCGATCATCTACTTCCTCGCACACGTGGAGGTGTTCGCTGCCGCGGGGCCGTTCGCCGATTCGGGTGCCAATCGCGTTGGCCGCAACCTGGTGATGCTGCTGATCGCCTGGACGATCCTGTCGAGCGTGTTGAGGTCACGCTGGCAGGGCGAGGTCGAGGAGGACGAGCGCGATCGCCAGATCACCCGGCAGGCCTCGGGCTGGGGCTACGGGGCGATGACCAGCTACGTGATCGCGCTGGCGCTGGTGTTGGGCTTCTCGCCTGCACAGCGGCTGGAATGGGCGAGTCACTTCATGATCGGCAATCTGCTGGTGCTGAGCCTGATGGTGGCGTGCCTGTTCGAACACGCGGCGAAAGCCGTGCTTTACCTGCGTGACAGGTCCTGACGTGAAGCCCGATTCCGCCACGCCGATCGGCAACGAGATCCGGCGCCTGCGCTTCGAGCATGGCGAAATGACCCAGCAGTCGCTCGCGGCGGCCTGCGGGGTGACGCGGCAGACGATCATCGCGCTGGAAGCGGGGAGGTACGCGCCGTCGCTGGAACTCGCGTTCCGGATTGCACGGACTTTCAACGTCGGCGTCGAGCAGGTGTTCCATTGGAAGACCGCGTTGGATGACGCCCCACAGTCGTAGCGCAATGGCCCGGGTCGCTGGCCCTTATGCCGTAGACGCCGGCGCAGTCGGTGAGCCGGTGCTGACCGCGCGGTCGCGACCTTCGGCCTTGGCCCGGTAAAGCGCGGCATCCGCCTTGGCCACCAGGTCGCTCGGCGTGTCGCCGTCGGTGGGGAAGGTTGCGACGCCGATGGAAGCGGTCGACGGTCCAAGCGTGCGACGCATATGCACGACGGAGGTGGATGCGATCGCGACACGGATCTCCTCCGCGCGTCGCATTGCACCGTTCGCATCGGCCTCCGGCAGCACGATGGTGAACTCTTCACCGCCGTAGCGACAGGCAATGTCTTCGTTGCGGGTCAACGACGCCAGCACCTTGCCGATGCATTCCAGCATCGCGTCGCCCGCGGCATGGCCATGCTCGTCGTTGAAACGCTTGAAATGGTCGACGTCCAGCATCAATACCGACAACGGTAATCCGCGCCGCTTGCAGCGCTGGAATTCGCGACTGAGGTTCTCCTCCAGGTACCGGCGGTTGAAGAGTCCGGTCAGTGGATCGCGCAACGACTGCATGCGCATGGTCTCGCGAAGCTGCAGGTTGGCCAGGGCGAGGCTCAGCTGTTCGCCGATGGATTCCACCACCGCACTGCCGTTCTCGGCGCCGGTCCCGTGCCCGTGCCCGCTTGCGTGCAGCATGCCCAGCGTGGTGCCTTGGGCAATCAAGGGAACACAGATGGTCCAGATGTCATCGAGTGGCGTGGCGGCGTCAAGGTGGGCGCAGCGCAGGCGTCCATGGGCATCGCCGATCCGGTGTGGCTGCCCGCGGCGCAGTCCCCAGCATTGCGCGGGATCCAGCAGGTCAGTGGTGGCGATCGATCCGCTCCCGAAGCGGGCCGTCGTTTCGGCCAGGTTCTGCGACGCCCGCATGACGTAACAGTGCCCGCCTGCATCCGGTAGCAACTGCTGCAAGGTGTCCGTGGTCATGGAGAAGGCTTCATCGAACGACTGGCAGCTCTGCAGCAGGCCTGCGTAGTTGCCGAGGATGCGCCGTTGTTCGGACAGCAAATCTCGCTCTGAAAGCGTCGTCTCAAGGGCATGCACGGCCTGCCGCGCTTCGCTCTCGAGACGGTGGGCGCGTCGATTTTCCCGGAGCAGGCCGTTGAGGAGGATGCTGAGGAGGACCAGCGGGACGGCGATACCCAACAGTACGAAACCGATCAACAGGTTGGAGCGACGGTCGCTGCTGGCGAGCCGCTCCGAGAGCAGCTCGCGCTCGAAATCGATCATCGTGTTGGCGAGCGCATGGGCGCGATGGGTCCGGCTGAACCGGATATCGGCCTGGATAATGGTGTCCGTGGCCGCGCTGTCCCGCGCGGAATCCTCCACCAGTCGCTCGAGTTCCGCCAGGCGGTCCATCAGGACGCGTTGCCATTGCAGCGCACGCTGGTTCTGCTGTGGGTTGTCCTCGGTGAGCGTCAAAAGCCCTTCCGACAATTCGATTACCTGGGGTGTCGCCACCAGATAATCGGCGTGCTGGGCTGGCGTTCCGCTCCGGCGATAGGCGCGTGCCGCACTCTCGGTAGCGCGCAGCTGGCTGTTGGCCGCGTCGAGCTGGCTGATGACCTGGTAGGAATGCGCGACCCACGCGTTGCTCCGGCGCAACTCGACGATGCCCCAGATCATTGCGATGCCGACACCCAGCAACAGCAGGGTCGCCACGACCATGGCCGGGTAGCGGTAGGGTCGCAGCTTGGAAGTCGGGGCAGGCATGTCCGGCGTGGTTGCTGGGTCGGACCAGTCTAAACATGGAGGGCGATGCGTTTGTGAGGGTGGGTGGCGTTCGAGCCGCCCCCGCGCCCCGCATGGCGGGCTTTTGTGCGCTGCGGTAGGCTTGCCGGTCCCCTCCTTGCAGCGCCGACGCCGTGTCCACTGAAGCCGCCACCGACCCGACCTCCACCGACCCGCGGGCGTTCGACCCGCAAGCCGTGGAGGCGGCCGCGCAGCAGTTCTGGACCGGTACCCGCGCGTTCGAAGTCGACGAGGTATCAGACAAGCCCAAGTACTTCTGCCTGTCGATGCTGCCGTACCCGTCCGGTGCACTGCACATGGGCCACGTGCGCAACTACACGATCAGCGACGTGATCAGTCGCTATAAAAGGATGACCGGGCACAACGTGCTGCAGCCGATGGGTTGGGATGCATTCGGGCTGCCGGCCGAGAACGCCGCGATCAAGCACAGGACCGCGCCGGCCAAGTGGACCTACGCCAACATCGCGCACATGAAGCAGCAGTTGCAGGCGATGGGCTACGCGATCGACTGGTCGCGCGAGTTCGCCACCTGCCAACCGTCGTACTACGTGCACGAACAACGCATGTTCGTGCGGCTGATGAAGCAGGGCCTGGCCTACCGCAAGAACTCGGTGGTCAACTGGGACCCGGTCGACCAGACCGTGCTGGCCAACGAACAGGTGATCGACGGCCGCGGCTGGCGCACTGGCGCGCTGGTGGAGAAGCGCGAGATCCCGCAGTGGTTCCTGAAGATCACCGACTACGCGCAGGAACTGCTGGACGGCCTCGACACGCTCGACGGCTGGCCCGACGCGGTCAAGACCATGCAGCGCAACTGGATCGGTCGCTCGGAAGGGCTGGAGATCCGCTTCGACGTGCGCGATGCCGACGGTGTGGCGGTCGAGCCGCTGACGGTCTACACCACCCGTCCGGACACGTTGATGGGCGTGACCTTCGTGTCGATCGCCGCCGAACATCCGCTGGCAACGCATGCCGCGCGCGACAACCAGGAGCTCGCCGCGTTCATCGCCGACCTGAAGAAGGGCGGTGTCACCGAGGCCGAGCTGGAGACCCAGGAAAAGCGCGGCATGGACACCGGCCTGCGCGCGCTGCACCCGGTCAGTGGCGAAGAGGTGCCGGTGTATGTCGCCAACTTCGTGCTGATGAACTACGGCACCGGCGCGGTGATGGCGGTGCCGGGTCACGACCAGCGTGACTGGGAATTTGCCAGCCATTACCGGTTGCCGATCGCCACCGTGGTCGTGCCCAATGCGGTGCGCGATGCCCTGGAGGAAATCAAGCGTGATCTTGGCGCGCACGCCGACCCGATGGGCGCCGCGCTGGGCGAGTCGCGCGCGACTGACGCCTACGACACCGGCGCCGCGGTGCAGGTGGTCCAAGAGTTCCAGCAGCGGCTGGCCGAGCAGGGCGCGTTCACCGAACGTGGCTGGCTGGTCAATTCCGGTGAGTTGGACGGCATGGACTTCCAGCAGGCGTTCGACGCGCTCGCACAGCGCTTCGAGACCGAGGGCCGCGGCACCCGCAAGGTCAACTACCGCCTGCGCGACTGGGGCGTCAGCCGCCAGCGTTACTGGGGTTGCCCGATCCCGGTGATCTATTGCGACAAGTGCGGCGGAGTGCCGGTCCCCGAGGATCAGCTGCCGGTGGTGCTGCCCGAGGATGTCGAGTTCATGGGCACCGGCTCGCCGATCAAGGCCGACCCCGAGTGGCGCAAGACCACCTGTCCGACCTGCGGGGGCGCGGCCGAGCGCGAGACCGACACCTTCGACACCTTCATGGAGTCCAGCTGGTACTACGCGCGTTACACCTCACCCGGCGCCGACACCCAGGTCGACGCGCGCGCCAACCACTGGCTGCCGGTGGACCAGTACATCGGTGGTATCGAGCACGCGATCCTGCACCTGCTGTATTTCCGCTTCTACCACAAGCTGCTGCGCGACCAGGGCCTGGTCGACAGCGACGAGCCGGCGCGCAACCTGCTGACCCAGGGCATGGTGATCGCCGAGACGTTCTATCGCGACGGCGACAACGGCTCCAAGGACTGGATCAACCCGGCCGACGTCGAGATCGTCCGTGACGAGAAAGGCCGCATTACCGGTGCGACGCTCAAGACCGACGGCAAGCCGGTGGTGATCGGCGGCACGGAGAAAATGTCGAAGTCGAAGAACAACGGCGTCGACCCGCAGACCATGGTCGGCAAGTACGGCGCCGACACCGTGCGGCTGTTCTCGATGTTCGCCGCGCCGCCTGAGCAGTCGCTGGAGTGGAACGAGTCCGGCGTCGACGGCATGGCGCGGTTCCTGCGCCGGTTCTGGCGTGAGGTCACCAGCCACGTGTCGCAGCCGGATCATCCGGAAGTCGACGTTGCCCAGCTCGATGCCGCACAGAAAGCCCTGCGCCGGCAGTTGCACGAGACCATCCAGAAGGTCGGCGACGACTACGGCCGCCGCCACGCATTCAACACCGCTATCGCATCCCTGATGGAACTGCTCAACCACGTGTCGAAGTTCACCGACATGAGCGACCAGGGCCGCGCGGTACGCCACGAGGTGCTGCAGACGATGGTGCTGCTGCTGAACCCGGTGACCCCGCACGTAAGCCATGCCCTGTGGCAGGCGCTCGGGCATCCGGAAACGCTGCTGGAGGACGTGCCGTTCCCGCAGCCCGACCCGGCTGCGCTCGCCCGCGACGCGGTGACCCTGGCGGTGCAGGTCAACGGCAAGCTGCGCGGCACCATCGAGGTGCCGGTCAATATCGACAAGGCGGAGGCCGAACGACTGGCGCTGGCCGAGCCGGGCGTGGCGAAGTTCCTCGACGGCCTGAGCGTACGCAAGGTGATCGTGGTGCCGGGCAAGATCGTCAATATCGTGGCGGGCTGATCGATGTCCCGGGCGGGCAGTCGTGAGCGCGCCGGTTCAGCCTGCCGTCGCTTTCGCGCTTGATGCGGTCTCCCGCCTCGTACAGACTCCCCCGATGATCCGACATCCGCTGTCCCTCGTCCTGGCCCTGGCATTGTTGCTGGGATTGTCCGCATGCGGTTTCCAGTTGCGCGACGCGCTGACGCTGCCGGCGGACCTGGACCCGGTGAAGGTGGTCTCGAGCGACCGCTACAGCCCGCTGGCGGAGTCGCTGGCAATGGCGCTGTCCCGCGCCGGTGCCGAGCCCGCCACGCCCGACGTGGAGAGCCCGGCCGTGTTGCAGATCATCGTCGAGAAGTGGGGCGACACCCCGATCAGTGTCGATGAGCGTGGTCGCGCCCAGGAATTCAACCTGCGGTACGCGGTGCTGTTCGAACTGCGCAACGGCGACGGCACGGTCCTGGTGCCGCGACAGAACATCGAACTCGCGCGTGCCTACATCTCCATTCCGACCAACTCGATCGGTACCGAGGGTGAGCGCGACACCCTGGTCCGCGAGATGCGCCGGGAGATGACCGCTTCAGTGCTGCGCCGGATCGACGCGGCGTCCAGCGGCGGCACGCTGGTGGGTGGCTCGGACGAGGTGTTCATCGAACTGACCGACGCCGCGCAGGCCGCGATGGAAGCCGCCGAGGCGATGGCGCCGCTGCCGGCGGAGCCGGCCGGGGTCGAGGCGCCCGCCACCGACGCGCCCGCCACCGACGAAGAGCCGGCCTCCGAGACCGATCCCGCCGAGAACGCCGTCGAGCCCACGCCCGGCCAGCCCCGCTGAGATGGAACTGAAGCCGGAACAGCTGGTCGCCCAGCTCGACTCCGGGCTGCAACCGGCCTACCTGATCGCCGGGCCGGAACCGCTGCGCGTGCTTGAAGCCGCCGACGCGGTACGCACCGCGGCTCGCGCGCAGGGCATCGCCGAACGTGAAGTATTTGACGCAGAAGGCAGCCGCGAACCCGACTGGGACGCGATGCAGGCCAGCTTCCGCGCGCCCAGCCTGTTCGCCAGCCGGCGCCTGATCGAGCTTCGCCTGCCCACCGGCAAGCCGGGCAAGGAAGGCAGCGCGGTGATCCTGGATTTCTGCGCCGACCCGCCAGCGGACGTGGTCCTTCTGGTCACCGCCGGCGAATGGAGCAAGAAGCACGGCGGCAAGTGGAGCGAGGCGATCGGACGCATCGGTCGGGTCACGGTGGCGTGGACGATCAAGCCGCACGAATTGCCCGGCTGGATCGAGCAGCGCCTGCGCTCGCGCGGCCTGCGTGCCGACCGCGACGCGGTGCAGCAGCTGGCCGAGCGGGTCGACGGCAACCTGCTCGCCGCCGCGCAGGAAATCGATAAACTCGTATTGCTGTCCGACGGCGCCAGCATCGATGCGGCGACGATGGAATCGCTGGTCGCCGACGCCGCCCGTTTCGACGTGTTCCGGGTGATGGACGCGGCGATGAACGGCCAGGCCGAGCAGGTCTCGCGCATGCTGGCCGGCCTGCGTGCCGAGGGCGAAGCGGTGCCGGCGCTGCTCGGGATGGTGGTCAAGGAGCTTCAGGTCCTCGCCGCATTGGCGCGGATAACCGCCCGCGGCGGCAATCTCGGTGCCGAGTTCAAGGCCCGGCGGATCTGGGATTCCAAGCAGCCGATGTACCAGCGCGCACTGAAGCGGCACCCGGCGCCGCGCTGGGACGCGTTCGTGTCGCAGGCTGGTCGGGTCGATCGCCTGTCCAAGGGCCGTGGACGGCCCGGCGAAGAGCCGATGGACCCCTGGCTGGCGCTGGAGCGCCTGCTGCTGGCGGTCGCCGAACCACGCGCATTGCGCTTGCTGGCCCGTGCCCGGGTCGCGTGAGATGCCGTTGCGGGTGTTCTACGGCGGCACCTTCGACCCGGTCCACGACGGTCACCTGGCCGTGGCCCGCCACGCCCGCGACGCGCTGGACGCAACTGTCCGGTTGATGCCGGCGGCCGATCCACCGCATCGCGATACCCCCGGCGCGAGTGCCATGCACAGGGCGCGGATGCTCGACCTTGCCGTGGCCGGCGAACGCGGGCTCGCGGTCGATCGACGCGAACTCCAGCGCGATGGCCGCTCGTACAGCATCGACACCGTGCGCGCGATTCGCGACGAGTTCGGCCCCGACGTGCCGCTGGCCCTGCTGATCGGCGCCGACAGCCTGCTAGACCTGCCCAACTGGAAGAACTGGCAGGCTTTGTTCGAAGTCGCCCATTTCGTGGTCGCCGAGCGCCCCGGTTCAGCCATCGACGGCCCCTTGCCGGAGCCGCTGCAGGGCTTCCTTCGGGAGCGCTGGGTCGACTCGGCCGCCTTGCTGCATACGCTTCCGGCAGGCCGGGTAATGCGCCTGCGGCAGCCCCTGCAGCCCGAGTCGGCGACCGACGTGCGTCGCCGGATTGCCGATGAACAGCCCTGGAGCGAACTGGTTGCGCCGGCCGTTGCCGTCTACATCGAGCGTCACAACCTGTATGGGGCCGGGGCGCCGTCGCCAGCTTCGTTATAATTCAGCCCCGGCGTGCCCCCATGCATGTCCAAACCCACACCGAGCCAGCCTTTGACCAGTCAAGCCCAAGTCATCAAGACCCGCCTGCCGAGCCCGCCGCCTTCCGTCGATGAACTGCTCCAGGCAGTGCGCGACGCGGTCGCCGAACTCAAGGCCAAGGACACCGTCGAAATCGACGTGCGCGGCAAAAGCAGCGTCACCGATTACATGGTGATCGCCTCCGGTACGTCGTCGCGCCACGTCAAGTCGATTGCAGACGAGGTGGTCCGCTTCGCCAAGAAGCTCGACGTGATGCCGCTGGGCGTCGAAGGCGAGCGCGAGGCCGAATGGGTACTGGTCGACCTCGGCGATGTCGTCGTTCACGTCATGCTGCCGCGGGTGCGCGAGTTCTACGCGCTTGAGCGGCTGTGGACCGTCGGCGACGAGCCACCGGAAGGGATCGACGAGTACGGCGACGACCACCGCGGCGAGACCGACGCCGAAGACAGGCTGTAAGTCTCCGCTCGCCCCATGAAGGCGAAACTGATCGCGGTCGGTGAACGCGCGCCACGATGGGTGGCCGAGGGCTTCGAGGACTATCGCAAGCGGTTGTCGCACTGGCTGCCGTTGGAACTGGTTGAAGTCGAACCCGGTCTGCGCGGCAAGAACCGCGACATTGCCCGCGCGACTGCGGATGAGGGCGCACGGGTCCTTGCGGCGCTGCCGAAATCACCGCTGGTGGTGACCCTGGACGGGCGCGGCAAGTCGTGGAGTTCGGAGCAACTGGCGCAGCGACTGGAGCACTGGCGCGGTCAGGGCCGCGACCTTGCGTTGCTGATCGGCGGCCCCGAGGGGCACGCCGACGAGGTGCTGGCACGCGCTGACGAGTCGTGGTCGCTGGGGCCGCTGACGCTGCCGCACATGCTGGTGCGGCTGGTGGCGGCGGAGCAGCTGTACCGTGCCGCAGCGTTGCTGGCGAACCACCCGTACCATCGGGCCTGACCGCAGGCCCGAGCTCCGCCGCGGCGACTGCCACGGCGAAGCCACAGATCAACGCAGCGAGAACACGATCGGCACCCGCCCGATCGCACGCACCGGACTTCCGTCACGCAGCGCCGGCTGGAACCTCCAGTGCTCGAGCACGTGGCGCAGGGCGGCGCGGTCGAGTTCGCGATGGCCGCTGCTGCGCGCGACGGTTACCTCCAACGGCTGGCCATCGGTATCCACCAGTACTTCCAGCAGCACCGTGCCTTCGGCGCCCGCGCGCAGGGCGCGAGTCGGGTAGGGCGGCGGCGGGGCGGCGGCATAGCGCAGGGCGGCGCCGGTCATCGTGACGGGTTGACTGGTCGGTCCGACCGCAGGCGTGGTCGCGACCGCGGTGGCAGGCGCAACCGGGATGTCCATCGGCTGTGGTGCCACCACCGGTTGCGACGTTTCAACAGGCGGTGTCGGCGTCACCGCGACCGGCTTCGGATCCGGGATCGCGCGGGGTGGCGTGATCTCCACCGGAACCGGAACCACAGGCACCGGTATCGGTGGCTCGCGCGGGATCCACCGCACATCCGGCAGGCGCACCGCCTCCGGCGCCAGCGACGGCAGCTTCGCCGGGACCAGCAGCAACAGCAGTACGACCACATGGATCGCGAGCGCACCGGCGCTGGCAATGATCCGTCCCGGGTCCAGACCCGGTTCGCTAGCAGCGCCGCCGAAGCGGGAAGACAGTGCGTGTTGCATGGTCCACCTCCTGTTGTCTGCCGTTGTAACGATCAAACGCACGAACGCCGGGGATGGGGTTGCCGATGGGCGGCTTCAGTCGTCTGCCGCACCGGGGTCGCGTTCCGGCTCGCGCTCCATGCCGCCCTCGTCAGGGTTGGGCTTCTTGCGCGGGTGGGGCTGCCGGGCGTCGTCCTTGTCGCGCGGCTCCGGTTCGGCATAGCCGGGGTTCTCGCCGGCTTTGGAGTCGGGTGCGGGTGGGGCGGATTTGTCGGGTGCCATCGGGTTACCTCCCAAGTTCGAAAACGACATCGAGGTCGACCGAGAGGGTGTTCTCGCCCGGCGAAATCGAGGTGTCGGCGCTGGCCTTCTCCATCCGCGCCATCGCCATCATCGGCACCGGCGGGCTGAAGCCGCCATTGCCCTCGCTGATGCTGACGATGCGGCGCACCTGCATGCCCAGGGTCTTGGCGTACATCGTCGCGCGGGCCTGGGCCTTCTCGATCGCACCGCGGCGGGCTTCGTCGTAGGCCGACTCCTTGTCGTCGACCTCGAAGCTGGGGCCGTGGATCTGGTTGGCACCGACCCCGACCAGCACATCCATGATTTCGCCGAGCTCGGCGATGTCGCGCACGGTGACGTCGACCGTGTTGCGGGCCTCGTAACCGGTGATGGTTGGCGGCTGGTTGTCGGTGTAGTTGTACTGCGGGTTGAGGTTGACGCCGCTGGTCTGCACGTCGCGCTCGGCGATGCCGGCGGCATGGATCGCCGCGACCACCTTGTTCATCTGTTCGGCGTTGGCCTGCATCGCGGCTTTCGCATCGGCGGCACGGGTGACCACGCCGGTCGAGAGGTGGGCGATATCGGGGACCCGCTTCGCCTCGGCATGGGCCGATACCGACAGCAGCGTGCCGCTGCTGGAAACCGGGGTGGCGGCGGTCTGGGCGTTGGCGGTCATGGCGGCGGCTCCGAAGGCGAGGGCGGTGGCCAGTGCGAGCGGGCGCAGCAGGGTGCGGGACAGGGTGGGACGGGACAGCATCCGAGGCATGGATAACTCCTTGGTATCGATGGGGAAGAGTCTGTTGCAAGGGGGTGAACGAACCGTGAGCCCGGTCGGGGTTACGCGATCGTCGTCGGCTGGCGCTCAGTCACCGCAGGGTATGCTTTCCGGCGTCTGGGCGATCGCTGGGGCGCGCTGGCTGGAGCTTGCGCGGCGGCCGCCCTCCCGCCATTGGATCGTGATGCTCTATCTCGCCTCGAAATCACCTCGACGCCGCGAATTGCTGGCCCGGCTGGGCCTCGACTTTTCCGTACTCGAGATCGATATCCCGGAGCACCGCCAACCCGGCGAGCCGCCGCATGACTACGTGTGCCGGGTGGCGCGTGAGAAGGCCGGCGCGGGGATGCTGTCGGTCGCGACCAACCCGTCGGCGCTGGTGCTGGGTTCCGACACCGAGGTGGTGCTGGACGATGAGGTGTTCGGCAAGCCGGTCGACGCCGCCGATGCGGCATCGATGCTGCGCCGATTGTCGGGACGCACCCACGAAGTGATATCGGCGGTCTCGCTGGTGTCGCCCGCGCGCGAGGTGCAGGCGCTGTCGGTATCGAAAGTCACTTTCGCCGATCTGGAGGACGCAACGATCGACGCCTACGTCGCCAGCGGCGAATCGTTCGGCAAGGCCGGCGGTTACGCGATCCAGGGCGGCGCGGAAGTTTTCGTCACCCGCCTCGACGGCAGCTATTCGGGTGTGATGGGGCTTCCGCTGCACGAGACCGCGCGGTTGCTGGCGGGATTCGGGCTGGGTTCGCTGGCAACGGGGGCAGCATGAGCGAAGAGATACTGATCAACGTCACCCCGCGCGAGACCCGCGTCGCGGTGGTCGAGAACGGCATGCTGCAGGAGCTGCACATCGAGCGTGGCTGGCGCCGTGGCGTGGTTGGCAACATCTACAAGGGTCGGGTCCAGCGCGTGATGCCCGGCATGCAGGCGGCGTTCGTCGACATCGGGCTGGAGCGCGCGGCGTTCCTGCATGCGGCAGACATCTTCAAGCCGCCGTCGGTGGCCAACGGTGACGGTGACGAAGCGCCGCTGCCACCGACGCCGACCCGCCCGATCGCCGAACTGCTGCGCGATGGCGAGGAGATCATCGTGCAGGTGGTGAAGGACCCCATCGGCACCAAAGGCGCGCGCCTGACCACCCAGCTCAGCATCCCGTCGCGTTACCTGGTGCTGCTGCCACGCACGCGGGTGATCGGCGTGTCGGCGCGGATCGAGGACGAGGCCGAGCGCGCGCGCCTGAAGGCGCACGTCGCCGCACTGGCTCCCGATGGTGACCAGCACGGCTACATCGTCCGCACCAACGCCGAGTCGCAACCGGCCGAGGCATTGGCCGAGGACATCGGTTACCTCGGGCGTGCGTGGGCGCTGATCGCCAACGGCTCGCGCGATGCCCGGGTCGGCGAGCGCGTGTACGAGGACCTCAGCCTGCCCATGCGTGCGGTGCGCGACCTGATGCGGCGCGATGTCGAGAAGGTCCGGGTCGACTCGCGTGAAACCTGCGAGCGCCTGCGCGTGTTCGCTGCCCAGTACATGCCCGGCCTCGACGAGAAGATCGAGCAGTACGCCGGCGCCCGTCCGATCTTCGACATGTACGGGGTCGAAGACGAGATCCAGCGCGCGCTGGCCCGACAGGTGCCGCTGAAATCCGGTGGCTACCTGGTGATCGACCAGACCGAGGCGATGACCACGGTCGACGTCAACACCGGCTCGTTCCTCGGCCAGCGCAACCAGGAAGAGACGGTCTACCGCACCAATCTCGAGGCCGCGCAATCGGTCGCCCGGCAGCTGCGGCTGCGCAACCTGGGCGGCATCATCATCATCGACTTCATCGACATGGTGGATGTCGAGCACCGGCGCCAGGTATTGCGCCAGCTGGAAAAATCACTCGCGCGCGACCACGCCAAGACCACCGTCTACGACTTCTCGCCGCTGGGGCTGGTCGAGATGACCCGCAAGCGCACCACCGAGAGCCTTGAGCACCAGTTGAGCGAGCCCTGCGAACAGTGCAGCGGCCGCGGCATGCTCAAGACGCCGGAGACGGTCACCTACGAGATCTTCCGCGAGATCGTGCGCCAGGTCCGGCAGTTCGATGCCGAGCGCCTGCTGGTGATGGCCTCGCCCAAGGTCGTCGCGCGGATCACCGACGAGGAATCGGCTGCGGTGGCGGAACTGGAGGAGTTCCTCGGCAAGTCGATCGAGTTCCAGCCCGACGACCAGTACGCGCAGGAGCAGTTCGATGTCGTGCTGCTCTGAAGGACGCGCGAGGGCGGGTTGACGGTGCCGACCCCGACGCGCCGCCGCTTGCGCCAGGCCCGCCGTGGCCTGGGTTACACCGTCGCGATCGCGCTGGTGCTGGTGGCGCTTGTGCTCGGCGTGGCCAGCCAGGTGCTGCCACTGGCCGAGCGCAACCCGGACGCGGTTGCGGCGTGGCTCAGCCAGCGCGCCGGCCGGACCATCGCTTTCGACGGGGTCGAGACCGAATGGACACGTCGCGGGCCGCTGCTGCAACTCGACAACCTGCGCATCGGCGAGGGCGACAAGGCATTCACTGTCGGCGACACCGAGATGCTGGTATCGATCTATGCCGGGCTGCTGCCGGGCACACCGTTCTCGGAATTGCGCCTGCGCGGACTCGACCTGACCCTGGAACGCATCGCCGATGGTCGTTGGCAGGTGCGTGGCCTGCCGGGCCAACAGAAAGCCGGCGTCGATCCGTTCGAATCGCTGGAAGGCCTGGGCGAGTTGCAGGTGATCGACGGCAAGCTGGCGGTAATTGCGCCCCGGCTCGGCATCGACGCGCAGATCCCGCGGATCGACCTGCGCCTGCAGGTCAGCGGCAACCGTGTACGCGTCGGTGTTCGGGCGTGGCCGGAGGTCGGGGCCGGCGTGGTCGCGCAGCCGATCGACGCCATGCTCGACCTCGATCGCGACAGCGGCGACGGCGAGGTCTATGCCGGCGCGCGCAAGGTCGACCTCGGCCAATGGGCGTCGTTGCTGCACCTGATGGGTGTGTCGGTCGATGCCGGTACGGGACGCGCCGAGGCCTGGGCGACGCTTGATGGCAATCGCGTATCGGCCGTCACCGCCGATGCCGCGCTGGACCAGCTGGTGCTGCGCGGGACTCCGGAGAGCCCGGCCGCAACGGCGCCACGGGCGCAGTTCGGGAAAGTCGAATCGCGCGCGCGCTGGGCGCTGGTCGACGGTGGCTGGCGCGTCGATGCGCCGGTCCTGCGGATCGACAGCGGTGGTAGCAGTCATGTCATGGACGGCCTGTTGCTGGCTGGCGGTACGCATTACGCGGTAAGCGCACAGCAGGTCGACGTCGCGCCACTCATCACCATCGCAGCGCTCAGCGACCGGCTGTCGCCCGGGATACGCCGGTGGATACGCCAGGCGCAGCCGCGCGCAACGCTGCAGGACATCACGGTCAGCGGCACGCGCGGTGGTGCCATGCATGCAAGCGCGCGTATCGAGGCATTGGGGTTCGATCCCGTTGGCGACTCACCCGGGCTGCACGGTCTTGCCGGCGAGTTCGACGGAGATGCCGATGGTTTCCTGCTGCAGCTCGACCCGGCTGGCAAGGTCGCATTCGATTGGCCCAGTGGTTTCGGAACGGTCCATGCCGTCACCCTCGATGGAGACCTCAATGGCTGGCGCGAGGGCGAGGGCTGGCGGATCGGCACCACTGCGCTGGCGATCGATGGCGACGGCTTCGGCGCCAACGCGCGCGGTGGGTTGTGGTGGCAGGGCGACGGCAGCCGCCCGTGGATCGATATCGCCACCACCCTCGACGACACCGCGTTGCCGGTCGCCAAGGGCTTCTGGGTCCGCAACCGGATGTCGGACAAGCTGATCGACTGGCTGGACACCGCGCTGGTCGCCGGCACGTTGACCGGCGGGCGCGCGCTGGTGGTCGGGGATCTCGACGACTGGCCGTTCGACAACAACGACGGCCGCTTCGAGGCGACCGGCCACATCGTCGACGCAACCCTGCGCTTCCAGCCCGACTGGCCGGCCGCCGAACACGTTGACGTCGACGCCAGCTTCGTCGGCAACGGTTTCACCATCGAGGGTACCGGCGCGCTGGGCGAGGTCGACATCCATCGCATGCGCGGCGCCATCGACCACTACCGCGACGGCGCCCTGACCGTGCAGGCCGAGGGCAGTGGCGATATGACCGAGCTGCTGGCGGTGCTGCGTGAAAGCCCGCTGCACGACATGCAGCCGGAGACCTTCGACAGCCTGCGTGCCAGCGGCCTGGCGGATATCGACTTCAACCTGCGGTTGCCGTTGCACCCGGGCGGGACTATGGCGATCGATGGCGATGTCGGGCTCGATGGCGCGACGCTGGCCGATCCGCGCTGGGACCTCGCCTTCGAGCAGGTCGGCGGTCGCATCGACTATGACCGCCACGGTTTCCACGCCGACCGCCTGCAGGTGCGCCACGACGGTCGCCCGGGCACGTTGAGCCTGCGCGCGGGGCAGGGCCATGTGCGTGTTGGTGGCAACGCCTTCGAAGCCGGCTTGCAGGCGGATTTCGATGCCGACGAACTGATCGACCGCGCGCCCGACCTCGCGTGGCTGAAGTCGCACCTCGATGGCCGCTCGCGCTGGGAGGTCGGCGTGACGGTACCGAAGTCGGACGGCGGGAGCGGGCCGGCGGCACGCTTGCGGTTGCGCTCCGACCTGGTCGGCACCGCGTTGACCCTGCCCGAACCGTTGAGCAAACCGGCGCCTGCGGCACTCGCGGCCACCGTCGATACACCTCTGCCGATGGGCAGCGGCGACGTGGAAGTCGGACTCGGCAACCTGCTCGCGTTGCGCGCACGTTCCGTCGGTGGGCGCACCGGCGTCCGCATCGCACTGGGCGGCGCGCGGGTGGACCTGCCACCACCGGCCTCCGGGCTGGTCGCCAGCGGCCGTACCGACAAGCTCGATGCGATCGAATGGATCGGCCTCGTGCAGGGCGGCGGGGAGGGCGCGTCGAAGATGCCGTTGCAGCGTATCGACGTGACCGCACGGCGCCTGCAACTGCTGGGCGGGGTGTTCCCCGACACCCGGCTGCTGGTGCTGCCGGCCGATGGCGGTGCGACCGCAGTACGCGCAGAGGGTGATGCGTTGCAGGGGCAACTGCGCGTGCCAGAGGCGCGCAGCGCGGCGATCTCCGGAAAGTTCGAGCGGGTCCATTGGCGGTCCGCGGCCGTTTCGGCACCCGCGCCGACCATTGTCACGGCACGGGACGGGACCGCTTCACCCCCGACGATGAAAGCGCCGGTGCAGGTCGCGGATGCCGATGCCATCGACCCCGCCGCGATCCCGGCACTGTCGTTTGACATCGACGACCTGCGCATCATCGACGCCCGCCTCGGCAGCGCGAAGTTGCGCACCCGGCCGACGCCTGCCGGCCTGCAGGTCGAGCAGTTCACCGCGCGCGCGCCGGACCAGTCGATCGATGTCACCGGAAGCTGGACCGGTCGCGGCACGGCGGCGCGCACGCGGTTGTCGGCCTCGCTCGCCAGCAAGGACTTCGGCAGCATGCTCGACGGATTCGGTTACGGCCGCCGGCTTGCGGGTGGTGAGGGCGAGGCGCGGCTCGACGCGGGGTGGTCGGGAAGCCCGGCCGACTTCAACGTCGCGGGACTCGATGGCAGCCTGACGGTGAACGCGCGCGACGGCCGTTTGCTGGAGGTCGAACCCGGTGCCGGCCGCGTGCTCGGCCTGCTCAGCATCGCCGAGCTGCCACGGCGGTTGTCGCTGGATTTCCGCGACTTCTTTTCCAAGGGCTTCGCATTCAACGAGATCACCGGCGCGATCAATTTCGCCAATGGCAGTGCGCGCAGTGACGACCTCCGCATCGACGGGCCGGCCGCCGAGATCAGCATCCGCGGCGCCGCCAACCTGCGCGACGAGACCTTCAACCAGACCGTCGAGGTGCTGCCCAAGGCCGGCAACCTGCTGACGGCGGTCGGCGCGATTGCCGCGGGCCCGGTCGGCGCGGCGATCGGTGCGGCGGCCAACGCGGTGTTGCAGAAGCCACTGGGCCTGATAACCGCGCGTACCTACAAGGTCACCGGGCCGTGGGCCGAACCCAAGGTCGAGGTGATCAGCCGCGAGCAGGGCCGGCGGTCAGCGCCGGCTCCAGCCCCAAACCCGCCGGTTGAAGCACCCGCCAATGCCCGCATATCGTCGGGATAGCGTCACAACCCTTTCGTCCGACACGGCTGCCCCATGACCCTACCGCTGCAACTCGCCGAATCCCGCCTGCTGCTTCCCGCCGGCCTCGATACCGACGGACTCGAACGCACCTTCGGCACCCTGCTCGGGCCCGGCGTCGATTTCGGCGACCTGTATTTCCAGCATGCGCGGCGCGAGAGCTGGACGGTCGAGGACGGCATCGTCAAGGACGGCGCGCATTCGATCGAGCAGGGCGTCGGCGTGCGTGCGATCAGTGGCGAGAAAACCGGATTTGCCTATTCCGACGAGATCAATGCCGATGCGCTGATTGCGGCGTCGACCTCGGCGCGTGCGATCGCCCGCGACGGGTCGAGCCTGACCACCCGGTCGCTGGTGCGCGGCAACGGACGCTCGTTGTACCCGAGTGACGATCCGATTGATTCGCTCGGCAACGAGGAGAAGGTCGAGGCGTTGCGCACGATCGACAAGCTGTTGCGCGCCGCCGATCCGCGGGTCAAACAGGTAATGGTCAGCCTGTCGGGCGGCGTCGACACCGTGCTGGTCGCGCGCAGCGACGGCGTGCTCGCCGCCGACGTGCGGCCGCTGGTGCGTTTCAACGTGCAGGTTATCGTCGAGCAGAACGGCCGCCGCGAATCCGGTTACACCGGCGGCGGCGGACGTTACAGCTACGCCGAGCTGTTCGCCGACGGCAAGCCGGAGGCCTGGGGCCGCGAGGCGCTGCGGCAGGCGCTGGTCAACCTCGACGCGGTCGACGCGCCTGCCGGCGTGATGCCGGTGGTGCTCGGCAACGGCTGGCCCGGCGTGCTGCTGCACGAGGCGGTCGGCCACGGGCTGGAAGGCGACTTCAACCGCAAGGGCACCAGCACCTACGCCGGCCGCATGGGCCAGCGGGTCGCATCGCCCGGTGTCACCATCGTCGACGACGGCACACTGCCGGGCCGGCGCGGTTCGCTCAACATCGACGACGAAGGCCAGCCGACCGAATGCACGACGCTGATCGAGGACGGCGTGCTGGTCGGCTACATGCAGGACTCGCTCAATGCGCGGCTGATGGGCATGAAGCCGACCGGCAACGGTCGCCGCGAATCGTTCGCGCACCTGCCGATGCCGCGCATGACCAACACCTACATGCTGGCCGGCAAGCACGATCCCGAAGAAATGATCCGCTCGGTCAAGAAGGGCCTGTACGCGGTCAACTTCGGCGGCGGCCAGGTCGACATCACCAGCGGCAAGTACGTGTTCTCGGCGACCGAGGCCTACCTGATCGAAGACGGCAAGGTGACCGCGCCGGTGAAAGGCGCCACCCTGATCGGCAACGGTCCGGAAACCATGCAGAAGGTGCGCATGATCGGCAACGACCTGGCGCTGGACGAAGGCGTGGGCGTGTGCGGCAAGGACGGCCAGAGCGTACCGGTGGGCGTGGGCCAGCCGTCGCTGTTGATCGACGGCATCACCGTGGGCGGCACCCAGGCCTGATCGCCGGATGCGCCCGTCCTGCCTGCCCGGTTCAGTCGTTGCTGTCGTCGTCGAGGTCTTCTTCGTCGGCGCCAGCGTCGGACGCAACCGCGTCCAGGCCCAGCGCGGCCGGCACGAACAGCGTGCGCAGCACCTGGTAGAGCTCGCGGAAGGCGCGCGGCGGCTTGTTCTTCGCACGCTCGGCCTGCGCGTTGCGCAGCAGCGTGCGCAGCTGCTGGCGGTCGGCCTGCGGGTATTCCTCCAGCAGGGTCGACAGCGCCGTGTCGCCGTCCTTGAGCAGGCGCTCGAGCCAGTCTTCGGCGCGGTGCAGGGCGGCCACTTCGCGGCGCGAGGTTTCGCTGTTCACATCCAGCGCGTCGCGGATCGCGTCCAGCGTGGCCTCGTCTTCGCGGCGCATGTGCTTGGCCAGGAACGCCAGCTGGCGCTTGTGGGCGATATGCGCGGTGATCCGCTTGGCCTCGGCGATATGCGGCAGCAGGTCTTCCGGCACCGGCACGCGGGCCAGCTGGGCCGGGGTCAGCGAGACCAGCT
>JBOHYC010000286.1:0-1868 GCA_050737755.1 Lysobacter sp.
CGTTCCCCAACTTCGCCAGCTACGCCGCCAGCAAGGGCGGCATGAAGATGCTGATGCGCAATCTCGCGGTCGAGCTGGCGCCGTTGGGAATTACCGTCAACAACATCGCGCCCGGCGCCATCCGCACACCGATCAACGCGCCGGTGATGGACGATCCGGCATTGCTCGAACCACTGCTGGCCAACATCCCGCTGAACCGGCTCGGCACCCCGAAGGACGTCGCCGGAGTTGCCGCGTTTCTCGCATCAAGCGATGCCGACTACATCACCGGCAGCACCGTCTACGTCGACGGCGGCCTGATGTGGGATTACAACGAAAAGCGCATCCGGACCGATGAAAGCGGCGCCGATGACTGAGCATCCGCACGCAGGCGCCGATGCCGAGCGCCACCAGGCCCGTGTCGCGCGGGTGGCCCCGGCCGACAGCCTGAGCCCGGCGGACCGCTACCAGGAACTATTCGTCGCGGTGCAAATGCAGCGCGTGTTTCCCGACAGCAAGACCTTCGTCGATTGCGCCCCGCTGACCGAGCCCGAACGCATCCTCGAGGCATACCGCGCCCGCCACCTGGAGCCCGGCTTCAACCTGTCCGACTTCGTGCACGAGCATTTCCAGCCCGAGGCCGCGCACGAGAGCGATTACGTGTCCGACCCCGAACGCTCGCTGGTCGAGCACATCGACGGCCTTTGGGGCGTGCTGACCCGCCAGCCGCGCGAACATCCGGTGCGCTCCTCGCTGCTGCCGCTGCCCAACCCCTACGTCGTCCCGGGCGGGCGCTTCGGCGAGATGTACTACTGGGATTCGTACTTCACGATGCTCGGCCTCGCCGCCAGCGGCCGACGCGATCTGCTGCGACACATGGCGGACAACTTCGCCTACCTGATCGATACCTTTGGCCACGTGCCCAACGGCAACCGCAGCTACTACCTGAGCCGCTCGCAACCGCCGGTGTTCGCGTTGATGACCGAACTGTTCGAGCGCGAAGGCGTGAGCGAGGCGCTGGCCTACCTGCCGCGGCTGCGTCGCGAGCACGCGTTCTGGATGGACGGTGGCGAGGATCTTCGCCCCGGCGAGGACCACCGCCATTGCGTACGGATGGACGACGGCGCGCTGCTCAACCGCTACTGGGACGACCGCGACACCCCGCGCGAGGAGTCCTGGCTGGAGGACGTGACCACCGCGCGGGCGTGTGACCGTCCCGCGCACGAGGTCTACCGTGAGCTGCGCGCCGGCGCGGCCTCGGGCTGGGATTTCAGTTCACGCTGGTGCGGCGGCGACGGCGCGCTGACCAGCATCCGCACTACCGCGATCGTGCCGGTGGATCTCAACAGCTTCCTGCACAAGCTGGAGGAGCAGATCGCCGAACTGAGCGCCGCTGCGGGCGACGAAGTGGCCGCCAGCGAGTTCGCACATCGCGCGAGCGCACGTCGACACGCGATCGACCGCTGGCTGTGGAGCGATGCGGACGGTACCTATTTCGACTACGACTGGCTTGAGGGACAGCCGCGCGGCTTGCCCAACGCGGCGATGGCGACTCCGCTGTACGTCGGCATCGCCAGCCCCGCGCAGGCTGCCGGCGTCGCCACCACCGTGCGTCAGCGCCTGCTGGATCCCGGGGGGCTCGCCACCACCTGCGAAGCCGATGGCGAGCAGTGGGACCGGCCCAATGGTTGGGCGCCACTGCAATGGATGGCAATCCTCGGGCTGGCCGACTATGGCGAGGCCCGCCTGGCCGGCGAGATCCGGCGCCGCTGGTTACGCACCGTTTCCGACCTGTACCACCGTGAGGGCAAGCTGGTCGAGAAGTACGACGTCCGCGCGACACCGGACGGCGCGCACGGCGGAGGTGGTGGCGAGTACCCGCTGCAGGA
>JBOHYC010000287.1:0-3697 GCA_050737755.1 Lysobacter sp.
CTGCAAGGCGACTTCGGCTTCGGCGAGCAGCAACTGCTCAGCGCCGGTGTCGACTGGCTGCGCGACAGCGTCGCCGGCAGCACCACCTACGACGAAAGCGAGCGCAGCAACCGCGCCGCGTTCGCGCAGTACCAAGGCCGCTTCGGCGCGCAGTCGTTGCAGGCGAGCGTCCGCCGCGACGACAACGAGCAGTTCGGCGGCTATACCACCGGCAGCGCAGCCTGGGGCCTGGACTTTGCCGATGGCTGGCGGCTCAGCGCCGGATACGGCACCGCGTTCAAGGCGCCGACCTTCAACGAGTTGTACTACCCGTTCTTCGGCAATGCCGAGCTGCGCCCGGAAGAATCGGAAACCGCCGAACTCGGGCTGGGCTGGAACGGCGAACGGCTCGACGTCCGTCTCGACGCGTTCCAGACCGACGTCGACGACCTGATCGCGTTCGACGCCGCGATCGGCCTGCCCAACAACATCGACCGCGCGCGCATGCGCGGCGCCGAGCTCGGCATCGACACCGAACTCGCGAAGTGGCAGGTGGCCGCCAGCGTGAGCTTCCTGGATACCGAAAGCCTGACCGGCTTCCAGGCCGGCAACGAACTACCGCGTCGCGCCCGTCACGGCGCCCGGCTCGAACTCGACCGCGCGTTCGGCGACTTCCGCTTCGGCGTCACTGGAATTGCCGAGGGCAGCCGTTTCGACGACGTCGCCAACACCCGTCGCCTGCCCGGCTACGCCACCCTCGACCTGCGCGCCGAGTACGCGTTGACCGATTCGCTGACCCTGCAGGGCCGGCTGGCCAATGTGCTCGACCGCGACTACGAAACCACGTCGTTCTACAACCAGTCCGGGCGCGAGTGGTTCGTGACGTTGCGCTGGACGCCCCCGCAGTAATCTTCTCCGGCTCCCGCGAAAAAGCCCGGCACAGGCCAGGCTTTTTTCGTTGGCGCGCGCGACTTCCCGCCGCAGTGCCGCCCGGCGGCTACTCCACCGTCACCGACTTGGCCAGGTTGCGCGGCTTGTCGACATCCGTGCCGCGTGCCAGCGCCACGTGGTACGCCAGCAACTGCACGGGGATCGTGTGCATGATCGGGCTGAGCACGCCGACGTGGCGCGGGGCGCGGATCACATGCACGCCTTCGGAAGCACCGAACTCGCTGTCCTCGTCGGTGAACACGAACAGTTCGCCACCGCGCGCGCGGACTTCCTGCATGTTCGACTTGACCTTCTCCAGCAGGCGGTCGTTGGGCGCGATCACCACCACCGGCATGTCGGCGTCGACCAGCGCCAGCGGCCCGTGCTTGAGCTCACCGGCCGGGTAGGCCTCGGCGTGGATGTAGGAGATTTCCTTGAGCTTGAGCGCGCCTTCCAGGGCGATCGGATAGTGCACGCCGCGGCCGAGGAACAATGCGTGGTCGCGCGGCGCGAACTTCTCCGCCCAAGCGCTGATCTGCGGCTCCAGGTTAAGCGCATGCTGGATGCTGCCGGGCAGGTGGCGCAGGGCGTCGAGATGCTCGGCCTCCTGCGCGTCGTCGAGCCGGCCATGCAGCTTGGCCAGCGTCGCGGTCAGGGTGAACAGTGCGACCAGTTGGGTGGTGAAGGCCTTGGTCGAGGCGACGCCGATCTCGGCGCCGGCGCGGGTGTAGTAGACCAGCTGGCTGGCGCGCGGGATCGCGCTCTCGGGCACGTTGCAGATCGACAGGGTCCTGTCGTGGCCGAGCGATTTGGCGTACTTCAGCGCCTCCATCGTGTCGAGGGTTTCGCCCGACTGCGAGATGGTGACGATCAGGTGCTTCGGATTGGCGACGGCGGTGCGGTAGCGGTACTCGCTCGCGATCTCGACCGAGCACGGCAGCCCGGCGATCGCTTCGATCCAGTAACGCGCGGTCAGGCCGGCGTAGTAGCTGGTGCCGCAGGCGAGGATCTGCACGCCCTCGATGTCACGCAGGACCTCGGCCGCGTTGGCGCCGAACAGTTCCGGCGCGAAACCGGCGTTGTCGATCACCGCTTCGATGGTGTCGGCGATCGCGCGCGGCTGCTCGTGGATTTCCTTCTGCATGAAGTGGCTGTACGGACCGAGTTCCAGCGACGCCAGTGACACGTCCGACAGGTGCACCTCGCGCTCGATTGGTGCGCCGGCCTCGTCGAACACGCGCACCGACTCGCGGCTGATCTCGGCGGTGTCGCCCTCTTCCAGGAAGATCACCTTGCGAGTCGCCTGGATGATCGCGGAGACGTCGCTGGCGACGAAGTTCTCGCCCTCGCCGAGTCCGATCAGCAACGGGCAGCCCATGCGCGCGGCGATCATCCGGCCCGGTTCCTTGCGGCTGACCACGGCCAGCGCGAATGCGCCGTGCAGCTCACCGACCGCCTGCTGCACCGCGGCCAAAAGATCCAGGCCCTGGGCGAGGAATGAGTGGATCAGGTGGGCGATGACCTCGGTGTCGGTCTGCGACTCGAATTCATAGCCCATCGCGCGCAACCGCTCGCGCTGCGCCTCGTGGTTCTCGATGATGCCGTTGTGCACCAGCGCCACGCCGTGGCTGATATGCGGATGCGCGTTGGCTTCCGTAACACCACCGTGCGTGGCCCAGCGGGTATGGCCGATGCCGACCTGCGCGTGGAAACCCTCGGCTTGTGCAGCACCCTCCATCTCCGAGACGCGGCCGGTGCGACGCACGCGGCGCACATCGGCGCCGTCGAGCACGGCGATTCCGGCCGAGTCATAGCCGCGGTATTCGAGGCGCTTGAGGCCTTCGATGAGGACCGGTACCACATCGCGATTGGCGATCGCGCCGACGATTCCACACATAGGGGACAAGCTCCTGCAGGTATCCGCAGAGTTTAACGGGGGGCGCGACGGGACGCGTCCACCGGACGCCGCGCCGTTCGCATGCTGTCCGGACGGACGCCAGCGCCACATGCCATTTTCTTTCAAATCAAAGGCTTGGGAGTTGGCACGCGACATGCGTATATCGAGGCAAGATCCACGGGAACCCCACATGAGCATCCGCGATACCTCCGGCCAGGACCAGACCATCACCTCGGCCTCCCCGTCCGCCCGCAAACGCAAGCAGTTGCTGATCGGCGGCGCGGCAGGACTGCTCCTGTTGCTGCTGGTCGGCTGGCTGGTTACCGCCTGGAGTGCCGGCAGCCGCTCGTACGATGCTTCACGGGTACGCATCGCCGAGGTTACCCGCGGCGACCTGATCCGCGACATCTCGGCCGACGGTCGCGTCATCGCCGCCAACAGCCCGACCCTGTACGCGATCGCGGGCGGCACCGTCACCCTCGACGTGGTCGCCGGCGACGTGGTCAAGAAGGGCCAGGCGCTGGCAGTGATCGACAGTCCCGAACTGCGCAGCGAGCTGGCGCAGGAAGAAGCAACGCTGGCCAGCCTCGAGGCCGAAGCCGGCCGCGCCTCGCTGGACGCGCAGATCGCGCGCTCGGCCGCGCGGCAGAACCTGGACAAGGCCGGGATCGACCGCCAGGCCGCCGAGCGCGACCTGGAGCGCAACAAGACCGCGTTCGAAGGCGGCGCAGTGGCGAAGATCGATGTCGCCCGCGCGCAGGACGAGCTGAAAAAGGCCGAACTCGGCCTCGCGCACGCCCGCCGCGAGTTCACCTTGCAGGGAAAAGGCGCCGGGCTCGACAGCCGCAACAAGCAGCTGCTCGCCGACCGCCAGCGTGCGGTCGTCAACGA
>JBOHYC010000288.1:0-5034 GCA_050737755.1 Lysobacter sp.
AGCTGCCAGTTGCGCTGGGCTTCAAGCGCGATGGTGACCGACTCGGCCCACGCCTCGGTGTTGCTCAGGCGGGTGTTGGGCGACACCAGCGACGGCGCGAACTGCTTCCGCGCGGTCACCACCTCGCACACGCTGTCGCCCCAGAGACCGCTGTCGCGACGACGCAGGGCGACCTCGGCGACGGCCTGCTGGCCACGCTCGGACTGGTCGCGGGCTTCCAGGTACAACGTGGTGCTCAGGCAGAGCGAATCTGCGGTTTGCGGCGGCAGTACCGAGGCCAACCACAGGATCCAGGCCAACTTCATACAGACTCCTTGCTGCGTTGCGCCGGCCGCACTTGGGCAACCGCTCCTGAGACAGAAGACGGGAGCCGCGGGGCAAACCGGCATGGCGTATTGGGGAGGGCGGCGGCTCTGTGGCGCGCTTTGCCCCGTCACCGTGGTTCCGCAGAAGGCGGGGCGGTGGTGGGTGCCACCTGCTTGGGTGGCTGGAAAGTTGCGGCAAGGTAGCGGCCGTTAACTAAACATCAGCTGAACAGATAGCTGGAAAGCGGGCGGTCCGGTTCGTGTTTCGAGTGTGACGGCGCACGCGGAACCGCGCCTGTTCAGGCTTTCCGGCGGGTGCCCCGGGGCCGCCGAGCATCGACGCGGCATTCCGGGCCGGGCCGGGCAAAACCGTCGAATTGCGACGATTACAACCCCGCGGCCAGCCGACTGCCCTGGTCGATGGCGCGTTTGGCGTCGAGTTCGGCCGCCACATCAGCCCCGCCGATCACGTGGACCTGAACATCGGAGCCCGCCAACTCGGCCACCAGCGGCTTGAATGGTTCCTGTCCGGCGCAGACCACCACGTGATCGACCGGCAGCAACCGCTCCTCGCCGTCGTGGCGGATCCGCAGGCCACGGTCGTCGACGCCGAGGTACTCGACTCCGCCCAGCATGTGGACGCGTTTTGCCTTGAGCGTCGCCCGGTGGATCCAGCCGGTGGTCTTGCCGAGCTTGCCACCGAGCTTGCCCGGGCTGCGTTGCAGCAACCAGACTTCGCGCGCCGGCGGTTCCGGGCGGGCAGGAACGAGGCCGCCGCGGTTGTCGCGATAGGCCAGATCGACGCCCCATTCGGCCCGCCAGCGGGCCGGGTCGAGAACAGGCGACGGGCCTTCGTGAACCAGGAACTCGGCGACGTCGAAACCGATCCCGCCCGCGCCGATGATCGCGACCTTCGCGCCGATCTCGACCGAGCCGTTCAGGACGTCGCGATAACTCACCACTTTCGGATGATCCACGCCCGGCAGGTCGATCACGCGCGGGGTAATGCCGGTGGCGAGCACGACGTGATCGAAGCCGGACAGCGCCGCGGCATCGGCGCGGGTGTCGAGTCGCAGCTCGACCCCGGTCTGCTCGATCCGCCGTGCGAAGTAGCGCAGGGTTTCGTGGAACTCCTCCTTGCCGGGGATACGTTTGGCCAGGTTGAACTGCCCGCCGATCGCGGGTGCCGCATCGAACAGCGTTACCCGGTGGCCGCGTTGCGCCGCGATGGTCGCGCAGGCGAGGCCCGCCGGACCGGCGCCGACTACCGCGATGCGCCGGGGATCCGGGGTTGGCGTGTAGTTCAACTCGGTCTCGGCGCAGGCGCGCGGATTGACCAGGCAGCTCGCGCGCTTGTTCTCGAAGACATGGTCCAGGCACGCCTGGTTGCAGGCGATGCAGGTGTTGATCTGGTCGGCGTGCGAATCGCGCGCTTTCGCCACCCACTGCGGATCGGCCAGCAGCGGTCGCGCCATCGACACCATGTCGGCGTCACCGTTGGCGAGAATGCGTTCGGCAACCGCCGGCATATTGATGCGGTTGGTGGTGACCAGCGGCACTGCGACCTCGGGCTTCAGGCGCGCGGTGATGCCGGCGAACGCGCCGCGCGGCACCGAGGTCGCGATGGTCGGCACCCGCGCCTCGTGCCAGCCGATACCGGTGTTGATCAGCGTCGCTCCGGCCGCTTGGACCGCGCGCGCCTGTGCGACCACCTCGTCCCAGGCCAGCCCGCCGTCGACCAGGTCGATCATCGACAACCGGTAGATCAGGATGAAATCCGGCCCGCAGGCCTCGCGGATGCGTCGCACGATCTCGACTGCGAAACGCATGCGGCGCATCGCATCGCCGCCGAACGCGTCGTCGCGCTTGTTGGTGCGCGGCGCGGTGAACTGGTTGAGCAGGTAGCCCTCCGATCCCATCACCTCGACGCCGTCGTAGCCGGCGTCCCGGGCCAGCCGCGCGCTGTCGACGAAGGCCTGGATCTGGTGTTCCACCCCGCGCGCCGACAGCGCGCGTGGAGTGAATGGATTGATCGGTGACTTGATCCGCGATGGCGCCACCTGCAGAGGGTGGTAGCCGTAACGGCCGGCATGCAGGATCTGCAGGCAGATGCGACTGCCGTGGACGTGCACGGCATCGGTGACCTGGCGATGTTTGCGCGCCTGCCACGACCAGCCCAGCGTTCCGCCGAAGGGCTTGAGCCAGCCGACGATGTTGGGCGAGAAGCCGCCGGTGACGATCAGCCCGACGCCGCCGGCCGCGCGCTCGGCGAAGTAGGCGGCGAGTTTCGGGAAGTCGCGCGCATGGTCTTCCAGTCCGGTGTGCATCGACCCCATCAGTACGCGGTTCGGCAGGATGCAGAAGCCGAGGTCGAGCGGGGCGAACAGGTGGGGGTAGAGCGGATGCGGGTTGGCGGCGGTCATGCGCAAGTACGGCGGCGTATGGATCCCGCACCTTGCCGGGATTTGCCAGGCGGTACAAGGCGTGCCACCGCGCTCGTCGCCCCGGTTCTGGGCGAATGCGATAATTGCGATCGCCGCGGCTCCGCGGCGTCGCCCCCACCGGCTGTCTTCGGCGCCCAGCGCCGGGTGGGGCTTCGCCTGTGTGTCCGCCCCTTTCGCACGAGGTTGCCGCTCCGCCATGAATACCGACTACCGCAAGCCGTTGCCCGGCACCGCGCTCGACTATTTCGACACCCGCGCCGCCGTCGAGGCGATCAAGCCCGGTGCGTACGACACGCTGCCGTACACCTCGCGCGTGCATGCGGAAAACCTGGTGCGCCGCGCCGACCCGGCCCGGCTCAATGACTACCTGGTCCAGTTGATCGAGCGCCGCCGGGATTTGGACTTCCCGTGGTTCCCGGCGCGGGTGGTATGCCACGACATCCTCGGTCAGACCGCGCTGGTCGATCTGGCCGGATTGCGCGACGCCATTGCCCGGCGCGGCGGCGACCCGTCGCAGGTCAACCCGGTGGTGCCGACGCAGTTGATCGTCGATCACTCGCTGGCAGTGGAGGCACCCGGTTTCGACAAGGATGCGTTCGCCAAGAACCGTGCGATCGAGGACCGTCGCAACTTCGACCGGTTCCACTTCATCGACTGGACCAAGAAGGCGTTCAAGAACGTCGACGTGATCCCGCCGGGCAACGGGATCATGCATCAGATCAACCTGGAGCGGATGTCGCCGGTGGTGCATGCGCGCGATGGCGTGGCGTTCCCGGACACGCTGGTGGGCACCGACAGTCACACCCCGCACGTCGATGCGTTGGGCGTGATCGCGGTCGGCGTTGGTGGGCTGGAGGCGGAGAGCGTGATGCTGGGTCGCGCGTCGTGGATGCGGCTGCCGGAGATCGTAGGTGTCGAGTTGAGCGGCAAGGCGCAACCGGGCATCACCGCCACCGACATCGTGCTGGCGCTGACCGAGTTCCTGCGCCAGTCCAAGGTTGTCGGCGCGTATCTGGAGTTCCGTGGCGAGGGCGCCGCGTCGCTGACCCTGGGCGACCGCGCGACCATCTCCAACATGGCGCCCGAGTACGGTGCGACGGCGGCGATGTTCTTCATCGACGACATGACCATCGACTACCTGCGCCTCACCGGCCGCGATGACGACGTGGTCAAGCGGGTGGAAACCTACGCCCGCCACACCGGCCTGTGGGCCGACGCGCTGGCCGACGCGCAGTACGAGCGCACGCTGGCGTTCGACCTGTCGAGCGTGGTGCGCAACATGGCCGGCCCGTCCAACCCGCACCGGCGCCTTCCGACCTCGGCGCTTGCGGAGCGCGGCATCGCCGGCAACCTCGACGCCGCGCGCGCCGAGGAGGCGGAAGGCCTGATTCCCGACGGCGCGGTGATCATCGCCGCGATCACCAGCTGCACCAACACCAGCAACCCGCGCAACGTCGTCGCCGCCGGCCTGATCGCGCGCAACGCCAACGCGCGCGGGCTGACCCGCAAGCCGTGGGTCAAGAGCTCGCTCGCGCCCGGCTCAAAGGCCGTGCAGCTGTACCTGGAGGATTCCGGCTTGCTGCCTGAACTCGAACAGCTGGGCTTCGGCATCGTCGGTTTCGCCTGCACCACCTGCAACGGCATGAGCGGCGCGCTCGACCCGGCGATCCAGCAGGAGGTCATCGAACGCGACGTCTATACGACCGCGGTGCTGTCGGGCAACCGCAACTTCGACGGCCGCATCCACCCCTACGCCAAACAGGCCTTCCTCGCTTCGCCGCCGCTGGTGGTCGCCTATGCGATCGCCGGCACGGTGCGCTTCGATATCGAGAAGGATGTGCTTGGTACCGATGCGCAGGGCAATGAGGTCACGCTCAAGGACATCTGGCCGTCGGACGAGGAGATCGACGCGATCGTCGCCGCCAGTGTCAAGCCCGAGCAGTTCCGCCAGGTCTACGATCCGATGTTCAGCTTCAAAGTTGAGCACGGGGAAAAGGTCAGCCCGCTGTACAACTGGCAGCCGCAGAGCACCTACATCCGCAGCCCGCCGTACTGGGACGGTGCGCTCGCAGAACGCACCTTGAGTGGCATGCGCGCGCTGGCGGTGCTCGGCGACAACATCACCACCGACCACCTGTCGCCGTCGAACGCGATCCTGGCCAGCAGTGCCGCCGGCGAGTACCTGGCGAAGATGGGCCTGCCGGAAGAGGACTTCAATTCGTATGCGACCCATCGCGGCGATCACCTGACCGCGCAGCGGGCGACCTTTGCCAACCCGCGGCTGC
>JBOHYC010000289.1:0-1503 GCA_050737755.1 Lysobacter sp.
CGGCGTTCGACGATGCCGGCAACTGCACCAACCGGTCGCCGTATCCGATGCTGCACCTGCTGCGCGAGGCGAGCGTGGAGCGTGCGGTGGCGGCGTTTCCGGATCCCGATGCGATTGTCGATCGGAATATCGAGACGCTGGAGGGGTTGGGGGTGGAGGGGTATCGGAGGTTGCTGGCACCTTAAGTGTTGTCGGCGCGCGTGTGGGTCTCGGTTCTGTTCGGTTCTGTTCGGGGTTCTGTTCGGGGTTCGCGCTTCGGGGTTCGCGCTTCGGGCGGGAGCGTCGCCCCGTGTGGGGTATTGCTTCCCGGCTCGATCGGGCATCCGTGCCCGACTCGCCGGCTGCGGACATCCATGTCCGCTGTGCGCAATACCCCACACGGGACGCCGCGTCGCGATTGGGTTGGTGTCGGCGCTGTTGGAGACAAGGAAAAGCCGGCTCGCCATGATGTAGGAGCGACGTAAGTCGCGATTTCATCGCGACACCATGGGTCAGAGCGTCGCGACTTACGTCGCTCCTACAACGGAGGGACACCGCGCCGGGAGCCGCACCTGCGAGTGGAAACCATCGTCGCAGGCGGACAGTGTCCGGACTGGACGGTCAGCCAGCGAACAAGCGTTCGATATCGGCCTCGCCCAGCATCCGCCACTCACCTTCCGGCAACCCGTCCAGCGCCAATCCACCCACCCGGCTGCGGTGCAGCGCTTCTACGTGGTTGCCGACCGCGGCGAACATCCGCCGGGCCTGGTGGTAGCGGCCTTCGGTCAGGGTCAGCCGCGCATGTCTCGGGTCGACCACCTCCAGCCCGGCCGGGGCCAGTGGGGTCTGCTCCGACTCCAGCATCAACGTGCCGTTGGCGAAGATCGCCACCTCGTCGCCGCGCAGGTCCTGGGCGAGGGTTGCTTCGTAGACTTTCGACAATTTCGATTTCGGCGAGACGATCCGGTGCAACAGCTGACCGTCATCGGTCAGCAGCAGCAGACCGCTGGTGTCGCGGTCGAGCCGGCCGACGGTCGACAGCAGTGGCGCGCGCAGCCGGTATCGCGGCGGCAGCAGGTCGTAGATGATCCGGCCCTTGTCCTTGGTCGAGCAGGTGTAACCCACGGGCTTGTGCAGCATCAGCAGCATTCCGGCCGGTGGATCGAGCGGTTCGTCGTCGATCCGGATGGCGTCGTGCTCGACCTTGTCGTCGGCGTACAGCACTTCGCCATCGGCGTCGGTGATGCGTCCTTCGCGGAACATCAGCGCCACCTGCTTGCGGCTGCCGTAACCGAGGTTGGCGATCAGCTTGACCAGTTTCATCGCCCGTGATTCCTCCGGGCGGCGGCCTTGTCGAACGGCTTCGGTGCCCGCTCGGGTCGTTGGGGCAGCGCCTTGACCGCCTCGATGATCTTGAAGCCGTCCTGCTGGGCGACCGTGCGCACGCTGCCGAAGCTGGCGTTGAGCACCTCCTCGTACGGCAGGTGGCGGTTGGCGACCAGCCACAGGCGTCCGCCGGGCTTG
>JBOHYC010000290.1:0-1525 GCA_050737755.1 Lysobacter sp.
GCAGCCGCGGGTTGGCAAAGGTCGCCCGCTGCGCGGTCAGGTGATCGCCGCGATGGGTCGCATACGAATTGAAGTCCTCTTCCGGCAGGCCCATCTTCGCCAGGTACTCGCCGGCGGCACTGCTGGCAAGGATCGCGTTCGACGGCGACAGGTGATCGGTGGTGATGTTGTCGCCAAGCACCGCCAGCGGGCGCATGCCACTCAAGCTGCGCTCGGCGAGCGCACCGTCCCAGTACGGCGGGCTGCGGATGTAGGTGCTCTGCGGCTGCCAGTTGTACAGCGGGCTGACCTTCTCGCCGTGCTCGACGCTCAACTTGAACATCGGCTCGTAGACCTGGCGGAACTGCTCGGGTTTGACGCTGGCAGCCACGATTTCGTCGATCTCCGCATCCGACGGCCAGATGTCCTTCAGGGTGACCTCGTTGCCCTGCGCGTCGGTGCCGAGCACGTCCTTCTCGATGTCGAAGCGCACCGTGCCGGCGATCGCATAAGCGACCACTAGCGGCGGCGACGCGAGGAAGGCCTGCTTGGCGTAGGGGTGGATGCGGCCGTCGAAGTTGCGGTTTCCTGACAGCACCGCGGTCGTATAGACGTCGCGTTCGATGACCTCCTTCTGGATCGCCGGATCGAGCGCGCCGCTCATGCCGTTGCAGGTGGTGCAGGCGAAACCGACGATGCCGAAGCCCAGTTGTTCCAGCTCCGGCAGCAGGCCCGAATCCTCCAGGTACAACTGCACCGCCTTGGAACCCGGCGCGAGCGAGCTCTTGACCCACGGCTTGCGGGTCAGTCCGCGTGCATTCGCATTGCGCGCAATCAGGCCGGCGGCAACGACGTTGCGCGGGTTGCTGGTATTGGTGCAGCTGGTGATGGCGGCGATGATCACCGCGCCGTCAGGGATCAGGCCTTCCGCCTCCTCCGCGCGCGCGGCATCGAGGTTACCGGCGATGCCGCGCTCCGCAAGCGCCGAGGTCGGCAGGCGCCGGTGCGGGTTGGACGGGCCGGCCATGTTGCGCACCACGCCCGACAGGTCGAACGTCAGCGTGCGCTCGTACTGCGCATCGACCAGCGCGTCGGCCCACAGACCCGTGTGTTTCGCATACATCTCGACCAGTTTGACCTGGGCGTCGTCGCGACCGGTCAGGCGCAGGTAGTCGATGGTGTTGTCGTCGATGAAGAACATCGCCGCGGTCGCGCCGTACTCCGGCGCCATGTTGGAGATGGTGGCGCGGTCGCCCAGCGTAAGCGCCGACGCACCCTCGCCGCGGAACTCCAGATACGCGCCGACGACCTTGCACTGGCGCAGGAACTCGGTCAGCGCCAGCACGACGTCGGTCGCGGTGATGCCCGGTTGCGGCCTACCGGTCAGCTCGACGCCGACGATCTCCGGCAGGCGCATCCACGACGCGCGGCCCAGCATCACGCTCTCCGCCTCCAGCCCGCCGACGCCCACCGCGATCACGCCCAGCGCGTCGACGTGCGGGGTGTGACTGTCGGTGCCGACCAGAGTGTCCGGGAACGCCACGCC
>JBOHYC010000291.1:0-4963 GCA_050737755.1 Lysobacter sp.
AGGCAATTGAGCGACTGCGCACGATCGACACACTCATCGTCGACAAGACCGGCACCCTGACCGAGGGGCGCCCGGCCTTCCGCGAGGCGATCGCACTTAACGGCTTTGTCGAAGCGCAGGTGCTGCAGCTGGCCGCCAGCCTCGACCAAGGCAGCGAACACCCACTGGCCGCCGCAATCGTCGCAGGTGCGCGCGAACGCGGCCTGCGCCTGGACAAGGCCGAGGAGTTCGACTCCGTCACCGGTCTCGGGGTCCGAGGTCGTGTCAATGGGCACGCGCTGGCCTTGGGTAACAGCGCACTGATGCGGGAACTGGATATCGAACTGCAGGCGCAGCACGACACCGCCGAGGCGTTGCGCCAGAAGGGCGCGACCGCGATGTTCCTGGCTATCGACGGCCGCTTGGCCGGCATCGTTGCGGTCGCCGACCCGATCAAAGAGAGTGCCGCTTCAACTATCGACGCCCTGCAGGCCGCGGGGCTGCGCATCGTGATGGCCACTGGCGATGGCGAGACCACCGCTCGCGCCGTGGCCGCAGAACTCGGCCTCGATGAAGTGCATGGCGAAGTGCGCCCGCAGGACAAGGCCGAGCTGGTACGGAAGCTCAAGGCCGAAGGCCGCCGTGTGGCGATGGCCGGTGACGGCATCAACGATGCCCCAGCGTTGGCTGCAGCGGATGTGGGCATTGCCATGGGCACCGGCACCGATGTCGCCATGTCCAGCGCCCAGATCACGCTGGTCAAGGGCGACCTGCGGGGCATTCTCCGCGCCCGCGAACTGTCCTCGGCCACGGTCGGCAACATGAAGCAGAACCTCGGCTTCGCGTTCGCCTACAACAGCCTCGGTGTGCCGATCGCCGCCGGCGTGTTGTATCCGATATTCGGGGTGCTGCTGAGCCCGATGATCGCAGCGCTGGCGATGAGCCTGAGCTCGGTGTCGGTAGTCGGCAATGCACTGCGACTCTCCCGCTCGCAACTCCCCGGAGCCTACGACTCCCGCCCGTCTCGCGGCTCAGTATCCGACGCCTAAAGCACGATTACCTCCCACGGAGAAATCACCATGTCGAAGTACGCCAGGTTCGGTCTCATGATTGCCACCTCCACGGTGGTGATGTTCGGGTTGATGTATCTCAACACCTATCGTTTCGATCACGTCTTCTTCAGCGAAACGCGCGTGTACATGGCCTTCGTCATGGGCGCCACCATGAGCGTGATCATGCTGCTCTTCATGCTGGGTATGTACGACAACAAGAAGCTCAACGCGGGAATTCTGATTGGTAGCGTGGCAGTGTTTGCTGCTGCGTTGTGGCTGGTGCGTAGCCAGACGACGGTCGAGGACGTGTCGTACATGCGGGCAATGATTCCGCATCACTCGATCGCGATCATGACGAGCGAACGGGCCAACATTTCCGACCCGCGGGTGCGCGAGCTGGCCGATGGAATCATTGCCTCGCAGCGCCGGGAGATCCGGGAGATGAAGGCGCTGATCTTGGAGCTGGAACAGGACAATGCCGAGTGAGCGAGTCGGTTCAGCCTGCCGGGAGCGAACGTGCCAATGATGCTCACTCACCGACGTTTGAATCAGGTCTCGGCGTAACATATTGACCATGCGTCTTCGAAGCCGCCACCGCCTGCAGATCGTTCTCACGGCTCTGCTGTGTCTCCTGTTCCAGCAGGTGGCGATGGCGGCGTATGCATGCACTTTGCCGGACATGCCATCAGACCGGGTCGAGATGACCGAGGATTGCAGCAAGATGGGTATGCAGGTGGTGCTGGAGGCGCCGGCTCTGTGTGCCAAGCACTGCTCGCCCGATCACGCGATTGCGCCCGATCCGGGTTTTGCGCATGTACCGCCATTGGCATTACCGCCCATTCACTTCGCTCCTCGCCTGATTGCGCCGTCCACGCACCAGGCGGTGGCAGGACAGTTGGCGGTAATTCGCCACGAGCCTCCACCAAGACTGCGCTACTGCAGCCTGCTGATCTAGACCCCCGAACGACGTCGCGAATCTGCGCCGGCGCAAAGTGTGCCGTGCGCTTTTGATGATTTCGTTTCGGAGGTCACATGCTGTTCCATACCCAGATTGTCTGTGTTGCGCGTTCATTTGCTCGCGCGACAAGGGCGTGTCCGTTGCTCCTGCTGCTGGCGATGCCGGTAGTGAGCTTCGCCGCCTCACCTGCGCTGTCGCTGGAGGAGGCGACCCGCCTCGCCGTCGAGCGCGCTCCTGTCTTCGACGCCAGGTCGGCCGACATCACGGCGGTCCGGGAAGAGGCTGCTCGGGCAGCCGAGCTGCCTGATCCAGAACTCATAGTCGGTATCAATAATCTCCCCGTCACCGGCGCGGATGCATTCGATGTCCAGGCCGACTTCATGACCACGAAGAAGATTGGCCTGATGCAGGAGTTTCCTGCCCGGGCCAAGCGACAGGCTCGGCAAATGGTCGCCGACCGGCAGGTCGATCGAGCCCAGGCCCTGAGCGAAATCGAGCGTTTGGAGGTTCAGGAGCAGGCGGCGCAAGCGTGGCTCGCCACGTGGGCGGCGCAGCGGGAGCTTCATTCGTATTCGGCTTTGCGCGAGCAGGCTGCCTTGGCAGTCAAGACGGCTAAAGCACGCCACAGTGGGGGAACAACCTCGGCAGTGGAAACAATGGCAGCACAGGGCGCTGCCCTAAAGATCGAAAGCCGCGTCGATGGTTCCAAGGCACGGCTGCAGGCGGCCCGCGCAGGCCTTGCTCGCTGGCTCGGGTTGCCGCCGGAACAGTTGCCAGCGGTGGGCGTGGCGCCCATCTTCACCGAGTTGCCGTTCGCCGAAACCGTCCTGCTGTCGACCGTCGATCGGCAACGCAAACTGCTCGACTGGCACTATCGCGAAGCGATCGCCGAAGCCGAGATTGCGCTCGCGTCGGCGGACAAGCGGCCGGACTGGAGTATTGCGGCGGCCTACGGGCAGCGCGATGGCTCGCGTTCCGACATGGTCATGGTCGAGTTCCGGATCGACCTGCCGCTGTTTACCCGCAACCGCCAGGATCGATCCGTCGCAGCACGTCGCGCGGAGTTGGCTTCGCTCGTCTCCGAACACGAGGAGGCCCGGCGCGCCCAAAAAGAAGCCGTCCAGCGCGCATTGGCCGAGTGGCGCGGACTGCGGCAACAGGTCGAACGCATGGAGTTGGAAATCCTGCCGCTTGCCCGGGATCGCTCCGAGACCGCGCTCGCGGTATACGGCGGCGGCGGCTCCATCCAACCTTGGTTGGACGCGCGGCGCGACGAGCTTGAAATTCATGTCGAGCACGCTCGCCACCTCGGCGAATTGGGACGCGTTTGGGCCGCGCTGGCCTACCTGATGCCACGCGAGGAGACCGCACAATGAGCCCTCCCAAGAAACAGGCCGTTATCGCCGGCACCCTGCTGTTGGCTGCAGGCCTCGGCGGCGGCTACTGGCTTGCGAACAGCGCCGGCGAGGGCGCGGGCAGCCCAGCATCCACCACAGCGACAATGGCCGGAGCAGGCGAGCGGAAAGTCTTGTACTGGTACGACCCGATGGTGCTTGGCCAACGCTTCGACCAGCCGGGCAAATCGCCGTTCATGGACATGCAACTGGTGCCCAAGTACGCCGACGAAGTCAGCGAGGGCGGCATCAGCATCGCGCCCGGCACACGGCAGAACCTCGGCATCAGCACCGTGGAGGTCGAACTCGGCAGCCTCGCCGGCACCGTCAGCGTGCCCGGCACGATCGGCTGGGACCTGCGCCAGGAGCACGTGGTCAGCGCCCGCGTCGATGCCGTGGTCGATCGCCTGTTCGTCAAGGCACCGTACGAGCCGGTCCGTGCCGGCGAGCCGCTGGCGTCGATCCTGGCGCCGGCCTGGAGCACCGCGCTGGCCGAAGCCCGCGCGCTCGGGCAGGCCAGTTCATCCTCGGCGCAGGCATTGCAACCGGCCGCGCGCGAGCGGCTGCAGGTGCTTGGATTGCCGCCGGACGCGACGACACGCAATGGCCGCATCGTGTTGACCGCCCCGGTCAATGGCGTGGTCAGCGAAATCGGGGTGCGCGAGGGCCAGGCTGCGCCGACCGGCACGTTGCTGTTCCGCGTCAACGGTACCGATACCGTGTGGCTGGAGGCGGCGATTCCGCAGGCGGCGGTGGGCGCGATCGTGCCCGGTACGCCGGTCGAGGCACGGGTCAGCACCATGCCCGGACGCGTGTTCGAGGGACGGGTCGAAACCCTGCTGCCGCAGGTCGAGACCGGCAGCCGCACGCAGCAGGCGCGCATTGTGCTTGAGAATCCCGATGGTGTGCTGGCACCAGGCACGTTCGCGCAGATCACGTTGGAACCCACGGGCGGGGCGGAGCAACCGCTGGTGCCGTCGGACGCGGTGATCGGCGCCGGCAGCGAAGCACGGGTAATCGTGATGGGGGAGGGCGGTCAGTTCCGTCCGGTGGCGGTGCAGACCGGGCGCAGCGGCGGCGGTTTCACCGAGATACTGTCCGGCCTTGAAGGCGGCGAGCGCGTCGTCGCCTCGGGGCAGTTCCTGATCGACTCCGAAGCAAACCTGTCCGGCGCGCTGGAACGCTTGGGCGGGGACATGTCCGATCAAGACATGTCCGACGAGGAACAGCCGGCTGGCAACGCCGACGAAGATGCGGTCGCACCGGCGGAGCAGGGCATGGACATGCCAGAAATGGACCGCGCGGATGGCGCAGCCACGCCATCGAAATCTGGTCGCAAGATCCTGTACTGGTACGACCCGATGGTGCCCGACAAGCACTTCGATAAGCCGGGCAAGTCGCCCTTCATGGACATGCAGTTGGTGCCTAAATACGCCGACGAGGCCGCCACGGAGCCGAAGCCATGATCGCCGGCATCATCCGCGCGTCGATCGCCAACCGTGTGATCGTGCTGTTCGCCGCGATGCTGTTGACGGTGTGGGGCGTCCTGTCGGTCTTTCGCACACCGCTGGACGCGTTGC
>JBOHYC010000292.1:0-4052 GCA_050737755.1 Lysobacter sp.
ACCTGCTCGGCTGGCCGCTGCGTAACCCGGCGTACCCGGACACGCCGATCACGCTGCGCCTGCTGCTGTCGCACCGCTCCAGCCTCACCGATGCGGCCGGCTACTGGCAGACGCCACTGGGCGGCCAGGTGCGCGACATCCTCGACGATCCGCGCGCATGGGACACCGAGCACGCGCCCGGCACCTACTTCCGCTACACCAACCTCAACTTCCCGCTGGTGGCGCAGGTGATGGAGCGCGCCACCGGCGAGCGCTTCGACCGCCTGATGGACCGGCTGGTGCTGCAACCGCTCGGCATCGAGGGCTGCTTCAACTGGGCCAGCTGCAACGAGGCCTCCGCCGCGCGTGCGGTGGTGATCTACAACGGCGCGGGCGAACCGGCCAAGGACGACGACCTGAAGGGTCACAAGCCCGCGTGCCCGGTGACGCCCGCGCAAGATGGCAGCTGCGACCTGGCGCATTGGCGCCCGGGTGAAAACGGTGCGCTGTTCTCCCCGCAGGGCGGGCTGCGGATTTCGGCCAACGGGCTGGCACGGTTGGGGCGGATGCTGCTGGGCGAAGGTGAACTGGACGGCGTGCGCCTGCTGACGCCGGCCTCGGTCCGGACGCTCGCGACCCCGTTGTGGCAATACACTCCTGGCGACGGCCTGACTTTCGAGGAGGACACCGGCGACGTGGGCGAAGGCTTTTTCTGCCGCTACGGCCTGACGATGCAGACGCTGGCCACCCCGGTGGAAGGCTGCCGCGACGATCCGTTCGGCGATGGCGTGCCGCGCGTAGGGCACTCGGGGTCGGCTTACGGGTTGCAGTCGGGCCTGTGGCTGGACCGCGAAGGAGGCACCGGCGTGGCGTGGTTCGTCACCGGCATGCCGGGCGATCGTCTGGGCGGCCAATCGGCATTCAGCGCGGTGGAGGAAGAGCTCGCCCGAGGGAAGTGATTGGCGTCAATCGTCCCCTCGATGACGGCGGTGGATGCGGGCGCGGCGTATACCCAGCGCGATGATCGCCAGCGAATACAGGCCCGACACCAGCAGCAGTTGCGTCTGCGACCACTCGCCGTGCCGGGCCCAGAACAACATCCCCACGAAGCTCGCCATCAGCACGCCATAGATGATGCCGTGGCTGCGCAGTTCGTTGCGTTCGACGGGACTGCGGGCACGCCGCATGGCACGCCGCACGTCGACTACCACCGCGCCGACCACAAGCGTCAGCGCAGCCAGCACGCTGCCAAGCGCGCCCAACGCCCACTTGGCCGTTATTGCGCCGGCCGTGGTCGCTGCGGCGCTGGCTTCCAGCGGACCCAGTGATCCGACCACCAGTGCCACGAACGCTGCGCCCGGCGCACTATGGCGCACAACCTCCCCGACCTGCTCCAGCAACTCCGACCGCAATGCTTCGCGCGCCCGCTGCAGGCGCTTGCGCACCGCGCCATCGCTGAGCCCCAGCAGCGCCGCCACGTGGCGGCTGCTCTGGCCCTCGCGATAGAACAACAGAAGCACCTCGCGGCTGTCGTCGGGTACCGCGTCCAGTGCACGCGTCAGCTGCTCGGACTGCTGGCTTTCCTGCATCCATGCCTCCGGCCCCGACCCCGGGTCCGCCGCACTGGCAATACGCAGATCGGCATCGTCCACCGGCCGTTCGTTTCGCCGCCGCCGGAGATGGTCTATCGCCGCATTGCGGCTGACCTCCCGCAGCCAAGGCAGGAAGCTGTCGGCCTGATGCATCGTGCCCAGGCGCTGCCAGGCTTTGACATAGGTGTCCTGGGCGACGTCCTCGCTGAGCTGGACATCGCGGGTTACCGCAAGCGCAATGCTGCTGACGGTCTTCTGCGTGGCCCGCACCAGCCGTGCGAACGCTTCGCGGTCGCCACCCTGCGCGGCGATAAAGTCGGTGGCGAGGATGGGGGTGAACGTGGCGGATGTCATCGGGCGCTCCGGCATTTCCATGGATGTTGACCCAGAAACGCACCAGCGGGGCGGATGTGACAACGCGCGTGTCGCTTTCCCGTTGTCCCGGAACTGGATTTCCACCGGCCTGCCGGATCGCGCATGCTGTGGACGCGCCCCTGCTATCGGCCCATCGAGACCCCCCATGCACAGCGAACCGACCGACGAAAAAAAACAGGTGGAGAAGCAGGCCGATGAGCAGGAAGAAGCGCAGGTCCAGGAAAACCTGAAAGAGCAATCCGGCAGCGGGTTCTCCCTGTCGGGCGAAGAACACGACAAGGTGGAGGACAACAGTCCGCCCCGCGCAGCGGTGCTGCACGAGATCATCCGTCGCAACGGTCGTGAGGAGCTGGCGCGTGGAACCGCGGCGCTCGCCTGGTCTTCATTGGCTGCCGGCTTGTCGATGGGGTTTTCATTCTTGGCCCGCGCCGTGTTGCATCGGTACGTGCAGGAGGTCCCGGCGGGCTTCCTGATCGAGTGCTTCGGCTACACCGTCGGTTTCGTTGCCGTGATCATTGCGCGCCAGCAGTTGTTTACCGAGAACATCCTGACCGCGGTCCTGCCGGTCATGACCTCCCCCGGCCGGCACCAGTTCGGCCGCCTGTTCCGGCTATGGGGCGTGGTGCTGACCGGCAACCTGGCGGGAGTGACGCTGTTCGCGCTGGGCCTGCTCAACCTGCACCAGTTCGACACCGCGACGCACGACTCTTTCGTCTACATCGGCCGTGAGCTCATGCACAACACGCCGTTCGAGATGTTCAGCAAAGGCATCCTCGCTGGCTGGATCATCGCGATGATGGTCTGGATGATGGCCGCCACCGAGCAGTCGCGGCTGACGATCATCGTCATCTGCACCTACCTGATCGCGATCGGCGGATTCACCCACATCGTCGTCGGCTCGGCCGAGGCGATGTACATGGTGTTTGCCGGCGAGACGTCGCTTGCCGACGCAGTGCTGCGTTTCGGCCTGCCGACACTGGCGGGCAACGTCGTCGGCGGCAGCCTGATCTTCGCCCTGATCAGCCATGCCCAGGTGCGCAGCGACGGCGACTAGAACGCCGCCGTAGGTAACCGACGGCTCACTGGCCGATCACGGGTGACCCGCTAAAAAAACCGTTCCGAACCGACGGGACTTCGACATGACAGACAATCAGGAACTGGAATCCGGATTCTGGAAGCACCTCAACGACGACCGCACCGTCATGCTGGGCGCCGCCGGCATCGCCCCGCGCCCGATGACGGCGATCGCCGAGGACAACCGCACTCCGCTGTGGTTTTTCACCTCGGTCGACACCGACCTTGGCAAGGCGCTTGACGGAACGCGCACGCTGGATGCCGTCGCAACCTTCGCCGCAAAGGACCACGCCCTGTTCGCGACGATCACCGGCGGACTGGTGGCGGACAACGACCGCGCAGTGATCGAGCGCCTGTGGAATCCCTTCATCGCCGCTTGGTTCGAAGGCAAGGACGATCCCAAGCTCCGCCTGCTGCGCATGGACGCCGCGGATGCGCACGTGTGGCTCAACGAGAACAGCATGCTCGCCGGCATCAAGCTGCTGCTCGGCCGCGATCCCAAGAAGAGCTACGAAGACAAGACAGGCGACGTGGACCTGGGTTGAACCTGCCGGGCTCGCAATTAATGGCGCACTATGGCGCCTGCTCCGATCTGCGAACCGACGCATGCGAACCTTTGTACTGAGGGCGCGGGCGGCGCCCACGGACAGCCAGAAACTGCTGGCCTCCGTGGGCACCGAAGCCCATGCCGAAATCCTCGCGCACACGCTGATGAACGCCATCTTCGTCGCCCAGTCGCACCGCCCCGACGTGGTGGTCTATCTGGTGCTGGAAAGCACGCAGGACTTCTCCCGCACGATCCGTTTCGAGGCCAGCGCCATGCACGAGATCGGCGGCTTCAACGAGCAGGCGTTGCTGGGCAAGGTCGCCAAGGCGCTGGATGCATCGCGCGGGATGGGCAAGGAGGAGACGCGACCGGTGGAAACCGGCGTCACGGTGCAGACGCTGAGCTTCGAGCGACTGGTACAGCAACTGGCCGAGGATCATCAGCTGTTCGTGATGGACCGCAAAGGCACGCCGATCCGTGATCAG
>JBOHYC010000293.1:0-5263 GCA_050737755.1 Lysobacter sp.
TGCGCTTCCCCGACATCCTCGGCGACCGCCTGCGCAAGTTGCAGGGCGCGTTCGCGCAGGCAATGGACGAGGCCAGCTACCCCGGTGGCTACACCGCGGTCTATCCGATCAAGGTCAACCAGCACCAGGGCGTGGCCGGCGTGCTGGCCTCGCATCATGGCGAGGGCTTCGGGCTGGAGGCCGGCAGCAAGCCGGAGCTGATGGCGGTGCTGGCGCTGAGCCGGCCGGGCGGGGTGATCGTCTGCAATGGCTACAAGGACCGCGAATACATCCGGTTGGCGCTGATCGGCCGCAAGCTCGGGCTGCAGACCTTTATCGTGATCGAGAAGCCGTCCGAGCTGCCGCTGGTGATCGAGGAGGCCAAGGCGCTCGGCGTGGAGCCGGGCCTTGGCGTACGCATGCGGCTGGCATCGCTGGGCGCCGGCAAGTGGCAGAACAGCGGTGGCGACAAGGCCAAGTTCGGATTGTCGCCGAGGCAGGTGCTGGACCTGTGGAAGCAACTGCGCGGCGCCGGCATGACCGACTGCCTGCAGCTGCTGCACTTCCACATGGGCTCGCAGATCTCCAACGTGCGCGATATCGCCAGCGGCATGCGCGAGGCGATCCGCTACTTCATCGAGCTGTCGAAGCTCGGCGCCAACGTGCGCTACATGGACGTCGGCGGCGGCCTCGGCATCGATTACGAAGGCACGCGTTCGCGCAGCTACTACTCGATCAACTACGGCGTGCAGCAGTACGCGTCCAACATCGTGCAGCCGCTGGCCGAGGCCTGCGCCGCCAACGGTCTGGTGCCGCCGCGGATCATCACCGAGTGTGGCCGCGCGATGACCGCGCACCACGCGGTGCTGGTCGCCAATGTCTCCGAGGTCGAGGCGGCGCCGGAAGGGCGCTTGCCGGACGAGCATGACGACGAGCCGGCGGTGATCCGCCACCTGCGCGGGATCCACGCCGAACTCGATTCACGGCCGGCGGTCGAGCTGTTCCACGAGGCCGTGCATTTCCACAGCGAGGGCCTGTCGGCGTATGCGCTGGGGCAGATCGACCTGGTCCACCGCGCGCGGCTCGACGACCTGTTCTATCTGATCGCCCACGGCGTGCGTGAGCGTCTGAGCCCCGGCGAGAAGAGCCACCAGAACGTGCTCGACGAGCTCAAGCAACGGCTGGTCGACAAGTATTTTGTCAACTTCAGCGTGTTCGAGTCGATGCCCGATGTCTGGGCGATCCAGCAGGTGTTCCCGATCGTGCCGATCGAGCGCCTCGACGAGGCCCCGACCCGGCGCGGCGTGATCGCCGATTTGACCTGCGACTCCGACGGCCGCATCGACACCTATGTCGAGAACGAGGCGCTCAACACCTCGATGCCGGTGCATCCGCTGAAGCCGGGCGAGAGCTACCGGCTCGGCTTCTTCCTGGTCGGCGCCTACCAGGAGATCCTCGGCGACATCCACAACCTGTTCGGTGACACCGACGCGGTCGAAGTGCGGGCCGATGGCGATGGCTACCAGCTGGTCCAGCAGCGCCGCGGCGACACCACCGACGTGATGCTCGACTACGTCGGCTACCGGCTCGACGACCTGCGCGCGGAGTACCGCGACAAGGTCGCCGCCGCGAAACTGCCCGTTGCCGAAGCCGAGCGCCTCAGCGCCGCGCTGGAAGCCGGGCTGACCGGTTACACCTACCTCGACGACAGCCCGGTCGCCTGACCTTCCACAATCCGGCCGCCGCCAATCCCGCGGCGGCCGACCCCACACCCCGGAGTACCAGATGAAAGTCGGTCTGATCGGCCTTGGCGCGATGGGCGCGCCGATGGCGCGCCACCTGCACGAACGCGGTTTGTTGACCGCGGTCGGCAACCGTACCCAGGCCAAGGCCGACGCGTTGGCGGCAGAACTCAAGGTCCGCGCCGCGCGTTCGGCCGACAACTTCGCCGATTGCGAGGTGGTGGTGCTGTGCGTGTCGCTCGACATCGACGTGCTCGAAAACGTCAACGCGCTGGCGCAGGTGCTGAAATCCGGATCGGTGGTGGTCGACCATTCGACCGTGTCGGTGCAGACCGCGCGGCGCGCGGCGGCGGCGCTGGCCGAACACGGCATTGGCTTTGTCGACGCGCCGGTATCGGGCGGGGTCGAGGGGGCGCGCAGCGGCAAGTTGTCGGTGATGGCCGGGGGCGACGCCGCGGTGCTGGAGCAGGTACGTCCGGCACTCGAGGCGTACGCGGCGCGGGTCAGTCACATGGGCGAGACCGGTGCCGGCCAGGCGACCAAGGCGGTCAACCAGGTGCTGGTCGCCGGCATCAACGAAGCGGTCTGCGAAGGTCTGGCGCTGGGCGAGAAGCTGGGTCTCGATCCCGAGGTGCTGCTGCCGACGCTGATGGCCGGCGCGGCCGGCAACTGGTTCCTCGACAAGCGCGGCGCGACCATGCTGCGCAGCGAGTTCGCGCCCGGGTTCAAGAACGCGCACATGCTCAAGGACCTGCGCATCGTGCAGGCGATCGCCAAGGGCACCGGTTTGCGCACGCCGACACTCGAGCAGGCGTTGGCCGACTACGCCGAACTGGTCGAGCGAGGCCATGGTGATGCGGATACGTCGGCGTTGATCACGCTCAAGCGCGAAGGCTGATCCTGGCTGCGGAGCACTTGTAGGAGTGACGTAAGTCGCGACTCCTCGCCGTGGCCGATTGCGGCAGGCGTTGTCCGCACCGAGGGCTCCCGCAGCGAGTTCGGGTTACGTCGACGCAAGCGAATCGCCACGCCCCGGATCGGCCAGTGAATTCGCGACTTACGTCGCTCCTACAGTCATGCCAGTCGGGCAGTTGCGGGCAGCCTGCTTCGCGGCGACTCAGTTCGCCGTGGCGGGTCTACGGCCACCCAGCCGCTCGCCCATCATCGCGCCGAACCATGCTGCGGCCAGGCTCAACACGATCGCCAGCGCGTTGTGCTTCAGCACCAGTGCCAGCGAGTCCATCGGCGGCTCCGCGATCATCAGCAGGGTCGCGACCACCGCCAGCCACAACGCTCCGGCCAGGCCCAATGCGATCCAGCGGAAACGTCGCCGCGCAATCCATCCGCCCAGCAACATCGCACCGAAGGTCACCACAAGGCTGCCCAGCGGGATGCTGCCGAAGCCGGTCTCCAGCGGCAGGTCGAGCTGCCAGCCCGAGAGGCTGACCAGCAGGTCGAACACCAGCATCGCGGCCAGTGCCGCGATGCAGCCGAGCAGGACGCGCTTGCTCATCTCGTTTCCCCCGTAACCCGCCGCTGCGGATCCAGCGGCGAGTCTACGACAGGCGCGGCCTACTTGACCTTGATCGCCATCGCCGGAAGGCCACCGCGTTCGAGTTTGCGCTTGGCGTCGGCGAGGTCGCTGGCGGTGCCGTACGGCCCCATCCGCACGCGGTGGATGGTCTTGCCGTTGATCTGCGCCGACTCGACCCGCGCGCTGAGGCCAAGCAGTGCGATACGCGCCTTCAGCTCCTCGGCCTGGGCGCCGGCCTGGAACGCGCCGGCCTGCAGCAGGTAGCGGCTGCCATCGCCGGCACCGGCCGCGGTGGCGCTGTTGGGATCGGTGACCGGGCTGGTGGCGACCGGGCGCGGTGGCTCCGGCGTCGGGTCGGCACGCGCGGTATCGACCGGCTCGGGCAGTGAACGATCGGCGGCGACTTCGGCCTGTTCGGCGGCGCGTTGCTGCGCGGCCAGGCGCGCATCTTCCGCGCGCTCGGTGGCGGCCAGTTCGGCATCGCTCATCGCGGTCTCCTTGCCGGGCAGCAAGGTGTAGAAATCGAACTCGGGCCGCTTGTCCGCGGCGTCGGCCGGATCGGTCGCGGGCTCCGCTGAGCTGCGGACTTCGCCGGCGGGCGCAACCAGTTCCTCCTCGGCGGTCGCCACCGGCGCGGGCTGCGCGTCCGGGTTCGGCTGCGGACGGAAGAAACCGTCGCCGTCGGATTTCAGCAATTTCGGTGCAAACAACACCACGATGATCGTCAGCAGGATGCCGAGCACCATCCACGCCCAGCCGGGCAGTCCGTTGTTGCCCTGGTTGCGCCGGGCCTGCGTTTTGCCGCGTCGTGCTGCCACTTACATCACCTCGGGGGCGCTGACGCCCAACAGATCAAGACCATTTGCGAGCACCTGGCGCGTCGCCATTGCCAGCGTCAGCCGCGCATGGCGCACGCCGTCGTCGTCGACCAGGAACTGGTGGTCGTTGTAATACGTCTGGAACGTCTGTGCCAGTTCGAGCAGGTAGGCCGCGATCTGGTGCGGCTCAAGGTCGCGCCCGGCGCTCTGGACCACGTCGGGGTAGCGCAGGATCGCGGTCACCAGCTCGTGCGCGGCCTCGTCGTCGAGGTCGAGTTGCTGCGCCAGGCCGTCATCGCGGTCGAAGCTCAGGCCGCGCTCGGCCAGCTGCCGCATCAGCCCGCACATGCGCGCGTGGCTGACCTGTACGTAGTAGACCGGGTTGTCGAGCGACTGGCTGCGCGCCAGGTCGATGTCGAAGGTCAGCTGCGAGTCCGGCTTGCGCGCGACCAGGAACCAGCGGGTGGCGTCGCGCCCGGCCTCGTCGACCAGGTCGCGCAGCGTCAGGTAGCTGCCGGCGCGCTTGGACAGCTTCACTTCTTCGCCGCCGCGCATGACCGTGACCATCTGGTGCAGCACGTATTCCGGCCAGCCCTTCGGAATGCCGGCATCGAGCGCCTGCAGGCCGGCATGCACGCGCGCGAGGCTGCCGTGGTGGTCGGCGCCCAGCTCGGTGATCGCGCGCTCGTAGCCGCGCTGCCACTTGCTGAGGTGGTAGGCGACGTCGGGCACGAAGTAGGTGTAGCTGCCGTCGGACTTGCGCATCACGCGGTCCTTGTCGTCACCGAAATCGGTGCTGCGCAGCCACAACGCGCCGCCGTCCTCGTAGGTGTGGCCGTGGGCGATCAGCTCGCGCACGGTCTCCTCGACCTTGCCGTCGGCGTAAAGCGAAGACTCAAGGAAGTAGACGTCGAAATCGACGCCGTAGGCTTCAAGGTCGCCGTTCTGTTCGCGCCGCAGCCATGCGACCGAGAACTGGCGGATGGCATCGATATCGTCGACATCACCAGCGCCCGTGACGCTGTGGCCATCGACCTCGACGGTCGCGCCATCAAGGTAGGCGCGGGCGACATCGGCGATGTAGTCACCGCGGTAGCCGGCCTCGGGCCAGTCGCTGTCGTCCGGGGTACGGCCCTGCGCACGCGCCTGCACCGACAACGCGAGGTTGTTGATCTGCACGCCGGCGTCGT
>JBOHYC010000294.1:0-11082 GCA_050737755.1 Lysobacter sp.
ACCACGCCGACCAGCGCCGAGAAACCCGCCGCGGCAATTACCACCCACACCGGCACCTGCGCCGGCGGGAACCCGGGAATCAATGCGGCGATGCCGGTGCCGGCAGCGAACCCGAGCACGATGCCGATCAGCCCGCCGAGCAGCGCCAGCAACCCGGCTTCCAGCAGGAACTGCACCAGGATGTCGCGCCGGGTCGCGCCCAGCGCCTTCAGGATGCCGATCTCGCGGGTTCGCTCGGTAACCGAGACCAGCATGATGTTCATGATGCCGATGCCACCGACCAGCAGCGAAATTCCGACGATGCCGCCAAGCACGGCCGTCGCCATCGCGGCGATCTTGTCGAACTGCTCGACGAACGCATCGGCGGCCTGGACGCTGAAATCGTCGTCCTCGCCGGGCTTGATATCCCGTGAAACCCGGATCGCGCGCTTGACCCGCTCGCGCACCGCTTCCACCTCGGCAAGGTTGGTGGCGGTGAACGACGCCACCAGGATCGGATCCTTGCTGTTGCCCATCAGCGCGCGGCCGACGCCGAACGGAATCAGCGCATAGTTGTCCTGGCTGAAGCCGAGGATCTCGCCCTGCTTCTCCATCATCCCGACGACCTTGAACCATTCGGTGCCGATCTGGAAATACTCGCCGACCGGGTTGTCCGGCATCCGCAGGTCGTCACGCAATTCGGTGCCGATCACCGCGATCCGGCGGCGGCCCTTGTCATCGCTGGCGACGATGAAGCGTCCGTACTGCGGGTAGCTCGCACGCACCAGTTGGTAGTCGGCGGTCGTGGCCTGGATCTGCGGTGTCGCGGTGCGTCCCTTGTAACTGGCTCCGGCCGCCTGCACCGCCATGATCGGCGCCACCTGGTCGATGCCCGCCACGCGGTAGCGCAGAACGTCGAGGTCTTCAAAGGTGATCTTGTTGAGCTTGCCGGTCTGGAAGTTCTCGGTGGTGTTCTCGGCCTGCAGCGTCATCGTGCTGCCACCGAGGTCGGCGAACTGGTCCTTGATCGAGGCGGAAAAGCCCTGCACCAGCGACACCACCGCGATCACCGATGCGGTACCGATCAGTATCCCCAGCGTGGTCAGGAAGCTGCGCATCCGATGCGACATCAGGCTGGTCAACGCGGCGCGGAAGGCTTCGATGAGTGCGTACATCTAATGCGCCTGATGTTGGGCGGAGGCTGCGATTTCCGGATGCTTCGAGTCTTCGACGATGCGTCCGTCGCTGACCCGGATCGTGCGCTCGCAGTGCGCGGCGATGTCGGCCTCGTGGGTGACCACGACCACGGTCTGGCCATGGCTGTGCAGCTCGTCGAACAGCGCCATGATCTCGGCGGAAGTCTTTGAATCCAGGTTGCCGGTGGGTTCGTCGGCAAGCAGGATCGACGGCGTGCCGACCAGTGCCCGCGCCACCGCCACGCGTTGGCGCTGGCCACCCGACAGCTGGTTCGGACGATGGCCGAGCCGATGCGCCAGCCCGACCTTGTCCAGCGCCTCGGCGGCGAGCCGGTGGCGCTCCGCGGCCGGCAGGCCGCGGTACACCAGCGGCTGCATCACGTTCTGCAGCACCGTCAGGCGCGGCAGCAGATGGAAGCTCTGGAAGATGAAGCCGATTTCCTGATTGCGCACGCGGGCGAGTTCGTTGTCATCCATATGCGAGGTGTCGCGGCCATTGAGGATGTAACTGCCCTCGGTCGGCGTATCCAGACACCCCAGCAGGTTCATCAATGTCGACTTCCCCGAACCCGATGGCCCGATGAGCGCGACGTACTCGTTGCGCGCGATGTGCAGGTCGACATTCACCAGCGCCATGAACGCGTCCTCGCCCATCACGTAGCGCTTGCCGATGTTGGACAGCTCGATCATCGCGACGCGCTCTCGTCGTCCTCGCTGTCGCCGGCCGGGTTTTTCTTGTCACTTTCCTCGGCCCGGGTGACGGAGTCGCCATCCTGCAGGGTGCGCAAGGTCTTGGCCGGTCCCACGATCACCTTGTCGCCCGCGCTCACGCCCTCGGTCACTTCCTCCCAGCGGTCATCGGACACGCCGGTCGCGACTTTCACTTTCTTCGCCTTACCGTCCCGCTGCAGCCATACGTGGCGCGTGATTTTCTTGTCCTCGCCGGTATCGCTGATGATCGCCTCGACCGGCACCGCGAGCTTCTTCGTACCGTCGCTCAGGAAGATGTCAGCGCGCGCGCTCATGCCCGAGCGCAGCTCGATGTCGTCCGGCACATCGATATCGACAGTGACCTTGTAGGCCCGCCCCTGGCCCTCGATGGTCGGTGCCAGCGCGATCATCTCGACCTCGCCTTTCAGTGCGGTATCCGGATAGGCCGCGGCATAGATATCGACCTGCTGGCCGGCGGCGACCTTGGAGATGTCGGCCTCGTCGACCTGCAGTTCGGCCTGGATCGCCGTGGTATCGGCAATGGTCATCAACTGCGCGCCCGCCAGTGACGATGTCGACGGGATCGCGGTCTCGCCGACCTTGATCGGCAGCGACACCACCTGGCCGGCGATCGGCGAGCGCACCTCGGTCTTCTCCAGTTGCTCGCGCGCCTCGCTGAGCACCGCATCGGCGCGGAGCAGCGCCTCTTCGCTGCTCTTGAGTTCCACCTGTGCAATCCGCAGCTGGTTGCGGACCTGGTCGAACGAGTCCTGGTCGATCAGCTCCAGTTTCACCAGTTGCTCGCTGCGTTCGAACTGCTTCTGCCGCAGCGCCAGCGTGACCCGTTGCCGTTCGATGCTGATGACGCTTTGCCGGCGCGTGGCCTGCTCGCGCTCGATCGCATTGAGGTACGTTTCCGGATCGAGCTTCAGTAACAGCTCGCCGGCTTCGACCATGCTGCCTTCCTTGACCGCGATCATGCTGACCTGGGCCACCAGTTCCGCGGTCAGCTTGACCTCGTCGCGGTAGGCCAGCACGCCCGAGGCGAGGATCGTGGGACGGATGTCCCGGGCGGCGGCGTCGGCGATGTCGACCTCGGTGCCGGCATCACCCTTGACCTGCTTGACCACGAACGGCACCACCAGCACGGCGAGTATCAGCCCGCCGGCCAGCCACTTCCTGTTGAACCTCATGTGGCCGACTCCTAGAGCAGTACGAACATCGCCATGGCGCCGTAGATCACCACGCTGGGCAGGACAGCGACGATCACCGCCTGCAGCCAGCCGCTGCGGGTCCAGGTGCGCCAGCCCAGTGCCAGCAGGAACCAGCTCCAGATATTCAGCAGGCTGAAGCCCTTGGCCAGGCTGCTCCACGGATGGTCGGCCGGCAACTGCACCAGCAGCGGGTCGACGTTGGTCAGCATCAGCGATTCAAGCCCGGTCTGCGGCTCCATCATCGCAATGCCGATAATCGCGACAACCACGCCGAGCAACACCGGCATGCTGGACCAGGAAACCAGGCTCAGGCCGTGGCGGAAGGACGTTGCAGCTCCGGCGACCTTGCCGGCGAGCATGAAGTACAGCGCGTACAGCAGTGACACGACCACCGTGACGATGACCGCGGACGGCGCACCGATATACCCCATTGCGCGTGCGCCCGGCATCGACGCGCGCACCTGTTCCATCTCGGCGGCAGTCAGTTCCTTGCCGCTGGCCAGCAGCATGTGGTTGGTGAACCATTCCGGATCGACCGTGCTGTAGTACATCAGCACCATTACGCCGGATGCCAGCGCAACCAGGAGCAATGGCAGCCAGAACGTCGGCTTTTCTTTCAGGTCGACAAAGACCTTGCTCGGCTGCAGGAAAATATCGACCAGGTGGCTCATCAGTAACTCCATGTAGGTGGCGTTGGTGGATCCCCGGGTTCCGGCCGCCACCAGCCGCGGCGATATCGCACCGATTGGTGTACGCGCGGTGTTGGTGACGTGCAGCGAAACCCCGTCCCAAGTCTATACGCCGACCCGGCACCGCACCCCTGTCGATAGGCATACCGAATCGCAATTCGATTAAACCGCCGTTTCACGCTTTGAAACGGCGGGTTTCATGGCCAGCGGTCTGGTCGACGCCCTACTTCTTCTTCGGGATATACAGATCGGTAATAGTGCCGTCGTATACCTCGGCCGCCATCGCCACCGATTCGCTCAGGGTCGGGTGCGGGTGGATGGTGTGGCCGATGTCGCCGACCTCACAGCCCATCTCGATCGCCAGCGCGACTTCCGAGATCAGGTCGCCGGCATGCACGCCAACAATGCCGCCGCCGATGATGCGCTGGCTGGCCTCGTCGAACAGCAGCTTGGTGAAGCCTTCGGTGCGTCCGATGCCGATCGCGCGGCCGGATGCGGCCCACGGGAACTTGCCGACGCCGACCTTCAGGCCCTTTTCCTTCGCCTCGTTCTCGGTGACGCCGACCCATGCGATCTCCGGATCGGTGTAGGCGACCGACGGGATCACGCGCGCGACCCATTCCTTCTTTTCGCCGGCAGCGACTTCGGCAGCGAGCTTTCCCTCATGCGTGGCCTTGTGGGCGAGCATCGGGTTACCGACCAGGTCGCCGATCGCGAAGATGTGTTGTGCGGTCGTGCGCATCTGCCGGTCGACCGGAATGAAGCCGCGGTCGGTGACTTCGACGCCAGCCTTCTCCGCGCCGATTTTCGCACCATTGGGCGCGCGACCGACCGCGACCAGCACCCGGTCGTATGTCTTCGCCTCGGGCTCGCTGGCGCCTTCAAACTTGCAGGCAATGCCGTTCTTCTGCGCCTTGGCCTCGACCACCTTGGTCTTGAGGTGCACCGCGACGCCCTGCTTTTTCAGGCGGTCGGCCAGCGGCTTGACCAGGTCCTTGTCAGCGCCCGGCATCAGCTGGTCCATGAATTCAATCACGGTCACTTCGCTGCCCAGCGCGCGGAACACCGTCGCCATTTCCAGACCGATGATGCCGCCACCGACGACGAGCAGCTTCTTCGGCACTTCGGCCAGTTCCAATGCGTCGGTCGAGTCCATCACCCGCGCGTCGTCCCACGGGAAGAACGGCAGCTTCACCGCTTGCGAACCGGCGGCGATGATGCATTGCCCGAAACGGATCAGCTGGGTCTTGCCGCCTTCGGTAGCGACTTCCAGCTCATTGGCCGAGATGAACGTGCCGGTGCCATTGACCACACTCACTTTGCGCTGCTTGGCCATGCCGGCCAGGCCCTTGGTCAGTTGACCGACGACCTTTTCCTTGTAGTCGCGCAGCTTGTCGAGATCGATCTTCGGCTTGCCGAAATCGATGCCGAAATCGCTGGCGTGGGCCGCTTCCCCGACCACGGCGGCGGCGTGCAACAGCGCCTTGGACGGAATGCAGCCGACATTGAGGCAGACGCCACCGAGGCGCTCGTAGCGCTCGACCAGCACGGTGTCGAGGCCGAGGTCGGCCGCGCGGAACGCGGCGGTGTAGCCGCCGGGACCGGCGCCGAGCACCAGCATCGCGCATTCGACGTCGGCCTTGCGGCCGGAGGAGGGGGCGGACTTGGGTGCGTTGGGATTCGTGCTCCCCTTCCCGCTTGTGGAAGCGGGCTCAGGTGAGCGGACCGCAGCCGGCGACGCCTTCGGCGTGCCCTCACCCGCAGGCGGGACAGCTGCCTTCTTCGCGCCTTCGGTGTTCGTCGATGCCTTCGATTCCCCGTCGTTGGGCGATGCGGCTTTCCCCGCATCTCCGCCGTCGCCCTCGCCCTCGGCCTCGATCACCGCAATTACGGCGCCTTCGGCAACTTCGTCACCCACCTTGACCCGCAACTCCTTGATCACGCCGGCGGCGCTCGACGGCACCTCCATCGTGGCCTTCTCCGACTCCAACGTGGCCAAGCCCTGGTCGACCTTGACCGTGTCGCCTACCGCGACCAGCACCTCGATCACCGGCACGCCGTCGTAATCACCGATGTCGGGAACCTTCACTTCAACCTGTGCCATGCCTGTGTCTCCTCAATGGCCGCGCGGATGTTTCGGCGCGGCGGGGCTTTCAATGGGTTCGTCGTCGCCGTCGCGCTGGACAGGCCTTTCGGCTTCCTCACGGGCGTCGTTGCCAGCCAACTCGACGCGTTCGCGCTCGCTCAGCTCCGGTACCGATGGGGTCGCCGTGGAGGTTGCAGCCAGTGGCGCGCTGCCACGCAACAGCGCGATCGCGTCGTCGCCGACCAACCCGAACACGCTGCGCAGGTGCAGGTCGCGCTGCGGCAACGGGATCTCGATACCGTGGTGCTTGAACGCGGTATCCAGTTCCCACAGGTAGGCGGCCTTGATCGCGGCGTTGCGCTTGGTCGCCTCCTCCGTCAACCACACCGCCAGCAGATACTCGACCGCGCCGTCACCGAAGTCGGACAACCATACCTGCGGTCGGTGGCGGCCCTCCATCGACAGGGTGAATGGCACCTTCGCGGCGGCTTCCAGCGCGGCCTTCTTGACCCGCTCCTTGTCGACCCCGTAGGCGACCTTGAATGGAACGCGCATGCGACGCAGCACGTCGCGATGGGTCCAGTTGACCACCCGCCCGGTCATGAACTGGGCGTTCGGCACCATGATGTCGATGTTGTCGTTGGTGGTGATGCGGGTGGCGCGGATATTGATGTCGCGCACCGTGCCGCGCACGTCGGCATCGATCTCGATGAAGTCGCCCACCTTCAGCGACTGGTCGAACAACAGCACCAGGCCGCCGATGAAGTTGGCGAAGATCTCCCGCAGCCCGAAGCCCAGGCCGATACCGAGCGCGCCGGCGAACACCGCAAACTCGCCGATCGGCACGCCGGCCAGCCGCAGCGCGACCATCACGCCGACCAGCAGCAACAGGTAATGGGCGACCCGCGACACCGCGTAGATCGCCGCATGGTTCACGTTCTGGCTGCGCTTCCCGTAGCGCACCAGCGCACGGCGAAGCAGCATCGAGATCAGCAGCGCGATCAGCACCGCGAGCACCGCTGCGACCACGCCGCCAACGGTCAGCTGGAAACTCGCGAAGTTGAGCAGGCGGTACTCAAGCAGTGGCTGCAGGCCCTGCCAACCCTGGCGGGTGGCGGCATCGACCGATTCGGCGACGCGTAATCCCGCGTCCTCGACCTGTTCCGTGGGCGGCTTGACGCGCATGCGCATGGACGCGGCTCAGCCGGCCGCGGCCCGGTCTCCGTAAGACGCCTCGACAAGTTCCTCATCCAGTTCGTCGAGGTCGCGCTGCAGGTCCTGCCAGCGCTCCGCACGGTCTTCGGCATCATCCTCGTCGGCGGTCTTGATCAGGTCTTCGGCCTGTTCGACCAGCAACTCGCCTGCGCCGCACTTCGGCTCCAGTCCGCTGAAGCGCTCGCCAGCGATCACGAACGACAGCACCTCATCGTCATGGAACTCGGCCGCGCGGTCGGCCGGCACGCCGGCCCGGAGCGTGCGTTGCCAGCCATCGACCAGGCGGGCGGCCAGTGCGGCCGGCATCGGCACTTCGAGGACTTCGGGCTGCTGGTCGACCAGCAACACGCGTTTCATGCCGCCACCGCGGTTGTCCCACTGGTCGACGCGCTCGGACGGGCGCGCGTAGCGCAAGGTCCAGTCACCGCCATCGGTGGGTTGCAGCAGCATGAGCGCACTTTCGGTGCCGCGCTTGGGCAACCAGGTCAGCTGCAGCGCAGGCGCCGCGTCCGCGACCAGCAGGCCTTCCACTGCGTCGCCGTGGTTGCCGGTCGCCGGCGGCCAGCCGTGGCCGAGTTGCAGTTCGCATTCGGCGGCCTGCGCCAGAGGCATCGCCAGCAGCGCGAGTGGCAGCAGCCATGCGCGCGGCGACATCACAACAGCACCCGCCGCATGTCGGCGAGGACCTGGCCGAGGTAAGTGCTGAAGCGCGCGGCGGCGGCGCCGTCGATCACACGATGGTCGTAGCTCAGCGACAGCGGCAGGATCAGGCGCGGCGCGAATTCCTTGCCATTCCAGACCGGCTTGGTGTCAGAGCGCGAGACGCCGAGGATCGCAACTTCCGGCGCGTTGACGATCGGGGTGAACGCGGTGCCGCCGATACCGCCGAGCGAGCTGATGGTGAAGCAGCCGCCACTCATCTGCGCCGGGCCGAGCTTGCCCTCGCGCGCCTTGGCGGCGAGTTCGCCGGTCTCGGCGGCGATCTCCATCACGCCCTTGGTATCGCAGTCGCGTACCACCGGCACCACCAGTCCGTTCGGCGTGTCGGCGGCGAAACCGATGTGGAAATACTGTTTGAGAACGAGGTTCTCGCCGGCGGCGTCGAGCGAGGCGTTGAAGTCCGGGAACTTCTTCAGCGCGCTGACGCTGGCCTTCATCAGGAACGCGAGCATGGTCAGCTTGGTCGCGTTGCCCTTGGCGATGGCCTTCTCGTTTTCCTTGTTGAGCTGGACGCGCAGGGCTTCCAGTCCGGTGATGTCTGCATCGTCGAACTGGGTGACGTGCGGGATCATCGCCCAGTTGCGCGCGAGGTTGGCACCCGACAGCTTCTGGATCCGCGACAGCGAGCGGGTCTCGGTCGGGCCGAACTTGCTGAAGTCGATCTTCGGCCACGGCAACAGGTCGAGCCCACCGCCACCGCCGGTCTTCGTCGCGCCGCCGGCCGTGCCGGACATTGCGGCCTTGACGAATTTCTGTACATCCTCCTTGCCGATCCGGCCGCCGCGCTGGCTGCCTTCGACGCGCATCAGATCGACCCCGAGCTCGCGCGCGAACAGGCGCACCGCCGGGCTCGCGTACGGCACCTTGCCGGGCAGCAGTTCGTCGGCGTCGAACACCACCGGCGGCGAGTGCGGCAGCGCGTCGGAGTTGCCGCTGTCGGCGGATTCGGCCTCGCGCCTGGCCAGGTTGTCGGGTTCGCCGACCTCGGTCGGCGGGACCTTGGCACCGGTCTCGGACGACGCCACGCGAGCCTCGGCCTGCTCCGGCTCTGCCTGCTTGGGTGCGGCCGCTTCCGGCTTGGCATCGACCGGCTTCTGCGCCGCGTCGTCGCTGGCCTCGCCACCGGTCGGCTCGATCATCGCGACCACCGCGCCTTCGGCGATCTCGTCGCCGACCTTGACCTTGATCTCACGCACCACGCCATCGAACGGCGCCGGCACTTCCATCGTCGCCTTGTCCGACTCGAGCGTGATCAGGCCCTGGTCGGCCTTGACCGTGTCGCCCACCGCCACCAGCACCTCAATCACCGGCACGCCGTCGTAATCACCGATATCGGGGACGCGTGCTTCCTTCAACTCAGCCATGCTCGGCTCCGCCATGCGCGAAAGCCTTATTGTGGCCGCTGCGAGGGGAAGGCGCCAACTGTGACGCGCTGCAACACTCCGGAAGGGATCGTCGATCCGGCACTTCCCGCGGGCGATCCAGCAGGGGTTCAGGCGGCCGGTTCGAAAGCACGCGACGCGGGTTATCACGGCTGCAGATGAAAGTTCCGTTGTTTCCGATCCGGGCGGCAAGCGATGTTCATTCGCGGGCCGATACGGTGTGTGCGCCTGCCAGTCCACCGGCCGGTTCCCCCACCAGAATTGGAACGAGGAGACATCTCCATGATCCGCATCCGTCACTTGACCCTGGCCCTTTTGGCCATCGCCCCCGCCGCCGCGTTCGCACAGGACGCCCCGGACCCGTATGCCACCCAGACCACCGCCGCCGAGGCGGACAGCACCACTGCCGACGGGGCCAAGCGCTTCGCGGTGGTGGGCGGCTATTCACTCAGCGAGCCGACCCGCAACCCGCAGCTCGGCGACAGCCGCGTCCAGCTCGATGGCGACGGTGCCGCGACCCTCAGCGCCAGCTACTACGTGACCGACAACATCGCGGTCGAAGCCTGGGGCGCGGTCGACAAGTTCGGCCACCGGGTCAACGTAGACGGCCAGAAGGCCGGCAGCGTCGAGGCTCAGCCTTACGCCGTCAGCGGTCAGTACCACTTCGGCAATGCCGGCCAGACCGTGCGGCCGTACGTCGGCCTGGGCTATTACCAGACCAACTTCGATGGCGAGAGCACCATTGAAAGCGGCGCCCTCGCCGGCCAGCGCCTGGCGGTGGAGTCGCCGGAAGGCGCGATCGCCAGCGCCGGCGTGGACGTCAAGTTGAGCCCGAGCTGGTTCGCCCGCGCCGACATGCGCTACCTGCAGGGCAAGTCGGACGTAATGCTCGACGGCGCCAATGTCGGCGAGGCCGAGTTGAACCCGGTGATGCTGGGCGTCGGCTTGGGCGCTCGCTTCTAGACCTTCAGCCTGAAGCAGGTACATCCAGCGGCGGGTCCTCCGGGGCCCGCCGCTGCCCTGTTCAGTCGGCCGCGGCGGCGTTCACAGCGCCTTGTCACGCGGCCGTTACGGTAGAGCCCACTTTCGCCGGGAGCCCGTCATGACCACCAAGCTCGACAAGCCGATCCGCCGCGAGATCAACATCGACGACCGCGCCTACACCCTGACCATCGACCCCGATGGCCTCAAGCTGGTCGAGAAGGGCCATCGCAAAGGTCCGCAGCTGCTTTGGAAGGATGTCGTCAACGGCGATGCCGCGATCGCCGCCGCACTGCAGGGCAGCCTTGCCGACTAGGTTCCGTCTTCCGGAGCCACCTCTTCGGCGCGGATGCGTTCGCGCCGGAGCAGGTACAGGCCGCTGCAAACGATGATCGCGGCGCCAAGCCAGGTCACCGCATCGGGCAGTACGCCCCACAACGCCACGTCCAGCAGCACGCCCCAGACCAGCGCGGTGTATTCCAGCGGGGCGATGCGGGAGGCCTCGCCGATCCGGAAGGCTTCGGTGATCGCGTATTGCCCGAGTGCACCCGCGAGGCCGACACCGGCGATCACCCACACATCGGCCGCCCTTATCGAAACCCACCCCGGCGCCGCCAGCGCTCCGGCGCCCAGGGCCAGGAACGCCAGCAGCCAGACCATCATCGAGGCGGTCGAATCGGTGCGGCCCAGCACCCGCACCGTGATCGCACTGACGGCATAGCCCAGTGCGGCGACCACCACCGCCAACGCCGCCCAGCTCAGCAGGCCGTCGCCGGTGGGCCGAAGCAAGACCAGCACTCCGAGCAGGCCGATTGCGATCGCTGCCCAGCGCCGCGGTCCCACCGTTTCCCCCAGCAGCGGCACCGACAGCGCGGTGATCAGCAGCGGCGCGATGAAGAAGATCGAATA
>JBOHYC010000295.1:0-4182 GCA_050737755.1 Lysobacter sp.
CGGCCCGAAATCCTTCCCGCACGATGCCGATGGCTACCAGTCCGCCAACGGCCGCCCCGACCTCACCGATGTCGACACCACCGCCCCGGATTACATGCAGGAGGCACTGGTCCCGACCAGCTCGGAATCGCACGGTGGTGATGACGTAGGCATCTGGGCTCGCGGCCCCGGCAGCGATGCCGTGCGCGGCAGCGTCGAGCAGAACACGATCTTCCACTTCCTGCTTCAGTCGACCCCGCACCTGCGCGAGGCGGTGTGCGAAGCCGGCGGTTGCAACGCCGATGGCGTGCCGGTGGAGTTGCCTACGGCCGCGGCGCTCAAGCAGTCCTGACGGTCACCTCGTGTAGGAGCGACGTAAGTCGCGATCGCACGGCGATCCCGCGTATCAGTGAAATCACGACTTGCGTCGCTCCTACACAAAGCCCAACACCCACGACGCGGAACACGTCCCGCGTCAGAACGGTTTCGCCAGCACCAGCCACACAATCGCGACCAGCCCCAGCACCGGCAACTCGTTGAACCAGCGCATCGCCCTCGACGACGGCAGCGCACGCCCGGCATCGACGCCCTTCAACCAGCGTCCGCTGACGATGAAGTAGGCCAGCAGCAACGCCACCAGCAACAGTTTGGCGTGCAGCCAGCCGCCGCTGATCCCGAAGTACAGCCACAGCGTCAAACCAAATATCACCGCCATTCCGAACATGGAATGGCCGAAGCGGTACAGCCGTTGCCCCATGAGCACCAGCCGCGCGCGCACCGCCGGTTCTTCGCCGGCCTCGGCGATATTGACCAGCAGCCGCGGCAGGTAGAACACCGCCGCCATCCAGGCGATCACGAACACGATATGGAAGGTCTTGATCCAGATGTAAGCCATCGAGGGCTCCGGTAGGCAGGTGGGGTGCGCGCGATAGGATGACACGATGACCAAACACTACGATCAGGCCTACTTCGACCGCTGGTACCGCGACTCGACATTGAAGGACACCGCGATCGGCGGCGGTGCACGCCTCGCGCGCAAGGTCGCGCTGGCGGTGGCGACGGCCGAATACCACCTTGAACGACCGATCCGCAGCGTGCTCGACATCGGCTGCGGCGAAGGCGCCTGGCGCGCACCGCTGCTGAAGCTGCGGCCGAAGCTGCAGTACCTCGGCTTCGACAGCAGCGAGTACGCGATCGCCCGTTTTGGACCGCGACGCAACCTGCACCACGCACGCTTCGGCGACTTCGAGTACCTGCGCCCCTGCCCGCCGGTCGACCTGCTGGTCTGCAGCGACGTGCTGCATTACCTGCCGACGCGCGAACTCGACCGCGGCCTGCCGGCGCTGGGCGAGTTGTGTGGCGGGGTCGCGTTCCTGGAAACCTTCACCCGCGCCGACGGCATTGACGGCGACACCGAGGGGTTCATGGCGCGGCCTGCGAGGTTCTATCGCGAGCGGTTTGCCCGTATCGGCTTGGCGCCGCTGGGATCGCATCTGTGGCTGGCGTCCGGTCTGCATCGCGATACGGCTGCCTTGGAACTCCCGGCTGATCAGCCTTTGTAGAAGCGACGTAAGTCGCGATCGCACGGCGAAACCGGACAGCGGTGAAATCGCGACTTACGTCGCTCCTACACAAGCTCGTGGCCGCGTTCGCCGGATCCTCGACCCGATTCACGTTTCCGCCACCGCAATCCGCTACGCTGCATCGCAACATATCCGTACTCAGGGGAACGGAACCGTATGCTGCTTTACCAGATGCACGAGTTCGGCCGGGCGTGGATGGCGCCGGTGACCTACTGGGCCGATGCCGGCGCCAAGATGTTCGGCGACAACGGCAGCTGGATGTCGTCGATGCCCGGCGCCAACCGCCTCGCGGCCGGTTACGAGCTGCTGTACCGGATCGGCAAGGATTACGAAAAACCCGAGTTCGGCATCCACCGTATCGATATCGACGGCACCGAGTACCCGGTGGTCGAGCGTGAAGTCCTGAGCAAACCTTTCTGCCGCCTGCTGCGCTTCAAGCGCTTCGCCGACGACGCCGGCAACATCGCCAACCTGCGCGACGACCCACCGGTGCTCGTGGTCGCGCCCCTGTCCGGCCACCACGCCACCCTGCTGCGCGACACCGTCAAGACCCTGCTGCGCGACCACAAGGTCTACGTCACCGACTGGGTCGACGCGCGCATGGTGCCGACCAGCGAGGGCAGCTTCGGCCTCGACGACTACGTCGGCTACATCGAGGAATTCATCCGCACCATCGGCGCCGACAAGCTGCACGTGATCAGCGTCTGCCAGCCGACCGTGCCGGTTCTCGCTGCGATCTCGCTGATGGCCGCGCGCGGCGAGGCGACGCCTAAATCGATGGTGATGATGGGCGGCCCGATCGACACCCGCGAGAGCCCGACCCAGGTCAACGACCTCGCTGTCGACAAGCCGCTGTGGTGGTTCGAGACCAACCTGATCCACAACGTTCCGGCGACCTACCCCGGCGCCGGGCGCCCGGTCTATCCGGGCTTCCTGCAGCACGGCGGCTTCATGGCGATGAACCCGGAGCGCCACGCACAGTCGCACTGGGATTTCTACGAGCACCTGCTCAAGGGCGACCTCGAGGACGCCGCCTCGCACCGGCGCTTCTACGACGAATACAACGCCGTACTCGACATGCCGGCCGAGTACTACATCGACACCGTGCGCGTGGTGTTCAAGGAGCACCTGCTGCCGCGCGGGCTGTGGGAGATCAACGGCGAGCGCGTCGACCCGTCGAAGATCACCGGCACCGCGATGCTGACCATAGAAGGCGAGCTGGACGACATCTCCGGCCAAGGCCAGACCCGGGCCGCGCACAAGCTTTGCACGGGTATCGACAAGGGCCATAGCGAGCACCTCACCGTCGAAGGCGCCGGCCACTACGGCATCTTCAGCGGTCGTCGCTGGCGCCAGCAGGTCTACCCGCAGGTGCGCGATTTCATTGCCCGCCACGCAGGCGCCGGGGCCTGACTGCGGGCTTGATTTCGACGCGTTTTGACCTGATGTCGACTGGACGCCATTCCGCGTGATCTAGGAACTCCGATGGACTGTCCCGTCTGCAATGACGTCAAACTCGCGATGTCCGACCGCCAGGGCATCGAGATCGACTATTGCCCGCAATGCCGCGGCGTGTGGCTGGACCGCGGCGAGCTGGACAAGCTGATCGAACGCGCGAGCGCCGAGATGGCACCGCCGCCGCCACCGCAAGCCACGCGCCCGCCGCCGCTTGAACAACCACGTTACGAGCAGCCGCGTTACGAGCAACCCCGCTACGACAAGCGGGATTCGGACTACTACCGGCACAAGAAGAAAAAGAACCTGCTCGGCGAGCTGTTCGACTTCTGATACTCGAAGGCCCGGGGGATCGTTCCCGCCGGGCCTTTTGTTGGATGTGTGCCGAGGATGGCGAACTGCCCGCGGTCGTTATCGCTGTCGTTGTAGGAGCGACGTAAGTCGCGACCCGCCGAACGTACGAGATGATGTACAGGTCGCGACTCAAGTCGCTCCTACACGGAAATCGCTTCCCGGCTCACGAATACTGCGCCGACTTCACCAGCAGTTGCTTGGCCAGCTGCCCGTGCAGGTAGCCGACGCCGCGCACCAGGTGCAGGGTCGCGAACAGCAGCAGCACCCCGGACACCAGCGCCAGCGGCAACTGCCACGCCTGCAGCGACGTACTCGCCTCAACGCCGTCCCAGCCAAGTAGCTGCCAGCCGCCGAACTGCGCCGAGGTCTCGAGCCCGCCGAACCACACCGCCAGTGGCGCGGCGATGAACGACAGCGACATCACCAGCAAGGTCACGGTCAGCGTGAAATAGACCACGCCCAGCGGCAGCATCAGCAGGAAGTACAGCTGGGTGCCCCAGATCCGCGGATCGGTGAACAAACCAACGATCCGCTGCAGCAACGGCTGCCCGCGGGTGCTGTACAGCGGCCGCCGCGGCATGCGCTCGCCGAGCATGACCTCGACGATCCGCCCCTCGACCAGCGACAACACCCGGATCGAGCCGAAGTACAGGATCACGAACGGGATGCCTATGATCAGCACCGCCAGGCCCAGCGACATGCTCACCCCGGCCACCACCCAGGTGAAATAGAAGATGCCGGTCGCCAGCGCCAGCAGCATGTAGAACAGCGCGCCGTAGGTGCGCGGATCGGCGGCGACGCCGAAGAACCG
>JBOHYC010000296.1:0-21931 GCA_050737755.1 Lysobacter sp.
GCCATCACCCACTCGGCCAGCGCGATGGCGTGGGCGCTGCCGCCCATGTCCTTCTTCATGTTGCGCATGCCGTCGGCGCCCTTCAGGTCGAGGCCGCCGGTGTCGAAGCACACGCCCTTGCCGACGAGTGCGACGTGCGGGTGTGCTTCGTCGCCCCATTGCAGCGCGATCAGTCGCGGCGCGCGGTGGCTGGCGCGTCCGACCGCATGGATCGCCGGGAAGTTGCGGGTCAGCAGGTCGTCGCCGCTGATGACTTCGATGCGCGCGCCAAAGCGCTCGGCGATCTCGCGGGCGACCTGTTCGAGCTGATCCGGACCCATGTGCTCGGTCGGCGTGTTGACCAGATCGCGCACGCGCACGCAGGCGGCGAGTGCGTCGTGAACCTCGGCGTTGTCGTCGACCTGCAGCAGTGCGGGCGCACGCGGCGGCTGTTTGTAACGGTCGAACCGGTAGGCGCCCAGGCCCCAACCGAGTTGCAGCGCGGCAACCATCGCGGCGTCGTGGTCGCCGACCAGCCGGAACGCGCGTGCCGGCAAAGCGAACGGCGCGTGGCCGTAGCTGTACGGATCGAGCGGGTCACCGATGCCGATCACCGCGCCGCTGGCACCATCACTACCGGGCAACAGCAATGCGCTTCCGGGCGCGCCGTCAAACCCCTGCGCGTCAAGCCAGGCGACGGTCGCGGCCGGCTGTCTGGCACGCCAGTCGGACAGGTGCGAGCGGTCGACCACGTGCAGCGGCAGCGCGTCGGTGGTGGCGTTGGTAAAGCCGAGAGGCAGGCTCATGCGGACAGGGACTCCTGAAGATCGGGATGTGCCGCGTCAAGCCAGTCGGCCAATGCGGCAAGCGTGGTGAATCGCAGGTCGGGGCGGATTTCGGTATGCGGCCAGCGCCGGTTCGCGCCGGACTTGTCGCGACGATTGATCCAGCAGGTGCGCAGGCCCGCGCGGTGCGCGCCGAGTATGTCGGTGCGGGTGTCGTCGCCGACATGCAGCACCTGCGATGGCGGGCAGTCGAGCTGCCGGCAGGCGGCGTGGAAGATGCTGGCCTGCGGCTTGGCCGCGCCGTGTTCGCGCGCGCCGAGCTGGAAACGGAACAGGTGCATCAGGCCGATCGTGCGCAGGCAGGCGTTGCCGTTGCTCAGCGCGGCCAGCGGCACCTTTGCCCCGAGGCGCTGCAGCGCCTCGAGGCTGTCGTCGTAGTGCTCGACCTCGCAGCGCGCGGCGAAGTAGGCGTCATACGCCGGCTGCGCCAGGGCCACGTCATCACCGGCCTGTTCGAGCATGCGCTCGATCATCCACAGGCGTTGCGCGGTCATGTCATGGGCCAGTTGCGGGCGCTCGCGGTCGACCTGCGCGCGCAGCTTCCGTCGCGCTTCCAGCGGCCAGCGAGCCGCACTGCGCGGCGCGTGTTGTCGCAGCCAGTCGCCCAGTGCCTGCTCGGCACGTTCAATCGCCGGAGCGACCGGCCAGATCGTGTCGTCGAGATCGAGGGTGATGGCGCGGACAGGGAAATGCACCGGGTCATTCTAGCGCCGCCGCTTCGCCTGGTCCGGGGCCTATTCGAACAACTTCGCCCAGCCTTCCAGGCCTTCGATCCGTGCCAGCACGATCTTGACGCAGACCAGCAGCGGCACCGCCAGCAGCAGCCCGATGATCCCCCACAGCCAGCCGAACAGCATCAACGCCAGGATCAGCACCAGCGGCGACAGGCGCATCTGCCGGCCAAGCACGATCGGGGTCAGGATCTGGCCCTCCAGCGTGTGCAGGCCCAGGTAGATCCCCGCAGGAAGCAACGACATCCACAACTCGTCGAACGCGACGAATCCCATCATCAGCATGATGATGATGCCGATCAGCGGACCGACATACGGCGCGAAGTTGAGGATCATCGCCATCGTGCCCCACAGCAACGCCTCGGCCAGCGGCACGCCGAGCAGGTAGAAGATGCCGGCCAGCGCCAGCCCGACCACCGCGTTGATCAGGCTGATGGTCAGCACGTAACGGGATATCTCGCGCTCGATCGACTGCATGATCTCGACCGTGACGCGCTTCTGCTGGCGCGTCGGCAGCAGTGCAAGTGCGTTGCGCTGCAGGTTCTCGCCGTAGACCATGAAGAAGAACGTCAGCAGCACCACCGCCAGCACCGAGGCGATCATCATCGGGGTGGTGGTCAGCGACTTGTACGGGTCGTTGAGCTCGGTGCGGACCACTTCCACCGGCTTTCCCTCTTCACCGTCGGTGGCACGCGCGAAATCCTGCGCGGCCTCGTTGGCGGCTTTCATCGGCTTGGTCAGTTCGCGCAGCTTGGGTGCAAGGTCGCGCATCTCGCGCGGCACCTGGCGGGCCCATTCCGACGCCGGCTCGACCAGCTGGCCGCCGAGTGCGACGGTGCCGGCCAGTCCGAGCAGCAACACCAGCATCGCGCCGATCGCGCGCGGGATGAACATGCGTTGCAGGCCGCGGATGAGCGGGTTGCCGATCAGTGCGAAAAACACCGCCAGCAGGATCGGCAGGATCACATCCTGCGCGGCCCACAGCGTGTAGCCGATTGCGAGTGTCGCCAGCACCACCAATGGGGTGGATGCGCGGGGCCGCGTGGGCGACAGCGGGGGCTCCGCGCCGGTGGCGGCGTCCGGTAGCGGGGTCGCGGCCGGGAGGGTGATGGGGTCGGCGGCGGTTTCCGGCAGCGTGTCGCTGGATGACGGGCCGTCACCGGGATCGTCCGGGGTGCCCGGGCCCATCAGTCGACCGCCTCCGCGTTGGTCTGGCGAGCCGCGGCTGCATGGCGCAGCAGTCGTTCGTGGGCGATGCGTTCGGCCGCAGCTACGGCGGCCGCGTGTGCGGTGGCGGACCCGGCCACGTCGGACGTTGCAGCCGTGGCGACATCGCTGGCGCTGTCGGCAGCCTGTTCGGCGTCACTGGCGGCCTGGCTTGCGGTGGTGCTTGCGAACAGCCCGCTCAGCAACGACACGATGCGCACCACACTGCCGCCACGGGCGGCGCTGCGCAGCGGTTCGGCGCGCCCGACCAGGAAACCCGTGACTACGCCGGCGACCATGATCCGTGTCGGCGTCCAGCTGGCTTTCCAGGAATGCTTGAGCTGGCGCAGGTCGGCACCGACGCGGCGCTCGTGCGCCTCCAGCGCGTCCTCTGCCTGCGTGACCTTGGCGATGAGTTTGTCGAAGCTCATGGCGCGGTGGTTCTCCCCTGGTTTTTCATTCGGTGCTGACCGGGCGTGCGGTGCCGATGGCGCATGTCAGGGCGGTGTCACATCGACGCCGCGCTCGTCCTTCACCGGCTGTGTCTCGGTAGCGCTGGCCGGCCCGTGGCGGGAGGCAGCGCGGGCCGACTCGGGCGAATCGGGGGACGGCATGAAGTCGGCCAGTTCGCCGATCCCGAGCCGCGCCAGCTGGCGACGGGTCGCCTGCAGGCGGGTGTGCTCGAAATAACGCATCGCGATCCAGGCGGCAGCCACCGTGGCCGCCACGCTGAGCACGGCCGGAATCAGCAGCGCGGCCGACCACGGCAGTCCCACCTGACGGCTCAAGAACACCACCAGTGTCGCCATCAACAACAGCCAGGCCGACGCGCCGAACGCGATCGCGAAGCCGGTCAGCGCAAGCGACCGGCCTAGCGCGCTGCGGGCCAGCGACACGTCCGCCACGACCAGCGAGCGCAATGCCTTGGCGGTGTCGCCGGCCGCACCGAGACTGGCACGGCCGGTGGCCCCGATCTGGCGCATGGCTTCAAGCAGGTCGGGTGGCAGCGCGTCGAAGCCCTCGCCGCCGGGCTCGCCTGCGCGGCCCTTAGGATCGCGCTCGCCGTCGCCCGGTGCGCCGGATCTGCCGCCGGATACGCCCATGGCGATGACTTACTTGTCGCCGCTACGAGCGAGTTTGGCGATGATCCAGCCGGCTGCGAATGCGGCGCCGAAGGATGCAATCGGTCGCTCGCGGATCAACTCGGCGGCGCTGTCGATGAGGTCGCGGCCCTTGTCCATCAGCACGTCGGCCTGCTCGCGCGCGGCGACGCTGGCCTGCTCGGCGGCGCTGATGCCGGCCAAGGCGCTGTCGGCCAGGTCGGACTTGACGTGGGCCTTGCCGATCCGGAGTTCATCGCCGGCAGCGCCGGTTGCACCCTTGATCGCATCGCCGGCATCGCGCGCCGCCTGCTTGAGGTGACCACCGGCTTCGCCGAGGCTGTTCTTGAGGGGGCTGGTGTCGGTGGGGCTCATGGCGCGGTTACTCCTGGCATTGGGAACGGGCGGGGGTTGCGTCGCACCGTGTCACTGCATCGGCAGGACGCCCTGTCGATTGCCGCGCACGATACGCAGGACCAACTGTGCCGGAGGCTGTGTGAAGCCGGCGCGGAAGTCCGGAAGATCATTGATCGGACCGGTGCCGGTGGCGACCACCCGGTCGCCGACGCGCAGGCCGTTGCGGTCGGCGCGGCTGCCGCGTGCAACCGATTCCACCACCACGCCACCGGCACCGGACTGGCGCAGCGCCTCTGGCAGCTCGGCGAAGGTCGCACCGGTCAGGCGCGGGTCGAGCTGTCCGCCGGGGAACACCCGTGGCTGCTCGCGTACTTCCAGCACCGGCTGCAACGCTTTGCCGTCACGACGGATGTCGAGCGTGACCTTGCCGCCGACCGGTTGCAGGCCTTCGAAGTTGTGCAGGTCCTGCGGGCTGTCGATGCGTTCCCCGTTGGCTGCCACCACCACGTCGCCGGGTTGCAGCCCGGCCGCTGCCGCGGCCGAGCCGTCGTAGACCCGCGTCACTACCGCGCCCCGGGTGTTGTCCAGCTTGAGCGCCTTGGCCAGCCGCGGGTTGACCTGCTGCGACTCCAGCCCCAGCGTGCCCCGGCGCACTTCGCCGGTGGTGATCAGCTGCGCCATTACGTTGCGCGCCAGGTTGGCCGGGATCGCGAACCCCAAGCCGATGTTGCCGGCCATCGAGCCGCGCGGGTTGAAACTGGCGGTGTTGATGCCGACCAGCTGGCCGTCGAGGTTGACCAGCGCGCCGCCGGAATTGCCCGGGTTGATCGATGCGTCGGTCTGGATGAAGTTCTGGAAGCCAAGCCCGCGCAGTCCGCTGCGCCCGACCGCCGAGACGATGCCGCTGGTGACGGTCTGGCCGATCCCGAATGGGTTGCCGACCGCGACCACGAAGTCGCCCACGCGCAACGCACCCGAATCGGCCAGCGGGATCTCCTGCAGGTCCTGCGCCGGGATCTTCATCACCGCCACGTCGGTGTCGGGATCGGAGCCGACGAATTCGGCACTGAGCGTGCGGCCGTCGCTGAGGGTCACCGTGACCTCGTCGGCGCCCTCGATCACGTGGTGGTTGGTCAGCACCAGCCCGCGCTGCGCATCGACGATCACACCGGAACCGAGCGATTGCTCGATCCGCTCCTGCGGCACGTTGGGGAACATCCGGCGGAAGATCGGATCGTTGGCGAACGGGTTCTGGATGCGTACCCGCGACTTGGTCTGCACGCTGACCACGGCCGGCGTGACCCGGGCCAGCATCGGCGCCAGCGAGGGCAGTGGCTGGCCGGCGACCGCGGTGGGCAACTGGCCCACGGTGGGTACCACCGCCGATGCCGCCGGCGATGCCTGCGCCGGTTGCAGGCCATCGCGGATCGCGGTCGCGGCAAAGCCGCCGAAGCAGGCGGCCACGGTCAGGGCCAGCAGGGTCTTGGGAGTCGAGATCGGACGCATCGGGAATCCTCGCATTCCCGCCAGTCTGGCGGATGCGCATTTAATCGTCGATGAAATCGATGCGATCGACGCTTCCGTCGGCGTTCGCCAAGGCAAATCCATTGGCGTGCCAGCCAACTCGCCGATCTGCCTGTTTGTCGCCGGAAATGCGTTGACTTGGCCGGTAGGCGCGGGTAGCTTGAGTCCCTGCCTCGCACACAACATGTTGTGGTCCGCGGGGCGGCGGAAACCCAAGCATAGGGGTTCGCTTGGGTCGACTGAACGCCCGAAACCCGCTGGATCGCGGGCTTTGGCGTCTGACGGAGCAGGGCCCTGGCGACCGCTCGAACCACCTGAAGAACGATTCCTGGAGCGACGCGCCTGGCGCAGTCGCGACATCGGCGTCGGCGAACGCAACACCACAACCAGAACAAGCAACGAACCGGGATGCACCCGGTCCAGCACAACCCGGCCGCGACGCCATCGCCGGCCATCACGAGGAGAAAGGGCAGGCATGAGTACGGTGCGCCTCGAGGCAGTGAACAAGAGCAGCGACAAGTCAGGCATGGATATCCCGATGCAGCCCGCGTCCCAGGACATCTGGGACAAGAAGTACCGGCTCAAGAGCAAGTCCGGCGATGCGGTCGACGGCGACATCGACGCGACCTACCGTCGCGTGGCCAAGGCGCTGGCCGAGGCCGAGCCGACCCCCGAATTGCAGCAGTACTGGCACGAGCGTTTCACCTGGGCGCTGCGCCGCGGGGCGATCCCCGCCGGCCGCATCACCTCCAATGCCGGCGCGCTCGAGCACAAGCCGGCGACCAGCACGATCAACTGCACCGTCTCGGGCACCATCGAAGACTCGATGGACGGCATCCTGGAGAAGGTCCACGAGGCCGGCCTGACGTTGAAGGCCGGCTGCGGCATCGGTTACGAGTTCTCGACGTTGCGTCCGCGCGGCGCGTTCGTCGCCGGCGCCGGCGCGTACACCTCCGGGCCGATGTCCTTCATGGATATCTACGACAAGATGTGTTTCACCGTGTCCTCGGCCGGTGGCCGTCGCGGCGCGCAGATGGGCACGTTCGACGTGTCGCATCCGGACGTGAAGGACTTCATCCGCGCCAAGCGCGAAGACGGCCGGCTGCGCCAGTTCAATCTGTCGCTGTTGATCACCGATGGCTTCATGGAAGCGGTAGCCGACGACGCCGACTGGCCTCTGGTGTTCCCGATCAACATCAAGGAAAAGGGCGACATCGACCTCGATGACGCCGCCACCGTGGTCTGGCGCGACTGGCCCACCCACAAGAACTACATCGCGCGGGAAGATGGCCTGGTCGCCTGCAAGGTCTATGGTCACATCAAGGCCCGGCACCTGTGGGACATGATCATGGTCTCGACGTACGACTACGCCGAGCCGGGTTTCATCCTGATCGACCGGGTCAACGAGATGAACAACAACTGGTGGTGCGAGAACATCCGCGCGACCAATCCTTGCGTGACCGCCGACACTTGGGTCCAGACCTCGGCCGGGCCGCGCCAGGTGCAGGACCTGATCGGGCAGCGCTTCGATGCGCGCGTCGATGGCGTCGACCATGCCACGACCGACGAAGGTTTTTTCCGCACCGCGACCAAACCGGTGCTGGCGCTGCAGACCCGCGAAGGCCACCGGCTGCGCCTGACCGCCGACCACCGCGTGCGCCGGGTATCGCGCCTGACCCGCTGGAGCGTTGACACCGAATGGTGCGCGGCAGGCGAGCTGGTCGCCGGTGACCGGGTGTTGCTCAACGACCACCGCGGCAATGCCCAGTGGGCCGGTGACCTCGACCTCGAGCGCGGCTACCTGCTCGGCCTGCTGGTCGGCGACGGCTCCCTCAAGGCCGAAGCCGCCGTGTTGTCGGTGTGGTCCGCCGCGGCCCAAGTCAACGGCCCGGCCGCGCAGATCGGCAGCGGTGCCCAGGCGCTGATGCAGGAGGCCGAACGGTGCGCGCGGACGCTGTCGCATCGCGCCGATTTCGCTGGCTGGTCGGCGGTGGCCGGCCGCAACGAATGGCGGTTGAAGTCGGCCGCATTGCGCGACCTCGCCCACGAGTTCGGCATGTCACCCGGCGACAAGGCGATCACGCCTGCGCTCGAGCGTGCATCCAGTGACGCCTACCGCGGCTTCCTGCGCGGCTTCTTCGACGCCGACGGTTCGGTGCAGGGCAGCCAGGCCAAGGGCGTCTCCGTGCGGCTGGCTCAATCGGACCTGCCGCGACTGGAGGCCGTGCAGCGCATGCTGCTCCGCCTGGGCGTGCCATCCACGCTCTATCGCGATCGCCGCGTGGCGGGGTCGGCCAGCCTTCCCGATGGCCACGGCAGCAACGCCGACTACGCCACCCGCGCCCAGCATGAACTGGTCATCAGCGGCGAGGCGCTGGCCCGCTATGCCGAGCTGATCGGTTTTGCCGACAGCGACAAGGCCGCGCGGCTGGCCCGCGCGCTGGCCGGCTATCGCCGCGCGCTCAATCGTTCGCGCTTCGTCGCCACGGTGGAGTCGCTCAATGCCGATGGCACCGACGACGTCTACGACGTGCAGGTGCCCGGCATCAACACCTTCGACGGCAACGGCTTGCACGCGCACAACTGCGGCGAGCAGCCGCTGCCGGCCTACGGTGCCTGCCTGCTGGGCTCGGTCAACCTGACCAAGTTCGTGCGCAACCCGTTCACCGACAAGGCCGCGTTCGACTGGGACGAGTACAGGGAAGTCGTGCGCGTGTTCACCCGCATGCTCGACAACGTGGTCGAGATCAACGGCCTGCCGTTGCAGCAGCAGCGCGACGAGATCATGCGCAAGCGCCGCCATGGCATGGGCTTCCTTGGCCTGGGCAGCACCGTGACCATGTTGCGCATGAAGTACGGCTCCAAGGACTCGTGCGAGTTCACCGAGCGCGTGGCCCGCGAAATGGCCGTGGCCGGCTGGGAGACCGGATTGGAACTGGCCCGCGAGAAAGGCCCGGCGCCGATCATGGTCGAGAACTTCCAGGTCGATGCCGAGATGCTGCGCAAGCGTCCGGAAATGGTGAAGGACGGCTGGAAGATCGGCCAGAAGATCCCCGGCAAGATCCTGCACGCGAAGTACTCGCGCTACATGCAGCGGATCGCCGAGGTCGCCCCGGAGCTGGTCGCCGAGCTGGCCGAGACCGGCGCCCGCTTTACCCACCACAGCTCGATCGCGCCGACCGGCACGATCTCGCTGTCGCTGGCCAACAACGCCTCCAACGGCATCGAGCCGTCGTTCGCCCACCACTACAGCCGCAACGTGATCCGCGAGGGCAAGAAGTCGAAGGAGAAGGTCGACGTGTTCTCGTTCGAGTTGCTGGCCTACCGCGCGTTGGTCAACCCGCGGGCGATGCCGTTCTCCGAGGACGCCGCCGAGAAGCTGCCCGACTACTTCATCGCCGCCGACGACGTCACCCCCAGGCAGCACGTCGACGTCCAGGCCGCAGCGCAGAAGTGGGTCGACAGCTCTATCTCCAAGACCGCCAACGTCCCGACCGACTACCCGTACGAGGACTTCAAGGACATCTACACCTACGCCCACTCCAAGGGCCTGAAGGGCTGCACCACCTTCCGCTTCAACCCCGCCGCGTTCCAGGGCGTACTGGTCAAGGAAGCGGACCTGGAGAACACCACCTACCGCTTCGAGCTGGAGGACGGCCAGGTGGTGGAGGTCAAGGGCAACGAGCAGATCGAATACGACGGCGAGATGCACACCGCCGCCAACCTGTTCGACGCCCTCAAGGAAGGGTATTACGGCAAGTTCTGACGGCACGATTTCATGGTGTGTTGCGCGCGACTCGGGTATACGATCGCCTCGGTGACACAACGGTTTCACCGCGTTACCCGCATCGCCAACAAGACGCCCGTCAGGAGGGCACATGAGCAACGGTAATGGAGTGACGGCAACCCTTTCCCAGGCCGCCGACAGCATCAAGGAAACCGCCGGCAACATCGGCAGCACCATCGCTTCGACCGCCGAGGGTGCCGCCGCGACGGTCCTCAGCAGCGCCAGCCGCGTCCGCAAGGCCGCAGCGAAGAAGGTAAGCACCGCCAAGAAGACGCTGGCCAAGGCCAGTGCCGACGGCAGGAAGAAAGCCGACAGCCTGGCGCGCAAGAGCGCGGCCAAGAAGCAGGGTGCCGCCAAGAAGTCTTCGGCGAAAAAGGCTGTAGCCAAGAAGGCAACCGCGAAGAAGGCGGCCGCCAAGAAGGCTCCGGCCAAGCAGGTGACTGCGAAGAAGGCAGCGGTGAAGAAGGCGACCACGAAGAAGGCGCCTGCCCGGAAGACGACGGCCAAGAAGGCCGCCGCGAAGAAGGCGCCGGCGAAGAAGGCAACCAGCAAGAAGGTCGCAAGCAAGAAGGTCGCAAGCAAGAAGACTGCGGCCCGCAAGGCGCCGGCCAAGAAGGCTATCGCTCGCAAGCCCGCAGCCAAGAAGGCGACGGCGAAAAAGGCTGTCGCAAAGAAGGTAGTCGTCAAGAAGGCCGCACCGAAGAAGGCCGCCGCCCGCAAGGCGCCAGCCAAAAAGGCCGCCACCCGCAAGACTGCAGCACGCAAGAAGTAGCCGCGCGCATTCCTCCCTCTCCCGCTTGCGGGAGAGGGCTGGGGTGAGGGCGCTCTAGAACACGCACCACCGAACAGGACCGGAACCGATGGCCGTCAAGATCGACAAGAAAATCAAGGGTTACAGCGTCGTCAGCCAGGAGGATCGCGCCCGCGAGGCGAAGGCCGACGCGGTTGCACGCGACGCGGCCGAGGCCGCTGCCAAGCCCGGCGCCAACGTCATCCAGATGCACGAGAAGATCGAGCGCCCGGAAACCCTCATCGGTTCCACCTACAAGCTCAAGACCCCGCTGTTCGAGCACGCCCTGTACGTGACGATCAACGACATCGTGCTCAACGCCGGAAGCGAGCATGAGCAGCGCCGGCCGTTCGAGATCTTCATCAACTCCAAGAACATGGACCACTTCCAGTGGATCGTGGCGCTGACGCGCATCATGTCGGCGGTGTTCCGCAAGGGCGGCGACGTGACCTTCCTGGTCGACGAGATGAAGGCGGTGTTCGACCCCAAGGGTGGCTACTTCAAGGCGGGCGGCGTCTACATGCCGTCGCTGGTGGCCGAGCTGGGCAGCATCGTCGAGGACCACCTCAAGGCGATCGGTCTGTTGCACGACCCGGAGATGAGCATCGAGCAGCGCGCGATGATCGCCGAGAAGCGCGCCGCCTACGCCGCGCTCGACTCAAAAAAAAACACTGACGTAAGCGCTGACCTGTTCGCCGAACCGAAGATCCGCGACACCCCGCGCAGCGAGGACGTCGAAGTCACCGGCGACGGCGCCTCGTTCCCGCCGTCGGCCACCATGTGCCACAAGTGCAGCGCCAAGGCCGTGGTGATCATGGACGGCTGCGCGACGTGTTTGAATTGCGGCTACAGCAAGTGCGGCTGAGTGCCATGTCGGCGCCGGTTCGGTCGGGGCTGCGATAGCGCCGACGCGCGGACGGTCGTCCGCGCTCGCCTCAAGTGCAGAGGTTATCGGCCGATAAGCTTCTCGCCGCCCCCCACGGCGGCGGGAGCCAACATGAATATCGATCGCTACAAGAACGACCACGTCACCATCCTGGGACAGGTCGAGGAACTGCGGCAGTTGATCCGCTCCGGCATCGAGGCGCAGGCCGACGCGATCGCCGAACACCTCATCCGCGTCAGCAGCGGCATCAAGTTCCACCTGCTGGCGGAGGATTCGGTTCTTTATCCCGCAATGGAGAAGGCCGCCTCCGCCGATGTTGTCGCCCTCAGCCGGCGCTATCAGGCCGAGATGGCCGACATCGCCCAGGGTTTTCGCGAGTTCGTCGCCCGCTGGCGCGTCGGTTCGCGCATCGCCGCCGAACCGGAGACCTTCCGGGACGAGGCCAACCAGATATTCCGCGCGCTGTACGAGCGGCTGCAGCGGGAGAACCGGGAACTCTATCCGGCGGCCGAACAGCTGTAGCCGATCACCCCGCCAGCGACGCGTTGTCGATCACGAAGCGGTACTTCACGTCGCCCTTCATCATCCGCTCGTAGGCGGCGTTGATCTCGTCCGCGCGGATCATCTCGATGTCGGCCACGATGCCGTGCTCGGCGCAGAAATCCAGCATCTCCTGCGTCTCCGGGATACCGCCGATCAACGAGCCGGCCAGGCTGCGACGCTTCATGATCAGGTTGAATACCTGCGGCGAGGGATGCGGCGTGGCCGGTGCACCGACCAAGGTCATCGTGCCGTCGCGCTTGAGCAGCGTCAGGAAGGCATCCAGGTCATGCGGTGCGGCCACGGTGTTGAGGATGAAGTCCAAGCTTCCGGCCTGCGCCGCCATTTCATCGGGATTGCGTGAGACGACGACCTCGTCCGCGCCCAGCGCCCGGGCCGCGTCGCGCTTTGATTCGGACGTGGTGAACGCCACAACGTGCGCGCCCAGCGCATGCGCCAGTTTGATGCCCATGTGTCCCAGTCCGCCGATGCCGACCACGCCGACTTTCTTCCCCGGCCCGACCTCCCAGTGACGCAGCGGCGACCAGGTGGTGATGCCCGCGCACAGCAGCGGCGCCACGGCGGCCAGCTGGTCCTCGGGGTGGCGCACGCGCAGCACGTAGCGCTCGTTCACCACGATCTGCTGCGAGTAGCCGCCCAGCGTGTGGCCGGGCGCATCGGCGGTGCGGCCGTTGTAGGTGCCGACCATCCCGTTGCAGTAGTTCTCCAGCCCTTCGTCGCACTCGGAGCAATGCCGGCAGCTGTCGACGATGCAGCCCACGCCGACCATGTCGCCGGGCTTGAAGCCGGACACATCGCTGCCGACCGCGGACACGCGGCCGACGATCTCATGGCCCGGCACGCAGGGGAACAGGGTGCCGCCCCATTCCGCGCGGACCTGGTGGATGTCGGAATGGCACACGCCGCAGAAGGCGATGTCGATCTGCACGTCGTTGGCATCCGGCGCGCGCCGGGTGATGGTCATTGCTTCGAGCGGCTTGTCGCCCGCGTGGGCGCCGTAGGCCTGGATGGTCATGGTCTTGCTCCTGATGAATTCGGGGGACGGAGGCCACGAACAATACGCCCCCGGCGTCTCCTTGGTGGTCATCCGAGTGTCGCGGCCGCGTGCTAGGATCGGCGCCGAAGGGGAGTAGCTCCCAATCGCTGTCGCCGTCATTACGAGCGCTCCCGCTCCGGTGCAGCGGCAGGTCCGCCACGCTGGCGGGCCTGCGAGCAAGACCTTCGCCGTTCCACGGCGGAGGCGCGTCTATCCGATGCATCTGGCCATGGCCCTGCCGCAGCGCGGTTTTCGCGCGGCGGAACCCTGTGCAGTACCCATCGAAGAGATACCCATGGAAACCCTGGCCAACCCCGAAATCTGGATCGCCCTTGCCACGCTGACCGCGCTGGAACTGGTGCTCGGAATCGACAACATCATCTTCATCTCGATCCTGGCCGGCAAGCTGCCGTCCGAGCAGCGCGACAAAGCCCGGCGATTGGGCATCACCCTGGCGGCGGTCACGCGCCTGGGCCTGTTGCTGGCGATCGCATGGATTATCGGCCTGACTGCGCCCTTGTTCTCGCTGTTCGGCCACGCGTTTTCATGGCGCGACCTGATCCTGATCGGCGGCGGACTGTTCCTGATCGGCAAGGCCACCCATGAGATCCACCAGAAGCTGGAGGGTGCGACCGAGCAAGTCACGGTCGGCGCGGCGACGGCCACGTTCGGCAGCGTGATCGTGCAGATCATGTTGCTCGACATCGTGTTTTCGCTCGACTCGATCATCACCGCCGTCGGCATGGTCGACGAGCGCTGGGTCATGGTCACCGCGATCCTGATCTCGATCGGCTTCATGCTGGCGTTCGCCAAGCCGATCGGCGATTTCGTCGAGCGCCACCCGACGGTCAAGGTGCTCGCCCTAAGCTTCCTGATCATGATCGGCCTGGTGCTCATTGCCGACGGCTTCGGCCAGCACATCCCGAAGGGCTACATCTACGCCGCGATGGCGTTCTCGGTGTTCGTCGAGCTCATCAACCTGTGGATCCGGCGGCGCGCCAAGCAGCAGGTCGAGCCGGTCGCCCTGCACGAGAAATACTCGGACGGGTGACGTGGGACGGTGCGGCGCGAACGTCGTGCCGCGCCGTTGACACGTCGGCGGTGAGAATCCGCCGATCCCGACGGAGGCGAACGCGATGACGGAACCACTCGACTGCGCAATCATCGGCGGTGGGCCGGGCGGGCTGACCGCGGCGATCTACCTCGCCCGGTTCCGGCGCAGCAGTGTGGTCATCGACGCCGCCGCCAGCCGCGCGCGCTGGATCCCCGAGAGTCACAATTGCCCGGGCTTCCCGACTGGCGTGAGCGGTCGCGACTATCTCGCCCGGCTGAAACTTCAGGCGCGCGAGTGCAATGCGCGCTTCGAGTCGGGCGAGGTGACCGCGATCCATCGCGACGGCGACCTTTTCCGGCTCGCCGGAGACGAGGCGATCAGCGCGCACAAGGTGATTCTCGCCACCGGTTGCCAGGACGTCATGCCGCCGGTCGCCGGACTGGCGGACGCGATCGACTGCGGCGCGATCCGGCTGTGCCCGGTGTGTGACGGCTTCGAGGCGATCGACCGTGACATCGCGGTGTACGGTCCGCTGGGCCAGGCCGCCAGCCATGCGCTGTTCATCCGTACTTTCTCGCGTCGCGTGGTGCTGGTTCCGACCGACGACAGCGATGATCCAGCCGCGCGTTCGCGGCTGCGCGATGCCGGCGTGGCAATCACCGCGGTCGGCCATGACATGCGCTTCGACGGATCGCGCTGCAGCTTCCTGCTGGGTGGCGAGCGCCGCGCGTTCGACGTGGTCTATTCGATGCTGGGCACACGCCAGAACGCGGGCCTGGCCACCGTGCTGGGTGCAGCGACCGACGACGAGGGCGCGTTGCTGGTCGACCACAACCTGCTGACCAGCGTGCCGGGCCTGTATGCGATCGGCGACGTGGTCAGCGCACTCAACCAGATAGCGGTGGCGACCGGCCACGCGGCCATCGCCGCCACCCATGTGCACAACGCCCTGCCACCCAACCTCGCGTAGCGCGGATGGAGCTAGCCAGCCGTGGGCAATGGCTTGCGCCGGAAGCGGTAGATCACCGCGCCGACCAGCAACGCGATCGCACCGGCAACCAGATTCTCGATCTTCGCGCTGGCCAACAGGCCGATCGACAGCAGCAGCGCGACCACCGGGATCAGCGGCCCACCCGGCAAGCGCATCGCGCCGGGCTGGTTGCCGTAGCGCTTGTGCAGCATCAGCACCGAGGTGGCCGTGCCGATGTAGGTGAACAGCCGCGCGACCACCGACAGCAATGCCAACTGCACGAACGAGCCCGTCAACGCCAGCGCCAGCGACAGCACGCCAAGGGTGACGATCGCGACCGCCGGGGTACGGAAGCGCGGATGGATATCCGCCAGCGCGCGCGGCCCGTAGCCGTCCATCGCAAGCGCATGCAGGTAACGCGGCCCGAGCATGATGGTGTTGCTGTTGGTTCCGAGGATCGACACTGTCGCGCCGACCGTGAGCACCAGCGCCAGCCAGCCGCCACCGAAGCGTGCCGCGGCGTCAGCCAGTGGCGTATGCGATTCGGCCAGTCCCGGCAGCGTGCCCAGCGCAACCCACTGCACCGCGAAGTAGACCGCGGTGACCGTGGCGATCATCGCCAGCAGAGCGAACGGCACGTCACGGCGCGGGTTGCGGTACTCGCCGGCCGCGGCCGGCAGGTTCTCGAAACCGGCGTAGGCGAACAGCAGCAGCAACGCGGCCTGGCCGAGGTCGCCCAGCGGCAGGTCGAACACCGAGCCGGCCGCCAGCGGCGCCGCCATCGTGGTGTCGACGAACATCGCGCCGATGCCGATGAACATCAGCAACGGCACCAGCTTGGCGATTGCCAGGAACACGCCGGTACGTGCGGCGGCGCGCACGCCGACCACGTTGACTCCGACCAGAAATGCCAGCGAGCCGACCACGATCGCGACCCGTATCACGCCACCGGCAGCGCTCGGCCAGAAATGCGTGACCGCTTCGGCAAGCCCGTTGCTCAACGCGGCGGCGCTGGCGATGCGGGTAAGGAACAGCATCCAGCCGACCTCGAAGCCGATGAACGAACCAAACGCCTCGCGGGCGTACAGATAGCCGCCGCCCGGATCGTCGAAATAGCTCGATGCCTGCGCGTAGCACAGCACCAGCAGGCTGACCGCCAACCCGGCCAGCAGCACCGCCCACAGGCTGGACGGCCCGAGCAGCGCGGCGGCCGCGGCGGGCAGCAGGTAGATACCGCTGCCGATGACGTCGTTGAGTGCCAGGCCGAACAATTGCCAGCGGCTGACCGCGCGGACCATGCCGGGTTCGCCGGCGGGAACAGGTGCGGGCGCGACGGGCGCGGTCGAAGATGTCGATGGGCTCACGCATGTTCCCCGGGCAAGTGGCTGCAGGCCAGATTGCATGATCGGGCGGCCAGCGTCCAACCGGCCAGCAAAAAGCCGCCGGGTGGGCCGGCGGCTTCGGGTTGCAACGCAGTTGCGGTACGCGATCAGAAGTCGAAGCGCACCTGCAACTGGGCCAGGTCGACCTCGCTGTCGTCGATCTCAAAGCGGCTGTACTCGCCACGCAGCGCGACGTTGTCGGTGAACCGGTACTGCAGGCCCAGGCCGTAGGTCGGGTCGTTGCCGCTATCGTCGGCGAGCAGGCCCGGGATGGAGGCGTCGACGTTCCAGTCGTTGATGCCGGCCTTGGCGTAGCCGGAGAAACTGTCGGTGAACGGCACGGTGCCGACCGCGACCAGGTAGGCCGCGTCACCTTCCAGCTTCGGGCCGGCCGAGCCGAGCGGCTCGATCTCGCCAAAGTCGGCATAACCGGCCTCGAGGCCGAAGTACGGGGTGAACTGGTAGCCGCCGAACGCGGAGAACGCGGTGTCCTCGTCGTCCAGCGCGCCGTCGTCGATCATGGCCTGGCCAGCACCGCCACCGACGTAGAAGCCGGGACGCTCATCGGCCTGCGCGCCGAGCGCTACGGCGCCAAGGGCAACGGCGAGGATGCTGCGGGTAAGAAGGTTGCGCTTGCTCATGTTTGACTCCTGATTCGGACATCGCTGCGTGGGGGAGGGGAGCGGCGATGTTCGCGACGGGTCCCGGCGACATGCCTGGACAGCCGTTGCTACACACAAGACGTGGGGCCGCAATGGCGCTCGCAAAGCCCGGATTACGGGGATGCAGCGTCCCGCGGCTGGAACATTCGGCGCGGGCTGCAGGGCTTGCGGGATTCGCTTAACGTGTGCGCAAGCCGACAGACACGTGACCATGAAGCCACTCAACCTTGCCGTCGCCGCGTTGCTCCTCGCCGTGTTGTCCGGTTGCGCCAGCACCTTGCCGCGCAACCCACTCGCGGAGTGGCAGGCATCGCCCAACTTCGAACTCCGCCGTGCGCGCGTGATCGTGTTGCATCACACCGCAATGGACAGCGCGAAGGCAGCGTTGCACGTGCTGCAGACGGAGAACTCCGGCGGGCCGGTCAGCTCGCACTACCTGATCGGCGACGACGGGCACCTCTACCAACTGGTGTCCGAGCAGTCGCGCGCATGGCATGCCGGCGGCAGTCGCTGGGCCGGTATCAATGATCTCAACTCGACCTCGATCGGGATCGAACTCGACAACAACGGCCATGAGCCTTTCAGCGAGGCACAGCTGCAATCGCTGCTGGTGCTGCTGGATGACATCGTCGAGCGCAACGGCATCCAGCCGCACCTGGTGGTCGGGCATGGCGACATCGCGCCGACCAAGAAGGACGACCCCAGCGTGCTGTTCCCGTGGCAGCGGCTGGCCGAGGCCGGCTTCGGGCTGTGGCCGCGTGACGTCCGCGCCGCGCCGCCGCCGGGCTTTGATCCATGGGCGGCGATGCGACTGGTGGGTTACGACCTGCGTGCACCATCGGAGGCGCTGGCCGCATTCCATAGGCACTTCCGCGGTAGCGAGGAAACCACGTGGCTGCCCGGCGATGCGGAGATACTCTACGACCTGCAACTGCAGTTGATGGAGTTGCCGGCAACCGCACCGGCGCCGACAGACCCGCTTTTGTAGGAGCGACATAAGTCGCGATTTCCTCGGTAACCGTCCGTTGACGCACGCGCGGTGTGCGGGAAGCCGCGATGGCGATGCCGGGATCCTGCGCGCAGCACGCAACACAGGACAGCAGGGAAATCGCGACTTACGTCGCTCCTACAAGTTCGCCTTCAAATTTACTGCGCGATAGCAGCCTGCTCCGCGCGCCCCGCACGCTTCGCGACCTTCCAGCCAATCAACGCCGCGCACAGCAGCACCACCGACGCGATCAGCAACGACGTCCCCGGGTACGCCACCCACGCGTCCGGCCCGACCGTGACCGAGTACACCGCGCCGAAGAACAGCGGCGACAGCACCCCGGCGATGCTCGCCACGCTCATGTTGGCGCCCTGCAACTGACCCTGTTCCGACTCCGATACCCGCCGCGTCATCAATGACTGCAGTGTCGGCATCGCCAGCCCCCACAGCGCGTTGGGCAACATCGCGAGGGTGAACCACCAGCCGTTCGGCGCCAGTCCCATGCAGGCGATGCCGAAGGCGCCACCGAACAGGCCGAACACCATCGTCTTGCGATCGCCCAGGCGTTTCACCACCGGCCCGGTCAGCACGCCCTGCACGATCATGTCGAGCGCGCCGACCAGCGCCAACAGCAGGCCAACCTCCCATGCACCCCAGCCGTAGCGGTAGCCGGCATACAGCACGAACACCGCGCTGAACACGTGGTGGGCGAAATACAGCAGGAAGTTGACCACCGCCAGCCCCGACAGCTCGGGATGCGAGCGCAGCAACCGCAATGCGCCGAACGGATTGGCGCGCTTCCACGAGAACCCCATGCGCTTCTCCGGCGGCAGCGACTCGGGCAGCACGAACGCGCCGTACAGGAACGCGACGCCGCTCAACGCGCCCGCAACCCAGAACGGCATGCGTGGCGAGATCTCGCCAAGTACGCCGCCCAGTAGCGGACCGGCGACGAAGCCCGCGCTGAACGCAGCGCCGATCAGTCCGTAGCCGCGTGCGCGATCTTCCGGCGCGGTGATGTCGGCCATGTAGGCGTAGACGGTGGTGAAACTCGACGAGGTGATGCCGGCGATGATCCGCGCCAGCGCCAGCCACCACAGGTTCGGCGCCAGCGCCATCAGCGCGCCGTCGATCGCCAACCCGGCCGCTGAAATCAGGATCACCGGGCGCCGGCCGTAGTGGTCCGACAGCGAGCCGATCACCGGCGAGACTAGGAACTGCATGCCCGCCCACAACGCCACGAACACGCCGTTTATCACGCCCGCCTGCGCGTTGGACCCGGTGAACTCCTCGATCAGTGCCGGCAGCACCGGGATCACGATGCCCATCGACAGGATGTCGAGCATCGCGGTGACCAGGATGAAGGCGATCGCGGCCTGGTGGCCGTGGAAAGGGCGCGACTGCATGCGTTTTTCCACCCGGTAAAAGAGGCGCGATTGTGCACGTTTGCGGCGTGGGCCGTTGTGCCTCATTGCGGAAATCTGCCCGCGCAGGCGCATGTCGCAGGGCAGCATGAAATCGTCCGCACTAGACGCCGGAAGCCCATGAACGGGCCCTGCCGATAAACCCGCGGCACGACGGAGTGAAGTAGGTGTTAGGCACCGGAACGGTCATCACCAGTACAGCCGTTTCGGATCAGTTTCCAATCGCTGCGCCGCCGGCGCATGCATGGCTCGCACAGGAGGCACCCCATGGATATCCGCACCCGCAGCCTGTTGGCGGTTGCACTCGCGACCGCACTCGCCGCGCCGCTCGCGGCCGCGCAAACCGAAACCACCCAGCAACAACTCGATAGGCAGGAAAACGCCGAGACGTTGCCGCCGCAGGTCAACCCGAACGAATCCGATCAGTCGATCGACCCGCGCCTGCCGGTCGCCGATGAGGCCGAGGAGCCGATGACCGCGGTTCCGCCGCCCGCGCGCAGCGACGCGCAATTGACCTTGCACACGGATGTCGCGCCGGATCGCTGGAGCCGGCTCGATGCCGATGCCGACGGACGGATAAGCAAGTCGGAGAGCGCCGCGGAGGCCGGATTCGGCGCCGGGTTCGCGGCGATGGACAGCGATGGCGACGGCTTCGTCAGCCGAGCCGAATTCGACGCCCACCAGGGCACCAGCCCCCAGCGCATGAACGACGACAGCATGGATCACGACGGCATGGACCACGAAGGCATGCGCGACCGCGATCGCATGGACGACGACGGCACCGGCGACGACAACGTCGAACCCGCCGGCACCGAATCGATCGACGATCGCGACGGAGACTGAGTTGCATCACCGGGCCTTGGCCCGGCCAGGCGAACGTCCTCAGCCGGGTCGGGTCAACAGCAGCAGGCGGCCGTCTTCGCCGTCCTCCAGCAACCAGACATCGCCGTCCGGTCCCTGCTCGACCTCGCGGATGCGCGCATCCATGTCGAAGCGCTCGCCTTCGCTGGCGTTCTTGCCGTCGAACTCGACCCGCACCAGCGCCTGCGATGACAGCCCGGCAATCAGGCCGTCGCCCTGCCATTCCGGGAACGTGTCGCCGGAATAAATGATGAAACCACCCGGCGATATCACCGGATCCCAGCTCAGCGCAGGTGCATTGAATTCCGGCCGGGTGTCGTGGTCGGGAATCGGCCGCCCGTCGTAGTGGTCGCCGTTGGACACGATCGGATAACCGTAGTTGCCACCGCGCTCGACCCGGTTGAGCTCGTCGCCACCCTTGGGGCCCATCTCGATGTCCCACAGCTGGCCCTTGGCATCGAACGCGATGCCGAGCGGATTGCGATGTCCCAGCGACCAGACCTGCGCAGCCACCTCACCGTCATCGACGAACGGGTTGTCCGCGGGCACGCTGCCGTCGTCGTTGAGCCGCACGATCTTGCCGAGGTTGGATTGCATGTCCTGCGCCGGGTCGAACTTCTGACGCTCGCCGGAACTGATCCACAGGTGGCCATCCGGCCCGAACGCGATGCGATGGCCGAAGTGCCCGCGACCGGCCACCTTGGGCACCTGTCGCCAGATCACCTCGAGGTCCGACAGCGCGCCGCCGCCCTGCTTGTCGAACGTCAATCGAGCCCGCGCGACCGCACCGCCACGGGTGTCGCCTTCGCCGGCTTCGGCGTAGCTGAGGTAGACCAGCCCGTTGTCGGCGAAATCCGGATGCGGGACCACGTCGCCGAGACCGCCTTGGCCGCCGTAATCAACCGCCGGTACGCCAGTGACCTCGCCGGCCTTGCCGTCGGTACCCAGCAGTTTCAACGTGCCCCCGCGTTCGGTGACCAGCAGGCGACCGTCGGGCAGGAAGCTCATCGCCCACGGTTCGTCGAAGCTCGCGACTTCAGTGGCGATGAACGGCCGGCCATCGGGCGCCAGCGTGGCGGTCGCGACGTCCGCTTCGGCGGTTACCTGCGGGCCGGTGTTCTCGCTGCCGTTGCCATTGCCGCACGCGCACAACAGGGTCAGTGATACCGCTGCAAACAACACGGAACGATTCTTCACGCTGAGATCCTCAGGACATGGTCTTGCTGGTCTCGTACGGTAGCGTTGTTGCGCCGGCGGCGACAATCCGCGGTTCGATCGCGGTCAACATCTCCTTCTGCGCATCGACCACCACCAGGATGTTGCCGGCCTCGATCTCGTCGTGGAAATTGCGGCGGATCGGGTCGGGCAGGGACGAGCCGACCAGTGCCGAGGCCCAGCAACCCACCACCGCGCCCGCGATCGTCGTCGCGGCAGCGCCGGCGAGCGTCACGCCCAGCGGCGGGATGGCCACGGCGACCAGTCCTGCGAGCAGGCCGGCGCCGGCGCCGTAGCCGGCTCCGCGAGCGGCGGCAGGCATCAGGTCGGTATCGGCTTCCTTGCGCTCGTCGGGGATCGAGTTGACCTCGATGTCGGACCGCGCGACCAGCAGGAGGTCGTCATCGAGCACGCCGCCGCTGCGCGCAGCTTCCATCGCGCGCTCAGCGGTGGCGAGGTCGGGCGTACTGAATACGTGTCGCAGCTTCATGGGATCGCTCCTGTGATGGTCGCGGCGTGGCATGCCCGAGCGCCGGCGAGGCATGACGTGAAGCCGCGCAGGCAGGGCGTCGA
>JBOHYC010000297.1:0-5021 GCA_050737755.1 Lysobacter sp.
ACAACCAGGGCGCACGCCGACGCAGGCCGCTGCGCTCGACCACGAACGCCGGCCAGCCGTCCTCGTCGGCGCAAAGGGTTTCGGCCGGTTCCAGTCGCGCGAGTTCGGCTTCGAGCGCGTCCTCGGAGGCGACTTCATTGACCATGAAACGTCCGCCGGCCAGGTCGGCCCACGCCAGCCCGAACCCGACCTTGTTGCGCGACACCGCCAGCAGCAGGTTGTCGCGGCGCTCGCTCAACAGCGCCTCGTCGGTGACCGTTCCGGGGGTGACGATGCGCACCACCTTGCGCTCGACCAGCCCCTTGCTCGCGGTCGGGTCGCCAATCTGCTCGCAGATCGCGACCGACTCGCCCAGCGCCACCAGCCGCGCCAGGTAACCCTCGGCGGCATGGTGCGGTACGCCGGCCATCGGAATCGGCTGACCGGCCGAGCTGCCGCGCTGGGTCAGGGTGATGTCGAGCAGCTTCGCGGCCTTGCGCGCGTCGTCGTAGAACAACTCGTAGAAGTCGCCCATGCGGAAGAACAGCAGCACGTCCGGATGCTCCGCCTTGGCGGCGAAGAACTGCTTCATCAGAGGCGTGTGCGCGTCGGTATTTCGGGCGTTTGCAGCGGAGCTGGGCTGGGGCACGTGTGGGGTCGGTCGAGGAGTCAGTGGGGCGGGCGAACCCCGCTCAGAGCGAGACAGTATGCCAGCCACCACCTCGGTTACCGGGCCTGCTGCAACGCGTCATGCGCTTCCATACGCCGCCGTGTAGGTTCTGTGTCAGCGGTCACGGCCGCGGTGTTCCGGGGGCTGGTTGCGCCCGCCGGTCGTTCGGGGATGTCCTGCAATTATTCGGCTACAACTCTGGGGAGAGTCGCAATGCGCTTGAACAGGCTGGATCGCAAGGTACTGGTACTCGCAGTGGTGGCGGTCCTTGGCGCCGGGTTGGCGCCAGCGCATGCACAACAGGCCACTGAACCGGCCGCCGACGAAGAAGAAGCGACCACGCTGTCGGCCATCACCGTCACCGCGCAGAAGCGCGAGGAAGCGTTGCAGGATGTGCCGATCGCGATCACGGTGTTGCCCGAGCAGTTGCTGCAGGACACCGGCGTGCGCGACATCAAGGACATGCAACTGCTGGTGCCCGGGCTCACCGTCACCAGCACCCAGAGCGCGGTGCAGACCACGGCGCGCATCCGCGGCATCGGCACCGTTGGCGATAACCCGGGCCTGGAATCTTCGGTGGGCGTGGTGATCGATGGCGTCTACCGGCCGCGCAACGGGGTCGGCTTCGGCGACCTCGGCCAGATCGAGCGCATCGAGGTGCTGAAGGGCCCGCAGGGCACGGTGTTCGGAAAGAACACCTCGGCTGGCGTGATCAACGTGGTCACCCGCCGTCCGCACTACACCACCGAGGTCGAGGGCGAACTGACCGTCGGCAACTACAACGCGCTCGGCGCCGCCGCCTCGTTCAACACACCGATCGGCGACAGCGCGGCGTTCAACATCTACGCGGCCAAGCGCAAGCGCGACGGCCATATGGACGTGCACACCGGTGTCGGACCGCGCCAGGAGGCCGAGGATTACGACCAGAATTTCCACTCGCTGCGCGGGCAGTTGCTGATCGAGCCGAGCGACAACCTCGACATCAACTTCATCGCCGACTTCACCAGCCGCGAGGAGAACTGCTGCACCGGCGTGACCATCGTCCGCGAGAACACCCCGGGGCTGCCGTACAACGCGCCGATGCAGGTGATCAACGCGCTGGCCGGGCGGCGAGGGCGTGAGTCCGACCGTCGATCCGTTCGCGCGGGTGGCCTACAGCAACCGCAGCACCGAACAGGACATCAAGGACAAGGGCATCTCGGCCGAGGTCAACTGGGATACGTCGTGGTTCGGCGGCGCGACTCTTACCTCGATCACTGCCAACCGCAGCTGGGAGGCGATCAACGGGCTGGACTTCGACTTCAGCGGCGCTGACGTGCTGTACCGCGAGGCTGATCCGGACGAATCGTTCACCGGCTTCGAGACCTTCAGCCAGGAGTTCCGCCTGACCGGTTCGACCGATCGCGTCGACTGGATGGTCGGGATGTTCTACGCCGACGAGGACCTCGACCGGCATGACTCCTACCGCATCGGCGCGGCGTACGAACCATACCTGTCGACGCTGATCGGCAGCCAGGTGCTCGGCGGACTCGCCGCGCAACTGGGGCCGATGGGCATCACCGTCGACCAGTCGAACCCGGCATCGTTCTTCTCGCAGGTCAGTGGGCAACCGTTCGGCACCAACTTCGCCGGGCTTGGTGCGCTGGACCGCTATGACCAGAACTCGCGCAGCCTGGCGTTGTTCACCAACAACACCTGGCATGCCACCGATGCGCTCGACCTGACCCTGGGCCTGCGTGCGACGCGCGAGAACAAGACCCTCGATTCGATCTATTCCAACCCCAATGGCAGCGTGGGTTGCGGCTCGGTGCTGGCCAACCCGGCCGGGCGGGTTGCTGCGGCCTTGATGGCCCGTGGCGTTCCGATCACGTCGCTGCCGCCGGCGGTGCAGGCACAGATCCTTGGCGCGGTCGCACCGCAGGTCGCGGGCTACATGTGCCTGCCGTGGGCCAACGCTTTGCACAATGGACGGGTCACCCACCAGGAGCGCGACGAGGACGAATGGTCGGGCACGTTGAAGGCCGCCTACCGCTGGAACGAGCAGGTCATGACCTACCTGTCGGCCGCGCGTGGCTACAAGGCCGGCGGCTTCAACCTCGACCGCGTGCAGTCGTCCAACGGCTTGTCCAGCGGTACCGCGGGTATCGCGCCGGTGGATGACACCTCGTTCCCGGGCGAGTTCGTCGACAGTTACGAGCTCGGCGCACGCACCACTTGGGCCGACGGCAACCTGTTGCTCAACGCGACCCTGTTCCACCAGACCTACACCGACTTCCAGCTCAACAGCTTCCTCGGTACCAGCTTCGTGGTACGGGCGATCCCGGAAGTGGTGTCGCAGGGTGTCGACGCCGAGGCGATCTGGCAGACCGGCATCGACGGACTGCTGCTGCAGGGCGGAGTGATGTACGCCGATACCCAGTACGGAAATGATGCGTTGCCCGATGCCGACCTCAGGTTGTTGCCGGGCAGTCGTGCGAGCTTCGCGCCCTTGTGGTCGAGCAGCGGATCGATGACCTACGAACACGATTTCGGCGCCGACCTGGTGGCACGCTTCAACATCGGCGCGAAGTACACGTCCGACAGCAACACCGGCTCCGACCTCGATCCGCAGAAGGCGCAGGAGGCGTACACCGTCGCCAACGCGCGGCTCGGCATCGGTGCCAGCGATCGCAGCTGGATGCTGGAGCTGTGGGCGGACAACCTGACCGACGAGGAATACATCCAGGTCGGGTTCGACGCCCCGTTGCAGGCCAATGCATGGAACGCCTTCCTCGGCGCGCCACGTACCTACGGCGTGACCTTGCGCGTGCGGTACTGAGGGACAGGGGCGGTATAGTCGGGCCCATGAGCAAAGACGTATCCGACGCCGCCCTCCACCGCCTCGCCGAGCAGGTCGGCGAGGCTGCCCGCAAACATCATCATCGGCTTGTCACTGCCGAGAGTTGTACCGGGGGCTGGATCGCCAAGACCCTGACAGATATCGCCGGTGCCTCCGAGTGGTTCGAGAGCGGCATGGCCGCCTACAGCTACGAGGCCAAACAGGCGCTGCTGGGCGTCCAGCCGCACACGCTGGAGCAGCATGGCGCGGTCAGCCGGGAGACGGTAATCGAGATGGTGTCGGGTGCGCTGGTGCAGTCCGGCGCAAGCCTTGCAGTCGCGGTGACCGGTATCGCCGGTCCCGGCGGCGGCATCGAGGACAAGCCTGTCGGTACCGTGTGGATTGCCTGGAAGAGCCGCGGCGGGTATCCGACGGCGGTGGTGTTCCACTTCGACGGCGACCGCGACGCCGTGCGTCGGCAGACCGTCGCGGCTGCATTGCACGGGCTGCTCGACCTCGCCGCCTGAACCACCGGGGGAGGGGATTGCGCCCTGCTGAAAGTTGTTAGTAGTATTACTACTAATGAATGCCCTGACCGAAACCCAGCAAGCCATCCTCGCCCTGATCGGCGAGCGCATCGCGGTCGACGGCATGCCGCCATCGCAGACGGAGATCGCCCGCGCGATGGGGTTCTCCGGCGTTCGCGCCGCGCAATATCACCTCGAAGCACTGGAACAGGCGGGCGTCATCCGCCGGGTGCCGGGCAAGGCGCGTGGCATCCAGTTGGTGCAACCGGACGCCGAGGTTTCATCGGACGACCTGCCGCCGCCCAACTTCGATGATGCGCTGCGCCTGCCGATCCTCGGCCGGGTCGCGGCCGGCGCGCCGATCGGCGCCGATGCCGGGGTCGATGACTACATCCTGCTGGACCGCAACATCTTCTTCCCGTCGCCGGATTACCTGCTCAAGGTCCAGGGCGACTCGATGCGCGACGAGGGCATCTTCGATGGCGACCTGATCGGCGTGCACCGCACTCCGGAGGCGCGCTCCGGGCAGATCGTGGTCGCGCGGATCGATGACGAGATCACGGTCAAGCTGTTGAAGATCGCCAAGGACCGCATCCGGTTGCTGCCGCGCAACCCGGATTACGCGCCCATCGAAGTGATGCCCGACCAGGATTTTGCGATCGAGGGGCTGTATTGCGGGCTGGTCCGGCGTGGTCATTGAGGCGCGCTGGGATTCCGGTTTGCGTGCCTCCGGGCGCGGTGTTTTCCGACCATTTGCCCGCACGTGTACCGATCGCACGGACACCTCGTCCGACGTTAATTTCGAAACCGGCGCTGTGGTCGCAGCCCTTGCGACCAGCGCCACCTAACCTGCATCCAACCACTTGACGCCACCCGAGGATTCCACGATGGACGAGAACAAGAAGCGCGCCCTTGCCGCCGCACTGGGCCAGATCGAAAAGCAGTTCGGCAAAGGCTCGGTCATGCGCATGGGCGACCGCGTGGTGGAGGCGGCCGAAGTGATCGGTACCGGCTCGCTGATGCTCGA
>JBOHYC010000298.1:0-5965 GCA_050737755.1 Lysobacter sp.
AACCGCCACTGGCGCTTCGCCGAGATCGACAAACTGCAGGCGCTGCAGCTGACCCGCAACCCGATCGACCGCCGCTGCGGCACCGCCACCGTGTGGCTGGATACCGCGGGTGCCGGGGCGATGTCGCCGCCGCTGCGGGTGCGGTTCCTGCCGCTGGCCGAGGCGCAGGCGCTGTACGCAGCGCTGTCTGAGGATGTGACGCGGCGGCCGTTGCGCTGGTGATCGGCGGGTTCGCGGCTCAGGCGCCGCTCAGGCGCGCCAGTCCGTCGCGGTAGAACGCCTCGATCTGCTCCAGCTTCGATTCGATCCGGAACGCATCCATCGGGTATGACAGTCGACGCTGCCCCGCCGCGCGCATCCGTTGCAATGCCGCGGCCATCGCCCCGGCATCGTCGATCGGCACCGGCGGCTCCTGCAGTTGCGACGCCAGGTGGCGCGCGCCCTCGCTGGCCGTGGCGACAATCGGCAACCCGGCCTGCATCGCCTCCAGCAGCACCAGCCCGAACGGCTCGCGCCGCGCTGCGCTGACAAAACCGTCGAACGCCGCCAGCCAGTCCTGCGGATATTCGGCGAACCCCGGCATCAGCACCTCCGGCCCGGCCTGCTCGCGCACGGTCTTCCAGGCCTTGCCCTGGCCGACGATCACCAGCCGCGCATCGGGCAATTGCGCGCGCTTGAATGCCTCGACCAGCACGTCCAGCCCCTTGCCAGGCTCGACCCGGCCGAGCGCACCGACCACGAACGTGCCGTCGTCGATGCCGTGTTCGGCCCTCAACCGCGCGCGCGCGCCATCGGCGGCCTGTCGCGGCAATGTCCAGTTGTCGACCTGCACCGTGTGGGCGCGCAGCGGTTCGGGGATGTCCGCCATTTGCCACGGCGCGATCGCGATCAGTCCGTCCAGCGCCGCGTGCTGGCTCGGCTTGTAGTGTATGTGCAGGGTCGCCACCCGCAGACAGCCGTCCACGTCCAGCCCATGCAACGCGCGGCAACCGCCACTGAGGTGGGCATGTGCCACGTCCGGGCGCAGCCGCCGCAACACGCGGCGCGCCTGCCACGCAGTGAACAGATCGCCGACCACTTCGACCTTGACCCGCGGATCCACCCGATGCGCGATCGCATCGGCGCGTGACGCGGTGCCGGCGCGACGCAGCACCACGGTCACGTCGTGCTCGGCCGCCTGGGCCGCGGCCAGTTCCAGCGCATGGCGCTCGCTCCCGGCGAAACGGCTGGTCAGGATCAGGTGGACGATGCGCATCAGGCCGGTCCCCAGTAACGCAATCTCCGACGCAACTTGAACTTGCGCCACGGATCGAGCGGTCGACGCTTCAGCGACGCGGTGCCGCCCTCGGCGAGGAAGCGGTCGACCGCCTCCAGCGTGCGCTCGCTCGAACGCCCGTCGCGATACGGATGGGTGCGCTCGGCAAAGTCGCGAATCGCCGCCATCAGCTCCGGCGGGCGCGACAACGCGCGTTCGATCGCGGGCTCGAAGTCGGCCGGATCATCGATATCGATCAGCTGCGGGCCGGGCCGGCGGTTCTTGAACGTCACCACCGGCTTGCCGGTGAGCAGGAACTCGCTCAGCGCCGACGAGGTGTCGGAACACATCATGTCGACCTGTCCGAACAGATCGAGGATGTTGTCGTCGTCGGCGAAGCGCAGGTGTTCGTTCTCCAGCGCGCGGTACATCGCGACCACCTCCGGATCCATCTTCGGATGCAGGGTCACGATCCAGCGCCAGCGGCCATCGCGCGACAGTCGTTTGACCTCGTCATGCAGCAGCTTCGCCGCGCTCCACGAGGGCGAGAAAGTCGAGTGGTAGAGGATCACCGGCGGCTCGCGCACCGGCGGCAGCGTAGCCGGCAGGCTGGCCAGGAACGGGTCGAGCTTTGGCCAGCCGGTCTCGATCACGCGGAAGAAGCGCTTGCGATCGGCCAGCGCCTGGAATGCCGCGGTGTCCTGCGGCCCGGTGGTGCAGTACAGGTCGAAGAACGGGCGTATGTAGATGTGCCGCGGCTTGCCGGCGTCGAAGCCGTGGAAGGTCTGCACCTTCACGCCCGGAAAGAAGTGCGGCAGCGCGTTGCTGGAGGTGAAGATCGCGGTCGGGTTCCAGTCGCGCACCTGCTCGACGCTGGTCAGCAGGTGCTCGTCGGCGGTCAGTTCGTCAGCGCCGTCGCCACCATCGAAAAACCACGCCGCCTCGTCGCCACGCGCCCGCGCCGCCGCCTGCAGCGGCCGCAGGATGCCGAGCGCGTAACGCACCGAGCCATAAAGCAGGTAGCGATTGCCAGCCATCAATCCTCCATCGCGATCTGTACAAAATTCTTGCGGAACGCAGCGTCGCTCTCTTCGAACCGTTTCCGTGCCCGACGCGAGCGTGCTTCGCGCTCGGCCGGCGGCATCGCCAGCATGCGATCGACCGCGGCCTCGATGTCATCCGGGTCGACCCGGTAGCTCGGCGCGAGCCCCAGCGATCCTACGCTGGACGGTGGGATCAGCACGCCGTGACTGTCGTCGACCAGTTCGTTCATCGGTTCACCGTCGACCGTAAGCGTGATCGCGCCGACGCTCATCGCCTCCATCAGGCAGTGGCCAAAACCCTCGGCTTCCGACGGACCGATGTGGAAGCGATGCGCGTTCTGCAGCCGGCGCACCTCGGCATCGTCGACCTTGCCGATGCGGTGATCGATGTTGTCCGCCGGCGGACCTGGACGTGCATAGCGCGGCCCTTGCACCACCACCAGCCGCGGCCAGTCCGGACGCCTGCGCCACGCCGCCAACACGGCTTCGGTGCCCTTGACCGGGCTGCGGCCGGCCAGGTGCAGGAACGCGTCCTCGCGCGGCACCGCGGCATCCATCCGGTCATCACTGGTGAAGCCGATGTGGCGGGTGCGGCAACCGAGCTCGCCGAATATCCGCCCGGCGTGGCGGGTCTTGCACAGCACGGTGTCGAAGCGCGGCAACGTCGGCTTCCACTTGTCGCGGAACCACTCGGGGTTCGGGATCAGCAGATTGCGACGGCCCAGTCCCAGCGAGAGCGGGTAAACGTGCTCCAGTGATATCTGCAGGTCGGCCCGGCCGCGCCAGCTGCGCGCCGCCCACAAGCCGGCCTCGCGCAACATGCGGACGCCCTTCTCGTTGCCGAAGCCGACCACCTCGACATCGTGGCCGGTCTGTTGCATCAGCCCAGCGACCAGCCGCATGTCACGGGCCAGGCCGGCGCCGTTGTCGCGGCCGAAGATTCTCACCAGTGGCATTCGGGCAGGGTCCATCCGCATGCGGGGCGGACAGGATACGGCCGTTCGTCAGCGGGAACCGTGTTCCGCGCGGCAGGACTCCGTGGCCGCGGCCGGCAACAGCCACCACCGGCGCCGGTTGGCAACGCCCAGGTCGATCGCCGCGCTGCGATCGACGCAGTCGTCCAGTGCCGACTCCTCGAACTGCAGCCAGCGCGTGGCCGGGGCAACGCCCTGCCACGCCAGTGCATCGCGGCGCTGCTCCGCGACCGGTCGCCGAAAGCCGAACGTCCGTGCCGGCCGGTCGGCCATCAGCAACTCCTGCTCCCTCCATGCGACCAGCCCGAGTTCGGCGTCGGCGCCGATCCACGCGCCGGTGCGCTGCATCAATCCGCGCGCGGAACTGGCATCGTTGAGCAACGGGTAACCGGCGAGACCGAAGCCAACCCACAGTCCGGTCAGCGCAAACAGCAGTCCGATGACCGCACCACGCAGCCTCCACCAGGCCAGCGCACCGAGCCCGAACACCCCGATCCCCAGCAACATCACGCCCAGCGCGTTGGCACCGCCAACCAGCCCGCGCGCATCCTCGAGCTTATGTTCGAACGACGGTTCGCCGACCAGCACCCAGCCGCCGGCCAACGCCAGCCCCATCGACAACAGCAGCGCGAATGCGAACGCCAGCCGCCGCGGCCATGGCCGGGCGATGGTCGCGGCCAGCCACGGTCCCAGCAGCAGGCACAGCATCGGCAGCGCCGGCAGGATGTAGACCTCGCGCTTGCCGCGGCTGAGGCTGAAAAACAGCACCACCAGCGCGATCCACGCCAGCGGTAGAAGCACCCGCGCGTCATGCTGCCGGAGCGCATCGCGCCAGCGCGGGATCACCCACGGCAAGGCCAGCACCGCGGGCAGCCATTGGCTGGCGATCACCGCGCCGAAATACCACCACGGCTGATGGTGGTGCCAGGCATTGGCATAGCGCTGTGCGGTCTGCTTCAGCAGGATGTTGTCGGCGTAGGCGTGCAGCGCCGGGTCACCACTGGCATGCACCGCCCACAGCATCGGCAGCAGCCAGGCCAGCACCGGCGCGAGCAGTGCCAGCAGGCCCAGCGCGAATCGTGTCGCGCCCATCCGCGACAAGCCGGGCCAGCCGCGCCACGACGCCCACGCCGCCGGCAGCAGCACCAGCAATGCGACCACTCCGACGCCTTTGCTGATAACCCCGAGCCCGGCGGCGAACCAGCCCAGCAGCCACATGCGACTGTCCGGCCCACACAGCAGATGCCGCAGCAGCGCGTACACCGACAGGGTGATGAAGAACGTCACCGTCGGGTCGATCTGCGCGCGCTTGGCCTGCCAGGTGAACTGGATCGCGAACAGCAGCGCCCAAGCTGCATACGCGCCCGCTTGCGGGGTCCACAGACGCCGGCCGAGGTCGCGCACCAGCGCCAGCGTGCCGAACGCGGCCAACAGCGACGGCAGCAGGAAGGCGATGCGTAGCTCGCCGGTCAACTGCAGGAATATCGCCTGCAGCCACATGAACAACGGCGGCTTGTCCGGATACAGCTCGTCGCCGCGCATCGGGAACAGCCACTGGCCGGATTCGACCATCTGCCGCGCGATCAGCGCGTAGCGCGGCTCGTCGGCCGGCCATGGATCGCGCAGGCCGAGCCCGGCACCGAGCAGCAACAGCGCGACGGTCCAGAACAGCCAGCGTTCGCGGTTGCCTTCGATCACCAATAAACGCACGTCAGAATCACTCCGGCGCCGGGCCGCGAATGGCCGCTCGCGGGCAGAGTATCGGTGCCGCACGGTCGGAAATTTGTCGAGGCGCCCTTGTCCGCGGCGTGCTGGGGCCGGCGGTCACGGCGCGTAGACAACTTTCCGACAGGCCTCCAGCGACACTGGCCCGCAGTTCCGATCCCGGTGTGCGACGCCCGCCATGAACCCTGATCTCCCACTGTCGGTGGTCGTGCCGGCTTTCAATGAACACGACAACATCGCGCCGCTGGTTGACGAGGTGGTGGCGGCGCTTCGCGGCGTAGTCGCGTTCGAGCTGGTGGTCGTCGACGACTGCTCCAGCGACCGCACCCTCGATGCACTGCAAGCGCTGAAGCCGCGTGTGCCGGAACTGCGCGTGTTGCACCACACGGCGCGCAGCGGGCAGAGCGTGGCGATCCGCAACGGCATCAAGGCCGCCCGAGGCGACTGGATCGCGACGCTCGATGGCGACGGCCAGAACGACCCGGCCGACATTCCCATGCTACTGGCTGCGCGCGCGGCCGCTGCCCCGGAGGTCAAGCTGTTCGCCGGATGGCGGGTCGAGCGCCGCGATTCCGCCGGCAAGCGCCGGGCATCGCGTTGGGCCAATGCGATCCGGGCCCGGATGCTCGGCGACGACACCCCCGATACCGGCTGCGGCACCAAATTTTTCGAGCGCGCCGCGTTCCTCGAACTGCCATTCTTCAACCACATGCACCGCTATCTGCCGGCGCTGATGCAACGCGACGGCTGGCTGACGGTCAGCGTGCCGGTCAACCATCGCCCGCGCAGCCACGGCCAGTCGAAATACAACAACCTCGGCCGCGCCTGGGTCGGCCTGCGCGACCTGCGCGGGGTGGCGTGGCTGATCCGGCGCGGCAGCACCACGCGCGCCGAGGAGTACTGACATGCCTGCCGACTTCATGAACACCGAACTTGCCTGGTTGACGTGGACCGGGCTGCACATGTCG
>JBOHYC010000299.1:0-18793 GCA_050737755.1 Lysobacter sp.
GTCTGCATCGCCCGGTAGCGCGAACAGTGCAGGCTCTCGATGGTGATGCCCTGGCGGTCGAAGAAATCGGCCAGCTGGAACAGGATGCCGGGCTTGTCGGCCGCCACCACCTCGACGATGTAGGGCAGCAGGTCGGACTGGATCTTCTTCTCGCCGGTGCGGTACCAGATTAGCTTGAAGCCTTCCTCGCGCTCAAGCCGCGACAGCATCGCCTCCAACTTGGCGATCGCGTCCCACGAACCGACCGCCAACGCGGTCACCGAAACATCGCGGCCCACGGTCGACAGCCGCGCATCCACCAAGTTGCAGCCGCTGTCGGCGATCCGTCGCGACACTGACAACAGTGGCGATTCCGGATGCGTCGTGTAGGCGTTGATCAGAAGGTGGTTTTCGTTTGGCGACGGTCGGGTACTGGAATCGGTCAAGACGGCGCCTGCATGAAGTGGACAACTGGCCCGGGACATGGCGTCAGGCCACTGGGCCCCGAGACTGAACGGCGGTCCGCGAACGGACCGTGATTGAAAAGCAGCATACTTGCCCGTGCTTTCGGGCCGCAAGTAACATCGGCCCACCCGCAGCGCTGCTTGCTGCCCCCTCGACGCGACCCCCGCAAAGGCTTCCGACTTGCGACTTTCCGGCAGTATCACCGCGCTTGTGACGCCGTTCGACGCCGATGGCGAGATCGATCTTGACGCTTGGCGTCGCCTGCTCGACATGCAATTGCAGGGTGGCACCGAGGCGGTCGTCGTGGCCGGGTCGACCGGCGAGGCGGCGGCGCTGTACGACGCCGAGTTCGACACCCTGCTGCGTACCGCAGTCGAGTTCGTCGCCGGACGGGTGCCGGTTCTGGCCGGCACCGGGTTGTCCAATACCGAAAAGACCATCGAGCAGACCCGGCGCGCCGCCGCGATGGGCGCCGACGCCGGGCTGGTGGTCACGCCGCCGTACGTGCGGCCGACCCAGGCCGGGCTGGTCGCGCACTACCGCGCGGTTGCCGACGACGGTGCGTTGCCGCTGGTGCTTTACAACGTGCCCGGCCGCACCGGCACCGACATGCTGCCGGAGACGGTCGCCGCGCTGGCCGGCCATGCACGCATCATCGGCATCAAGGAAGCCCGCAATGACGTCGAGCGGATGGATGCATTGCTGGCGCTGAAGGATGACGGCTTCGTGGTACTGACCGGTGACGACCCGACCGCCTGCCGCGCCATGCTGGCCGGCGCCGATGGCGTGGTGTCGGTGGCGTCCAACGTATTGCCGCGCGCCTTTCGCCGCCTGTGCACGCTCGCGCAGAGCGGCAAGCGCGACGCCGCCACGGGTTGGGATGCGCGCATGGTGGAGGTTTACGACTTCCTCGGCGTCGAATCCAACCCGATCCCGGTCAAGGCACTGCTGGCGCGTCAGGGCATCGGCCATGGCGTGCGCCTGCCGTTGCTGCCACTCTCGCCAACCCATCACGACGCCGCGGCGAGAATCGCCGCCACCATCCGCGAACTTGAAATCGCTTGCGACGCCGTCGCGGCCTGACCCTGGAGATTCCCCCATGCGTTCCAATATTTCCCTGTCCCGCACCGCGATTGCCGGCGCCTTGCTGGTCGCGCTGGTCGGTACCGCCGGCTGCAGCTGGTTCCGCAAGAGCAACGAGCTTTATGCGCCGGCCCCGGAAAACCGCCCGCTTGAGGTGCCGCCCGATCTCGATCTGCCACGTACCGGCGCGAGCGCCGGCGCACCGAACGGGTCGGTGACCGCGTCCGGTGCGGTTGCAGCCGCGTCCGCCACGACTGCACCGCCGGCTGCGGCTCCCGTGATCGGTGATGCCGCAACTCCGGATGCCGTGGGCGCGGCGCCCGCCCCCGCGCCGCCGGCTACCGGGACTGCCACAGCCACTCCGGCCGCGGCTGCTGCCGGATTCAACGTGGCAGGTAGCCGCGATGACGCATTTGCACGTGTCGACACCGCGCTGGCCGGCATCGAGGGCGTGAGCGTCGCCAGTCGCGCAAAGCTGCTGGGCGTGTTCGACGTCAATTACCAGAACGTCAACTTCCTGGTCCGGGTCAGCGAGGTGGAGGCGGGCGCCTACGTGTCGGCGGTCGATCCGCGCGGCATGCCGGCATCCGGCGAGGCGCCGGCACAGCTGATCGCACAATTGCAGGCGGCCCTCGGCGCGAATTGATCCTTCGCGGCCGTAACCAAGAACGGGCGCCTTGGGCGCCCGTTTTCATTTGTACGTTTTGGCTGGGACGTCAGCGCTCCAGCAGCTCCAGCTTGCCGGGCTTGTCTTCCCAATCCTTGGCGTCGGCCGGCGCATCCTTGCGCGCGGTGATCACCGGCCATTCCTTGGCCAGCTCGGCATTGAGCTGGACGAACGGCTCCTGCCCGCCGGGGACGTCGTCCTCGGGATAAATCGCGTTGACCGGGCACTCGGGCTCGCACAGGGTGCAGTCGATGCACTCGTCCGGGTCGATCACCAGGAAGTTCGGGCCTTCATGGAAACAGTCGACCGGGCACACCTCGACGCAGTCGGTGTACTTGCACTTGATGCAGTTCTCGGTGACGACGAAAGGCATGGATCCCGTTCCGGTGTTGGCCAGCCATGGATTGTAGCGATTCCAGGGCAGGGCCGATAAAGAAAGAAGCCCGCACATTGCTGCGCGGGCTTCCGGATATATGGTGCTCCCAACGAGATTCGAACTCGTGTTTTAGCCTTGAGAGGGCCACGTCCTAGGCCTCTAGACGATGGGAGCAGATTCCGCGTCGGACTCTCAACGTTGCGCGGCCTGCTAGTATAGGGGGCTAATTTGCGCCCGGCAACGGGTATCCTTGAAAAAATTCCAACGCGGCGACGCCCGCTCGATGCCAGACCAGAAACCACTCCCCAATCCCGAGCTCCGGGTCATCCCGCGCGACCAGCACAACGTTTCGCGCAAGGACATCAGCCCCAATGCGCTGCGGGTGCTGTATCGCCTGCGCGACGCCGGGTTCTCTGCCTATCTGGTCGGCGGCGCGGTCCGCGACCTGCTGGTCGGGGGGAATCCCAAGGACTTCGACGTCGCTACTGATGCCACGCCGGAGCAGGTCCGCCAGCAGTTTCGCAACTGCCGCCTGATCGGTCGGCGGTTCCGGCTGGCGCACGTGGTGTTCGGCCGCGAGATCATCGAGGTCGCAACCTTCCGCGCCAATGTCGACGATGGCAGCGGTGACCGCGAGACCCACGAGGGCGGCCGCCTGCTGCGCGACAACGTCTACGGCACCATCGAGGACGATGCGGTCCGCCGCGACTTCACCGCCAACGCGCTGTATTACGCGATCGAGGACTTCTCGGTACGCGACTACACCGGCGGCTTCGAGGATGTGCAGAACCGCCTGATGCGGCTGATCGGCGACCCCGAGACCCGCTACCGCGAGGATCCGGTCCGGATGCTTCGCGCAGTGCGGTTGTCGGCCAAGTTGCACTTCGAGATCGAGCCGGCGACGGCGGCGCCGATCCCGGTACTGGCGTCCTTGCTGTCCGAGGCCGCGCCGGCGCGCCTGTTCGAGGAATGCCTGAAGCTGTTCCTGTCCGGGCACGCCGTCGAGAGTTTCATCCGGCTGGAACGCCACGGCCTCCTGTCGGCATTGTTCCCGGAAAGCGCCGCGGCGTTGAAGGCCAATCGCAGCGGCGTATTGCGCGCGATGTTGTTGGAGGGCCTGCGTGGCACCGACTTGCGGGTCGCCAACGACGAGCCTGTGTCGCCGGCATTCCTGTTCGCGCTGCTGTTGTGGCCGGCCTATTGCCGCGCGCTCATCGCGCTGCAAGCCCAGGGCGTGCAGGCGGTTGAAGCCCAGCGTCGCGCCGCCGACCGGGTCACCGTGCATCAGCTCTCGATGATCGCGCTGCCGCGCAGGTTCTCGCTGCCGATGCAGGAAATCTGGTTGCTGCAGTCGCGGTTCTCGCTGCGCCAGCCCAAGCGCGTCGCGCGCATGCTTACCCATCCGCGATTCCGCGCGGCCTTCGATTTCCTGAGCCTGCGGTTGACTGCGTCCGACGAGCACGCGACGGATGTCGCGTTCTGGCGCGACATGCAGGCGCAGGCGGGTGATCCGGCGGATGACGGATTCGATCCGGAGGCAACGCCCGGCCAGGACGATGGCGACGAGCGTGCCCCGCGCAAACGCCGCCGCCGTCGTCGCGGCTCGCCGGTGGCTGCCGGGGAATGAACGCCCTGGTGGTCGTCGCCTATGTCGGCCTCGGCAGCAACCTCGGTGACAGCGCCGGCATCCTGCACGCCGCGTTCGAATCGCTCGGCCGGACTCCGGGGATCAGCCTGCGAAGCGCATCCAGCCTGTACCGCACGCCGGCCTGGGGCCTGACCGACCAGCCGGACTTCACCAATGCCGTCGCCATGCTCGAAACCACGCTGTCCGCCAGGGACCTGCTGGTGGCGATGCTGGACATCGAACGCGATGCCGGCCGCCAACGCCGCAAGGACGGCGCCGACCGCTGGGGGCCGCGTACGCTTGACCTCGACCTGCTGTTGTATGCCGACGCGGTCATCGACGAGCCCGGCCTGCGAGTGCCGCACCCGCACCTGCACCAGCGCGCCTTCGCCCTCCTGCCATTGCTCGAAATCGCTCCGGACGCATGGATCCCGGGCGTCGGTGCCGCGCGCGACGCACTGGCAACGATTCCCAGTGACGACATCGAAGCGCTAACGTATGACGCTCCGCCGCCTCCCCACGCGGCAGGTTGACGCGCCCATGTACACCTCGCCCCGATCCGCCCCCACCGGCAAGCCCTGGACCGTCCCGATGCTGCGCGAGGCCAAGCAGGATGGCCGCCGGCTGGTGATGCTGACCTGTTACGACGCAGGGTTTGCGCGCGCGATCGACCAGGCCGACATCGACCTGGTGCTGATCGGCGACTCGCTCGGCATGGTGGTGCAGGGCCGCGACAGCACCTTGCCGGTCACGGTCGAGGACATCACCTACCACACCGGTTGCGTCGCCCGTGGCCTGTCCCGCGCGCTGCTGGTGGCCGACATGCCGTTCCAGGCCGATGCATCCGTGGAGCGCGCGCTGGATGCGGCGACGCGGTTCCTGCAGGCCGGCGCCGGCATGGTCAAGATCGAAGGCGCAGGCCACAAGCTCGATGTGATCCGGCATCTGGTTGAGCGTGAGATCCCCGTCTGCGGTCACCTCGGATTGACCCCGCAATCGGTGTTGCGGCTGGGCGGCTACCGCGTCCAGGGTCGCGACGAGGCCGCCGCGGACAAGTTGCGCGCCGATGCCGCCGCGGTTGCCGAGGCCGGCGCCGAAATGCTGGTGCTGGAATGCGTCCCGACCCCGGTTGCCGCCGCGATCAGCGCCGATCTCGACATCCCCACGATCGGCATCGGTGCCGGGCCAAAGTGCGACGGCCAAGTGCTGGTGCTGCACGACGCGCTGGGCCTGGACAGCGGCCATCGCCGACCGAAGTTCGTCAAGGATTTCCTGGCCGAAGGCGGCTCGGTGGTGGGCGCGATGCAGGCCTATGCCGACGCCGTGCGCGACGGCAGTTTTCCCGACGCCGAACATTCCTACGCCTGACCATAGCCCCATGATCGAAACCGTCACCACACTGGCCGACCTGCGCGCGCGGGTCGTCGAATGGAAGCGCGCCGGCCTGCGGGTCGGGTTCGTGCCGACCATGGGCAACCTGCACGCTGGGCATCATTCACTGGTCGAACTGGCGCGAGGTCATGTCGACCGGGTGGTTGCCAGCGTGTTCGTCAACCCGACCCAGTTCGGCCCCGGCGAGGACTTCGCGCGTTATCCACGCACTCCGGAGGCCGACGCGGCGGGACTGGATTCGGCCGGCGCCGACCTGCTGTGGCTGCCTTCGGTCGAGACCATGTATCCGTACGGGCCGGACGCGACGGTGCGGGTCCGGGTGCCGGTGGTGACCGAAGTGCTGGAAGGCGCACACCGGCCCGGGCATTTCGACGGGGTCGCGACCGTGGTGGCGCGCTTGTTCAACCAGGTGCTGCCCGACCTGGCCGTATTCGGGCGCAAGGATTACCAGCAACTCGCGGTGATCCGCTACCTCGTGCGTGACCTCGCGTTTCCGGTCGAACTGCTGGCCGCGCCGATCCTGCGCGAGACCGACGGGCTGGCCATGAGTTCGCGCAACCAGTACCTGTCCGCGTCCGAACGCCCGGTGGCGGCGGGGATCCAGCGCTGCCTGCAGGCGATGCGCGAGGCAAGCCAGGCCGGTAAGTCCCGGACCCAGGTCGAAGCTGAAGCCGCGAAACGGCTGGCAGAGGAGGGCTTCGAGGTCGACTACGCCGTCGTGCGCTGGCCCGACCTGACCGAGCCTGCGTCCGGTGAGGCCGGCCCGCGGGTGGCGCTGGTGGCGGCGAAGCTCGGCCGGACCCGGCTCATCGACAACCTCGAATTCGATCTCTGAAACGTTGGCCCATCGCCATTACATCGCCGTTATGTTGCGTCACACAATGCGCTGATAAACTGGCGCCCTGTTGAACGCCCGCATGCCGTGGCCGGAGTCATCGAGATGCAACTGAACCTTCTGAAGGCCAAGATCCACCGCGCCACCGTGACCCACGCCGAGCTGCATTACGAAGGCTCCTGCGCGATCGACGGCCGGCTGCTCGATATCTCCGGCATCCGCGAGTACGAGCAGATCCACATCTACAACGTCAACAGCGGCCACCGCTTCGTGACCTACGCGATCCGCGGCGAAGAGGGCAGCGGCATCATCTCGGTCAACGGTGCCGCCGCCCACTGCGCGCAGCCCGGCGACCTGGTGATCATCTGCGCCTATGCCGAGTTCGATGAAGCCGAGGCGGCCAAGTACAAGCCGACCCTCGTGTACGTCGACGGCGACAACAAGCTGACCCACACCAACACCTCGATCCCGGCGCAGGCCGCCTGACCGCGACGGGGTGGGTCGGATGACGGTCCCCGATCAACTGCGCCAATTGCGCGTGCACGCGGCGCGGCTGGCCGACCAGCCGATCACGACGTTGTTGCGTGATGACCCGGCACGCGCCAGCGACATGGCGTTGCAGGTCGGTCCGCTGTACGCCAACTTCGCCCGCCAGCGCTACGACCGGGCCGCGCTCGATGCGCTGTTCTCGCTGGCCGATTCGGCCGAAGCAGCCGCACGCCTGAACGCGATGTTCGATGGTGAAGCGGTCAATGCCACCGAGCAGCGACCGGCATTGCACACTGCATTGCGCGGCAACCTGTCGCAGGCCGCCACTGCGCGGGATGCACATGCACAGGCACGCGCGGCCAACGACCGGATGCGCGTGCTGGCTTCGCAGTTGCGGGCCAGTGGCGTCACCGACGTGATCAGCGTCGGCATCGGCGGCTCCGATCTCGGCCCGCGGCTGGTGGTCGACGCGTTGGCATCGCCTCTGGATCAGGGCCTGCGGATCCATTTCCTGTCGAACGTCGACCCGGCGTCCGCAGGCGCGCTGATGGCGCAGCTCGACCCGGCCCGGACCGCGGTGTTGCTGGTGTCGAAGAGTTTCGGCACCCAGGAGACCCTGCTCAACGGTCGGTTGCTGCGCGGCTGGCTGGGCGCGGGCGCGACCAGTGACGACGGCCGGTTGTACGCGATCACGGCCAATGTCGACCGTGCCCGCGAGACGTTCGATATCCCGCCGGAACGCATCCTGCCGATGTGGGACTGGGTGGGCGGTCGCTATTCGCTGTGGTCGGCGGTCGGGTTTCCGATTGCGCTGGCGCTGGGGATGGACGGCTTCGAGGCGCTGCTCGGCGGCGCTGCCGAGATGGACGAACACGTGCTGCGCACGCCGCCGCGCGAGAACCTGGCGTTCTGGCATGCCCTCACTGCGGTGTGGAACCGCAATGCGCTCGGACTGGCGACCCACGCGGTGCTGCCGTACGCCGACCACTTGCGGTTGCTGCCCAACTACCTGCAGCAACTGGTGATGGAAAGCCTCGGCAAGTCGGTACGCGTCGATGGCGGACAACTCGCCAACGACAGCGTGCCGGTCTGGTGGGGTGGGGTGGGCACCGACAGCCAACACAGTTTTTTCCAGGCGTTGCACCAGGGCACCCAGGTGGTGCCGATGGACATGATCGGCGTGATTGGCGCCGATCGCGATGCATCGAATGGCGCCGACAACGCGGAAGCCCTGCTCGCGAACCTGCTGGCCCAGTCCGAAGCCCTCGCCAACGGGCAGGACAGCGAGGATCCGCACCGCGCGTATCCGGGCAACCGTCCGGGCACGATGCTGCTGCTCGACGGGCTGACGCCGCGCTCGCTCGGCGCGCTGCTGGCGATGTACGAGCACAGCGTGTTCGTGCAGGGCGTGATCTGGGGCATCAACCCGTTCGACCAGTTCGGTGTCGAGTTGGGCAAGCAAGTGGCCGACCGCTTGTTGCCGGCCGTGCGCTGTGGAGTCGAAGCCGATGACCCGGTGACGCGCGAGCTGATCAAACGGCTGCGGAGCTGAGCTGGCATCAAGTGCCGGTGCGGTATGGGATCCGCATGTGTAGGAGCGACGTAAGTCGCGAATTCCACGCTGCATCCGCAGCGTCGTGACTGGGCCCCATTGGATCAACCCGAAGCACCTCCGGTTGCGGTATCGCAAGCGCCGTTCAACGTGTCCGCCAGACTCTGGAATTCGCGACTTACGTCGCTCCTACAGGTCGGTTCTTACCGCGAGGCCTCTGCACCGTGGCGGGCCAGCGCCCACGCGACGTGCTCGCGCACCACGGCATCTTCGATATCGCGTCGCGACTGTAGCGCCGCCAGTACCTCGGGCGTCGTCGGCGCATTGCCCAGCGCCACCGCGATATTCCGCAGCCAGCGCGAATGGCCACTGCGACGGATCGCCGAACCTTCAGTGCGTTGCAGGAACTCGTCCTCGGTCCATGCAAACAGTTCGGCCAGGCTCGCTTCGTCAAGATTATTGCGGGTGCGGAAATCCGGCTCATCGGTGCGCTTGGCGAACTTGTTCCACGGACAAACCAGCTGGCAGTCGTCGCAGCCGAAGATGCGGTTGCCGATCGGCTCACGCAGTTCGATCGGGATCGAGCCCTCATGCTCGATCGTCAGGTAGGAAATGCAGCGCCGGGCGTCGAGCCGGTTCGGTGCGGTGATCGCGCCGGTCGGACAGATGTCGATGCAGCGCATGCAGGTGCCGCAGTGCGAGGTCGCGGGCGCATCGATCGGTAATGGCAGGTCGACGTAGATCTCGCCGAGGAAGAACCAGCTGCCACCGTCCCTGTCGATCAGGCAGGTGTGCTTGCCGATCCAGCCCAACCCGGCGTTGCGGGCCAGTGCGCGTTCCAGCACCGGCGCCGAGTCGACGAACACGCGATGGCCAAACGGTCCGACCACCTCGGCGATGCGTTCGGCGAGTTTCTGCAATCGCTGCCGCATGAGCTTGTGGTAGTCGCGACCGAGCGCGTAGCGGGCGACGTAGGCACGTTCGCCGTCGGCCAGCGTCTGCCACGCCTCCTCGTCATCGCGGCGCCCGTAGTCGAGCCCGACCGAGATCACCCGCAAGGTGCCTGGTATCAACTCGGCCGGGCGCGAGCGCATGTCCCCGTGGCGCGCCATCCATTCCATCGAGCCGTACAGGCCCTGCGACAGCCAGTCGCGCAGGTGGGCTGCGTCGTCGCCAAGCTCGATGTCGCTGATCCCGCAGCGCTGGAAACCGAACTCGCCGGCAAGCTCGCGGATGCGTTGCGCGAGAGCCGCAGGATCGGCCACAACGGTTGTGATTTCGAACGGAATTTCGCGGGGGCGGGCAGGCGGGTTCACGATGGCCGCAAGTATAGAATCGACGGCATGACTGCTGCCGCTACAAACGACATCCACGCCCGGTCCGGAAGCGACGCCTCAGTCGAGTCGCTGCAACCGCACGACCTGCAAAGGTGGCTGCATCCGCGCCGTCGCGACAGCCACAAGGGTGACCACGGGCGGGTGTTATGCATCGGTGGCGATCACGGCCACGGTGGCGCGATCCTGCTGGCGGCCGAAGCGGCGTTGCGCAGCGGGGCGGGACTGGTCGACGTGGTGACCCGGCAACCACACGTCGCCGCGTTGCTGGCTCGATTGCCCGAAGCGATGGCGCACGCCCATGCCGACGACGCCGATGCGCTCGATGCCCATTTCATCGACGCTGCCGATGTCATCGCGATCGGCCCGGGGCTGGGGCAGGGCGCGTGGGGCGCGATGTTGCTGGCGGGAGTGCTTGTGGCCGGAAAGCCGGTCGTGTTCGACGCCGACGCCCTCAATCTGCTGGTTGCATCACCCCGCCCATTGCCCGCCGGGTCGATCCTGACGCCGCATCCCGGCGAAGCCGCGCGCCTGCTCGGAATCGGCAGCGCCGAGGTCCAGGGCGACCGCTTGGGCATTGCCCGCCGCCTCGCTGAAAAGTTCGACGCGGTGGTAGTGCTCAAGGGCGCGGGCAGCATCATCGCCGGGCCCGGTCGTTCTCCGCGGCGGGTGGATGCCGGCAACCCCGGGATGGCGGTGGGCGGCATGGGCGATGTGTTGACCGGGGTGGTCGCCGCATTGCGCGCCCAGGGGCTGGACGCATTCGACGCTGCCAGTTGTGGCGCGCTGCTGCATGCCGCCGCCGGTGACGCCGCCGCGCGCGCCGGTGGCGAGCGCGGATTGTTGCCGACCGACCTGATGCCATGGCTGCGGCGGCTCGCGAACCCGGGGGCGTCCGAATGAATCCCAACTCGCATTGGCTGGCCGACAGCACACAGACCGACCGTCTCGGCCGTGCATTGGCCGCAACCCGGCCGCCGCGCGCGGTAATCCACCTGCAGGGCGACCTCGGCGCCGGCAAGTCGACGCTCGCACGCGCGTTGCTGCGCGCGCTCGGGGTGACGGGTGCGATCCGCAGTCCGACATACACCCTGGTCGAACGCTACCCGCTTGCCACCGGCGGAGAGGCCTGGCACATGGACCTCTACCGCATCGGCGACCCGGGCGAGCTGGAGTTCCTCGGTCTCGACACCGACGACGCCACGCTGTGGCTGGTGGAATGGCCGGAACGCGGTGGTCACTCCCTGCCGGCACCGGACCTGCAGATCTCCCTGGCGCTGGAAGGTGCTGGCCGCCTGGCTCACCTGACCCCGCTGAGTGAGACCGGGCGGGACTGGCTGGAAGGACTCGTGCTGGAAGCCCCAGTTGCGGCCGACTCCTGAACGATTCCACAAGAAGGTTCGGCAGGTGTCGGATTCCTAAGGGAAAAAATGCTTGCAATAGTCGCGGGCTGGTGCTTGACTACGCCCCATGCGAGCCAAAGGCGCCACTTTCCAGAAATTTCTGCTCGGCGCCGCGCTGCTTTCGGCGTTGATCTGGAATCTGGCGCATGCCAGTGAGGTCGAAGGCGTCCACCTGAGCACAGGCGCGACCGGCACCCGCGCCGAGATCGCACTGGACAAGTCCGCCGAATTCAAGATCATCAGCCTCGCCGGCCCGGACCGGCTGGTCGTCGACCTGCCGGCGTCATCGATCGCCGATGGCGTGAAGGTCCCCTCGGGCAGCGGAGTGGTCAAGAGCATCCGCACCGGTCAGCCGGTTCCGGGTACCGCCCGCATCGTATTCGACCTCGGGCACCAGGTTGCAGCACTAAGGCCACGGATCGAGCAGGGTGCCTCCGGCCCCCGTCTGGTCATCGAGTGGCCCGGCGATGGCAAGGCGCCCTCGACCGTGACCGCCAGTCCGACGGTGGCCACTTCGACGCCATCCAGTGCCATGCCCGCCGGTTCTTCGTCGGCCAGCTCTGCACCCGGCAAATCCTCGCTGGACCAGTGGACCGACCAGGCCGCGGCATCGTCGGCTGCGACCAGCCGCCTGATTTCGCAGATCACCGCCGGAAGCACCGCCCAGACGGCGACCGTGCAGCCGACCACCGCGAGCGTGCCGGCCCCGACGGTGCCGACAACGATCGCCACTGGCGTGCCCACCCGCATCGCCACTGGCCAGCCCGCACCCGCACCGGTCCAACCCGCGGCTGCGGCCGCGCCGCCGGTCAAGACCATGCGCGAGCTGATGGACAGCCGCAACAACCGGCCGCTGATCATCGCGATCGACCCCGGTCACGGTGGCCAGGACCCCGGTGCGATCGGCAAGAACGGTACCCGCGAGAAAGACGTGGTGCTGCAGATCAGCAAGGAGCTGGCCCGGCAGATCAATGCCGCACCCGGCCTGAAGGCCTACCTGACGCGTGACACCGACGTGTTCATCCCCTTGAACAAGCGCGCCAAGCTGGCGCGTGCGGCCAAGGCCGACATGTTCATCTCGATCCATGCCGACGCCGCCGAGAATCGTGGCGCCGATGGTTCCTCGGTCTACGTGCTCTCGCTCAAGGGCGCCTCGTCGCAGCGCGCACGCTGGCTTGCTAACAAGGAAAACTCGTCCGATCTCGTCGGTGGCGTGCGGCTGGAGCAGACCAACAACACCCTGGCCTCGGTCCTGATCGACCTGACCCAGAGCGGCCAGTTGAAGGCATCCGAAGACGCAGCCGGGGAGATCCTTGGTGGCCTGATGCAGGTCGGCAACATCCACAAGCGCCAGATCGAACGCGCAAACTTTGCGGTGCTGCGTACCTCGGACATGCCGGCGATGCTGGTCGAGACCGCCTTCATCTCCAACCCGGAGGAAGAGCGGCGGCTGCAGGACCCCGCGTTCCAGCGCAAGCTGGCCGGCGCTGTGCTGGACGGGGTCAATACATTCTTCACCCGCCAGCCGCCGCCGGGCACGATGTATGCCGCCCGCGCCGCTGCAAGTGGCGGTTCGATGGGCGCCGCCGGCGGCAGTCCGTAGCGATTGTTGCAAACCGGTCGCCGGGTGCGGCAGGACGCATTCGCTTCGCTATGATGGCCAGTCCCGCCATCCAGCCGTGAGTCGCGTCGTTCCGTGTCGATCCGCCCGCTCCCCGACATCCTGATCAACCAGATTGCCGCCGGCGAAGTCGTCGAGCGTCCGGCCTCCGTGGTGAAGGAGCTGGTCGAAAACGCACTGGATGCCGGCGCCCGGCGTGTCGATATCGATCTGGAGGAGGGCGGTGCACGGTTGATCCGCATTCGCGACGACGGCGCCGGCATCGCCCCGGACGAGTTGCCGCTGGCGGTGTCACGCCACGCCACCAGCAAGATCGCCTCGCTCGATGACCTCGAAGGCGTCGCCACGCTCGGGTTCCGCGGCGAAGCATTGCCATCGATCGCCTCGGTCAGCCGTTTCGTGCTGAGTTCGCGGCGTGCGGATGCCGAGCATGGCTCGTCGTTGGAAATCGATGGGGGGCGGGTCGGCGAGGTCGGGCCGCGCGCGCATCCGCGTGGTACCACGGTCGAGGTGCGCGACCTGTTCTTCAACGTGCCGGCACGACGCAAGTTCATGCGTGCCGAACGCACGGAACTCGGCCACATCGAGGAGTGGTTGCGGCAGCTCGCGCTGGCCCGGCCCGATGTCGAACTGCGGATGTCGCACAACGGCAAGCCGTCGCGGCGCTGGAAGGGCGACACCGACCTGCTGTCGGATGTGCGGCTGCACGAGACCCTTGGCGAGGAGTTCGCGAAAAACGCCCTGCACGTCGATCATCAGGGCGCGGCAATCACCGATTCGGCGCAGCCGCTGCGCCTGCACGGATGGATCGCGCAGCCGTCGTACAACCGTGCCAGTACCGACCAGCAGTATCTCTACTGCAATGGCCGATCGATCCGCGACCGCAGCATCGCCCATGCGGTGAAACAGGCCTACGCCGACGTGTTGTTCCACGGTCGCCAGCCAGCCTACGTGCTGTTCCTCGAACTTGATCCGCGCCGGGTCGATGTCAATGTGCATCCGGCCAAGCACGAGGTCCGGTTCCGCGACTCGCGGCTGATCCATGACTTCGTCTACCGCACGCTGCAGGCGGCGCTCGCCGAGACGCGTGCCGGCTCCGTGCCAGCGCTCGCGCGCGATGAAAACGCCGAGCAGTCCTCGCAATACCGCTGGTCACCACCACAGGCGCCGCTTGGCTTGCAGGTGGCGGAAGTGCGCAACGGTTACGCCGCGTTGTATGGCAACACGGCCACGAGTTCGCGGTTATCCGAGGGTAGGCGGGACGGTGCGTTCGACTCGACCGCTTTGGCCGAGCGCCCACCACTACCCGACACCGATGACGGCACCTTGCCGCCATTGGGCTATGCGATCGCGCAACTGCACGGCATCTACATCCTCGCCGAATCGCGCGAAGGCCTGATCGTGGTCGACATGCACGCCGCCCATGAGCGCATCGGCTACGAGAAACTCAAGACCGCGCACGATGGCGAAGGCCTCCGCACCCAGCCCCTGCTGGTGCCGGCCACCTTGGCCGTGTCCGAGCGCGAGGCCGACGTCGCCGAGCGCGAAGCCGCGACGCTCGACACGCTTGGTTTCGAAGTCACCCGCGCCGGTCCGCAATCACTGACCCTGCGCAGCGTTCCCGCGCTGCTCGCCCACGGCGACGTCGAGGCGTTGCTGCGCGACGTGCTGGCCGACCTGCGCGAACATGGCGAGTCGCGACGCGTGGCCGCCGCGCGCGATGAACTGCTGTCGACGATGGCCTGCCACGGTGCCGTCCGCGCCAACCGGCGCCTGACCTTGCCCGAGATGAACGCACTGCTGCGCGAAATGGAAGCGACCGAACGGTCCGGCCAATGCAACCACGGTCGTCCGACCTGGGCGCGTTTCACGCTGGCGGAAATAGACCGCTGGTTCCTGCGAGGGCGCTGACATGCCGATGCCAAAAATCCACCTGCTGCTTTGCGCAACCGTGCTGGGTGCCGCCCTCGCGGGCTGCGGCAGCAGTGATTCCACCGACCCTGCGAAGGACGCCCCGATGTCTGCCGAAACCGCCGCATTCAACAACGCACAGCAAGTCTGGCGCGACCAGCGCAAAGCGGGCCTGCTGGAGCCGGATGGCTGGGCCAGCCTGACTGGCCTGCACTGGATCACCCCGGGCTCCCATTACGTCGGCAGTGACGCCGACAACGGTATCCAGCTGACCATGGGCCCGGAACACATGGGCATGATCAAGCTGGATGACGGTGCGCTGAGTTTCGTCCCCGAGGACGGAGTGGCGCTGACTCTCGATGGTGAGCCGCTGGCCGGTACCGTGTCCCTGCGGACCGACGAAGATCCCGCCGGGCCGAGCGAAATCGGCTTCGACGACGGGAAGGGGCGCGCCACGCCAATCAAGCGCGGCGATCGCATCGCCCTGCGTGTGCGCCATGCCGACGCGCCGACTCGCACCGGCTTCAGCGGTCTCGACTACTGGCCGGCGGATCCCAACTGGCAGGTCACCGGCAACTGGGTGCCGAACCCGGTGGGCCAGACCATCGAGGTCGCCAACATCATCGGTACCACCGACGAGGTGCCCAATCCGGGCGCGATCGAGTTCGAACGCGACGGCGTCAGCCACCGGATCGAAGCATTGGATGAAGGCGAGGACGAGTTGTTCCTGGTATTCGCCGACCGTACCAACGGCCATGGCAGCTATGGCGCCGGCCGCTTCCTGTATGTCCCGAAGCCCGATGCCGACGGCCACGTCGTGGTGGACTTCAACCGCTCATACAATCCGCCCTGCGCGTTCACGGCCTTCGCGACGTGTCCGCTACCGCCGCCGGAAAACCGGCTTGACCTGGCGATTGCCGCGGGCGAAAAAGCCTACAGCCACTGAGGGTTGCGCATGCAGTCACTGAAGGTGCTTGCAGCGATGCTGCTTGCGGTTTCGCACGTTGCCTCGGCGGCGGTCGAGCCAGTCGCACGCCACGCGCTACAGGCGATTCCATCGCAACCTGTCGCGGCGCAAACACCAGAGTACGTGCCGCCGGTACCGTTGCTGTGGAAGGTGTCCGACGGTGACAGCGCGCTCTACCTGCTGGGATCGTTCCACCTGCTCAAGGATGGCGACTACCCGTTGTCGGAGGATGTCGAACGGGCTTACGCCGACGCGGAGGCGCTGGTGTTCGAGATTTCACCGGAAGCGTTGAATGATCCGGCAGCCCCGGCGAAATTCCTCTCCGCCGCGGCATACGATGACAATCAGACGCTGTCCAAGGTGCTGCCACCCCGCCTGCGCGAAAAACTGCGCCGGCTGTTGGCGCGACAGGGAGGTTCGATCGCCCGGGTCGACGGTTACGAGCCGTGGTTCGTGAACCTGTCGCTGCTGATGGGGCTCTCGCAATCGCTGGGCTTCAGCGCAGAACAGGGACTGGACCGGCACCTGATGGCCCGTGCAGGGGCTGAGGGCAAACCCGCGAGCGGACTGGAAATGTTCGAGGACCAACTGCGCGCGCTCGACTCGATTCCGATGGAAGAGCAGGTCGTGGGCCTCGCGGACTTCCTCGACCGGCCGCAGGAAATGCCGACCACGTTGGCCGCGTTGCACCAGGCCTGGCGTGATGGCGACATCGGAGCGCTTGATGCGCTGACCCGGCTGGAGATGCTGGAAAAGACCCCCGAGACCTACCGCACCGTCAACGTCGCGCGCAACGAAGCCTGGCTCCCGCAGTTGCAGGCGCGGCTGGAAGCACCCGGCGACGACGATACGCTGGTGGTGGTCGGCGCCCTGCACCTGCTGGGCGAGGATGGGCTGGTCGCGCAACTGCGCAACAAGGGCTACGACGTCGAGCGGATCTGCAGCGCGTGTGAAGCGGTGACTTCACCCGGGCCGGAACAGCCGACGACGGACCCGGAAAGTCCCCCGTTGTAGGCCTACAAAAGGCTGCCTGCCGGCACCAGCACAATGCAATCCACCGGACAGGCCGGCACGCACAACTCGCAACCGGTGCATAGCGGTTCGATCACGGTATGCATGTGTTTGGCGCCGCCGATGATCGCGTCGACCGGGCAGGCCTGGATGCACTTGGTGCAGCCGATGCAGTCGTCCTCGATCACCAGCGCGACTTGCGCCGGCAGGTGTTCGCCGCGCGAGCGATCGAACGGCACCGGCTCCACGCCCAGCAATCGTGCGAGTGCCCGCGCGCCGGCATCGCCACCGGGAGGACAGTGGTCGACACCGGCTGCGCCCGCCGCCATCGCCTCGGCGTATGGCCGGCATCCGGCATAGCCGCACTGGCCACACTGGGTCTGCGGCAGTAGACGGTCGAGGCGCTCAACAAGGTCGGGCATGAAAGCACCGGTAGCGCTGTTCAGCGCACCGGCATCCCGGCCTGCGCAGCGTCGTCGGCGTCGAGCAGGGCCAAGGCGCTGGCATCGAAACCTGCCGACAGGATCATCCCTGCGCTCATGCCGAAGCGCATCTTGCGCGGCGCGAGGTTGGCGATGAACACCACGCTACGGCCGACCAGCTTTTCCGGCTCCGGGTAGGACGCGCGGATGCCGGAGAAGATCTGCCGCTGGCCGAGTTCGCCGGCGTCGAGCTGGAAGCGCAGCAGCTTGTCGGAGCCTTCGACGAATTCGCACACCAGCACCTTGCCGATGCGCAGGTCGAGTTTCGCGAAGTCGTCGATGCCGATGACAGGTGTCGCGGACACATCGCCGTCGTTCTTCGCAGGAGCGGCTTCAGCCGCGATGGAAGTCGCAAGCTCCGCGCTACCCGGCTTCGCGGCTGAAGCCGCTCCTACAGGGGCTGCGGTGGCATCGGTCGGCTTCAGGGATTCCTTGCTGGCTTCGGTCATGGCTTCGATCAGTTTCGGGTCGATACGGGTGAACAACGGGGTATAGGTGGCGATGCGGTGACCGGTCAGTGGCGTGGCGATCCCGTTCCATGCCGATACCGGCGAGTCCAGGAACGCTTCGGCCTGCGCCGTCACCCGCGGCAGCACCGGCTTGAGCGCGGTGTTGAGCACGCGGAACAGGTTGAGCCCTTGGGTGCAGACCGCCTGCAGTTCGGCATCGGCGCCTTCCTGCTTCGCGATCACCCAAGGTTTGTGCTCGTCGATGTAGCGGTTGGCATCGTCTGCCAGTGCCATGGTCAGGCGCAGCGCGGTGGCGGCTTCGTTGCGGCCATAGGCCTCGGCGATCGGCTGCAGTTGCTCGACGAAGCGCGTGTACATCGCGGGATCCGGCAACGCATCGGCCAGCTGGCCGTCGAAGCGTTTGCTGATGAATCCGGCGCAGCGGCTGGCCAAGTTGACGAACTTGCCGACCAGATCAGAATTCACCCGCGCGATGAAGTCCCCGAGGTTGAGGTCGAGGTCGTCGACACCGCCCGAGGTCTTGGTCGCGAAGTAGTAGCGCAGGGCTTCCGGATCGAGGCCCGCGTCCAGGTAGGTGCGTGCCATGACGAAGGTGCCGCGCGACTTCGACATCTTGGCGCCGTCGACAGTCAGGTAGCCGTTGACGTGCAACCGGGTCGGCGCGCGGAAGCCCGCGCCGTGCAGCACCGCCGGCCAGAACAGGCCGTGGAAGTTCACGATGTCCTTGCCGATGAAGTGGTGCAGCTCGGTGCTGGTGCCGGCGCGCAGGTGCGCGTCGAAATCCTCGCCGTTCTTCGCGCACAGCGCCTGGAAGCTGGACAGGTAGCCGATCGGCGCATCCAGCCAGACGTAGAAATACTTGCCCGGGTGGCCCGGGATCTGGAAGCCGAAGTAGGGCGCGTCGCGGGAGATGTCCCACGCGCGCAGGCCACCTTCGGCATTCAGCCACTCGCCCAGCTTGGCCTTCACCCCGGGCAGGGCCACGTCGCCGGCCAGCCACTCGCGCAGGAACGCCTCGAAACGGCCCACCTCGAAGAAGAAGTGCTCCGAATCGCGGATTTCCGGAGTCGCGCCGGAGATCACCGAACGCGGGTCCTTCAGGTCGGTCGGCGCATAGGTGGCGCCACAC
>JBOHYC010000300.1:0-3560 GCA_050737755.1 Lysobacter sp.
AAGACCTTCGCCGAAGCGCGGCCGGGTTACCACCCGATCACCACCGGCTCGGTCGAGGCGATGATCGCCAAGGCCAAGGGCGAGGATGCCGCCCCGGTCCGCGACTGACTGTCGCCAGTTGAGATGCATACGCGGCCGCCCTCGGGCGGCCGCGTTGTTTGAGCCGCCGCTCCATTTCAATGTAGGAGCGACGTAAGTCGCGACCCTCTGAACCCGGCCGAAGCGGTGGTAGGTCGTCCCCCCGCGGCGTCCCCCGAGCCGCTTCCCGGAATCAATCTCGCGGACACATTGCGCCAGCTTCGGCCGATGGGCGGAAATCGCGACTTACGTCGCTCCTACAATGGGGCGACTTTTTGCGAGGGATCCTTATGAAGGTCAAGACCACGCTGTTGTGCGCGACACTGGCACTCGCCGCCTGCCAACCCGCGCCCGATCCCGAAGCCATTCGCGCGCAACAGGCCGCGGCCCAGGAGCAGGCCGCCGAGGCGATGGCCAAACAGTTCGACGAGCAATTCGCCGCACAGAACTGGCGACTGGCCAAGGCCCATGGCGACGTGCTGCTGGCCGAGTATCCGGACAGCCAGGCCGCCGCGCGGATCAAGGCGCAACACGCCGAGGCGACCTCCAAGGCCGAGGCCGCCGAGAACGCCGCCCGGGTCGAGGCGTTGTGGGCTTACCAGAGCGAGGCGGTCGGCTCGAAGCAACAGCTGTCGGCCGCGATCTACGCCAAGGAGACCCTCGACACCGACGGCAGCGGCCCGCATCCGGTGCGACTGATCTTCCGCGACCACCCCGAGTGGGGCGACAGCGCCTACCTGACCCTGGAAGCCGGTGACTTCGACTGCTACCGCGGGTGCAAGGTCAAAGTCGCGGTTGATGACGCCAAGCCGAAGTCGATGGCCGCCAGCCGCCCGGATACCGACGAGGCGATCGCAATGTTCATCGAGGACGAGAGCGCGTTGTGGAAGCTGGCCGGCGCTGCGGAGGTGATCTCGATCGAGTTCCCGGTCAAGGCCGGCGGCACCCGCACTGCGGTGTTCGAAGTCGGCGGGCTCGACACTTCGAAGCTGCCTGACTGGAACTGAGCCCCGCAGTCGCCATCACGCCGGCCAGTCGCGACCGGCGTATGGTTCCGACGTGGCGACCACTTCGCCATGTCGGCGCCCCCGCAGGGATGCCCGGGCCGGTCCATCGATGACACCCGCCGCAGCGGAACGGACGGCGGGTCCAGCGGAGGCGACCATGCTCTCCCCACGCCTGCACAACTTCCTCGACGAACACCACGCGCCGTACGCGACGCTCACCCACGACCGCACGGTCACCGCGCAGGCCACCGCCAGCGCCACGCATATCGGTGCCGGGCATTTCGCCAAGACCGTGATGATCAAGGTCGATGGCCAACTCGCGATGATGGTGATGCCGGCGCCCTACCGGGTCGACCTGACCCGGCTGTCACGCGCGCTCGGCGGGCCCGAAGTCGAACTGGCCGAAGAGACGGAATTCCGCGACGCGTTCCCCGATTGCGAACTGGGCGCGATGCCACCGTTCGGCCACCTCTACGGCATGCAGGTCTACATCGACTCGCGCTTGGCGCAGCAGCCGCAGATCGCGTTCAACGCCGGCTCGCACACCGACACGGTGCGCATGTCCTATGCCGAATTCGAGCGCCTGGCCGAGCCGGAACTGCTATGGCTCGCGCACGTGATGTGAGCGGGCCGCGGCGCCGGTCGCCAAGCCGACTCGATCAGAGCGCGTAGCCGAACTGCTGGCGGAACTGCTCGGCGAACTGCGCGTAGTCGAAGCGCTGGTTCTGGGTGCCCGGATGCTCGACCTTCAGCGCGCCCATCAGGTTGCCGATGCGGCCGATGGTGAGCCAGTCGTAGCCCTTCTCGATGCCGAAGATCAGCCCGGCGCGGAACGCATCGCCGCAACCGGTCGGGTCGGTGATGCGGCGCTCGTGCGCCGGGGCGACGTCCCAGGTCTTGCCCTCGGCATGGATCACCGCGCCCTTCGGGCCGCGCGTGGTGATGTAGGCCTTGACCTTGCCCGCGATGGTCTTCTCGTCCCAGCCGGTGCGTTCCTGCAGCAGGTTCGACTCGTAATCGTTGACGGTGACGTAGTCGGCCTGCTCGATGAAGGCGCGCAGCTCGTCGCCGTTGAACAGCGGCATCGCCTGGCCCGGATCGAAGATGAAGGGGATGCCGGCCTCGGCGAACTCGGCGGCGTTCTGGATCATGCCTTCGTAACCGTCGGGGCTGACGATGCCGATGGTCACGCCGGGCACGTCGCGCACGTGGTTCTCGTAGCTGCGCATCATCGCGCCGGGGTGGAACGCGGTGATCTGGTTGTTGTCCAGGTCGGTGGTGATGAACGCCTGCGGGGTGAACAGCTCCGGGATCTCGCGGACCTGGGTCAGCGGGATCTCCAGCTCCTCGAAGTACTCGCGGTACGGGCCGAAATCCTGGCCGACGGTCGCCATCGGGATCGGGTCGCCGCCGAGCAACTTCAGGTTGTAGGCGATGTTGCCGGCGCAACCGCCGAACTCGCGACGCATCCGCGGCACCAGGAACGAGACGTTCAGGATGTGCACCTTGTCCGGCAGGATGTGGTTCTTGAACTGGTCCTGGAACACCATGATGGTGTCGTAGGCCAGGGATCCGCAGATCAGGGCAGGCATCGGTGGTCACACTCCGGGTGGGCCGGGCGGGATGGCCTGGCGGGTCTGGATGGGCGGTTCGGGTTGGAATCCTGCGGACAGGACGCGGCGCCGGGGCGCACGCAGGCGCTAGGTTAGCGGCTGGACCTATCCGGGGCCAGCGGGCGCCGCAGGCCGGGTCGGTGGCCGCCGTGGCTGGGGGCCAGTCGTGACGCCCGTCCCACGAGTCCACGGGCGGCTGCGAAAAGGCCCGCAACCACGGCTTTTCGCCTTGCCCGGGGGTGGGGCGGTTGCTACGCTAGCCGATCGCTTCCGGCACCCCACTAGACGGCCCATTCGACGATGTTCAAGAAGTTTCGCGGCATGTTCTCCAACGACCTGTCCATCGACCTGGGCACGGCCAATACCCTGATCTATGTCCGCGGACAGGGCATCGTCCTCAATGAACCATCGGTAGTCGCGGTGCGCCAGGACCGGATCATCGGCGGCAACCGTTCGGTCGCCGCGGTCGGCATGGAGGCCAAGCAGATGCTCGGCCGCACCCCCGGCCACATCACCACGATCCGGCCGATGAAGGACGGCGTCATCGCCGACTTCACCTATACCGAGGAAATGCTCAAGCATTTCATCCGCAAGGTGCACAAGTCGCGCTTCCTGCGGCCCAGCCCGCGGGTGCTGGTTTGCGTGCCCTGTGGCTCGACCCAGGTCGAGCGCCGCGCGATCAAGGAATCGGCCGAGGAGGCCGGTGCGCGTGAGGTGTATCTGATCGAGGAGCCGATGGCCGCGGCGATCGGCGCGGGCATGCCGGTGACCGAGGCGCGCGGCTCGATGGTGGTCGACATCGGCGGCGGCACCACCGAGGTCGCGGTGATCGCGCTCAACGGCGTCGTCTACTCCGCCTCGG
>JBOHYC010000301.1:0-3631 GCA_050737755.1 Lysobacter sp.
GCGCCATCGTCGATTCACCGAACAGGCGAATGGTCTGGGCCTGGTGCAGCGAGTTCCACCACACCACCGAATAGCGGATCACCGGCAGCAGGACGACCCCGACGATCGCCAGCAGCCCGGCGGCGCGCGCGGCGGCGCGGCGGTCGTCGATCGCGTTGTAGAGGCCAATGACGCCGAGGTACAGGAACAGCAGGATCAGCTCGGTGGTCAGCCGCGGGTCCCAGTCCCACCAGGTGCCCCACATCGGCTTGCCCCAGATCGCACCTGTCGCCAGCGTGATCAGGGTGAAGCCGGCCCCGATCGGCGCGCAGGCCATCGCCAGGATCTCGCACAGCTTGATCCGCCAGATCAGCGCGATGGCGGCATAGAACGCCATCAAGCCGAATACCGCCAGACTCATCCAGGCGCTCGGCACGTGGATGTAGAGGATGCGGAAGCTGTCGCCCTGCTGGTAGTCGGCCGGCACCACGAACAGTGCGCCGTACAGCCCCCAGGCCATCGTGAGCAGGCCGAACAGATAGGCCCACGGCGCCCAACGCGCGGCGAAGCGATCGAAGTAGGGGGGCGAACCGAGTTTGTGGAACCAGCGGACGATTGGATTCATGAAGTCGGTCGAGCGCGCTCAGTTCAGCGCGATGCGGATCGCGGCGGCTGCGGCCAGCGGTGCCAGCACCAGTGCCAGCACCAGTCCCGCGGCCAGCAGCAGCAAGGGGGGAAGGGCGTCCAGGCCCTGCGCCGAGGCAGCCACGCTGCCTGCGCCGAACACCAGGACCGGCACGTACAAGGGCAGCGCGAGCAAGGCGACGAGTATACCGGAGCGCCTCATCCCGACCGTCAGAGCGGCCACAACCGCGCCCAGCAGGCTCAGCAGCGGCGTGCCCAGCGCCAGCGAGGCCATCAGCACCGGTAATTGCCCGCGCGGCAGGTGCATCAGTTCGGCCAGGAACGGGGTGGCGACCAGCAACGGCAGCGCGGTCGTCGCCCAGTGCATGAAAGTACGCACCGCGACCAGCCAGCCCAAGGGCACCGGCGCCAGCATCCACTGCTCCAGCGAGCCGTCCTCGGCGTCGCCGCGGAAAAGGGTGTCCAGCGCCAGCAGGCCCGACAGCAGTACTGCCAGCCAGAGCACTGCACTGGCGACAGCTGCCAGCGCTTCGGCCTCGCCACCCAGCGCCAGCGCGAACAGGGTCACCACCAGCACCGCGAACAGGGCTGGCTGCAACGCATCGCCACGGCGGCGCCAAAGCAGGCGTAGGTCACGCAGCATCAAGGCTCTGGCGGCACCCGCCAAAGTCGGCACCGCGGCGCTCACGCGGCCGCCTCCAGGCCCGGGCGCTGCATCACCAGCAACCGCGTCCGGACCGGCGGCGCAGCGTAGGCGCCGTGCGTGGTTACCAGTGCCGCGCCGCCGGAGCGCAAATGCGCCTGCACCATCCGGTTTACCAGCTCGATCCCGGCCAGATCGAGATTGGCGTACGGCTCGTCGAGCAGCCACAGCGGCGCCGGCGACAGCCACAACCGGGCCAGCGAGAGGCGTTTTTTCTGGCCCGCGGACAATTGCCGGGCCAGTGCGTCCTCGTAGCCGGACAGTCCGACGATCGCCATGGCATGGTCGGGCAACTGGGCGCGACGACGGCCCTGCAGGCCGCACAGGAAGTTCAGGTTCTCCAGCGCAGTCAGGTCCGCCTTCAGGCCCGGCAAGTGCCCGAGGTAGGCGATCGCCCGTGCTCGACGCGCGGGGCGTGCACGCTCGCCGTCGATATCGACCTCGCCATCGTCGGCGTGCAGCAGTCCGGCCAGCACCCGCAACAGCGTGGTCTTGCCGGCACCGTTGTCGCCCTGCACCAGCAACGCCTCGCCGGCATCGACGCTGAAGTCCAGCGGGCCGAACACGGGTTCGTCGTTGCGCGCGAAACGCAGGCCGCGGGCTTGCAGCAGCGGAGGGGCGGGGCGATCGGGTGGGGTCATGGTGGCCAGGCGGTGGAGAATCGCGGCCCAGGGGACCACGAAACTCCCATTTTACGTCGCGACGACGTCATCCACCCAATCGGTGAATGCGGCGATCGCTTCCGGCAAAGCCTGTGCGCCGGGACGCTCCATCAGCATCCGCAGGCGCACTGGCTGGCCGCGCTGCCAGTCCAGCACCGCGGCCTGGCCAAACTCGTGCGCCAGCAAGTCGGCAGTCGGGCCATCGACGTCCACCAGCAACCAGCCCGGTTCGCGCCATTCGCCATCCGGGCATTCGCTCCACGCGGCGTGACGCTGCAGGCCGATGGAGTCGAGTTGGGCGACCATCAGCGCGTCCGCGGTCTCGTTGGCATTGTCGGAATGCGGCTCAGAGGCCGGGTTCCAGGCGGTGATGAAGACATAGCGCTGCGCCGGGCAGTAGGCCTCCAGGTCGCTGGCCGGATGGCCGACCCGCAACGGCACCGTATCGCCGTCGAGTACCACCGCGTAATGCGCGGCGGCATAGGCAGCGGCCAGTTCCGACGCGTCGACAACCTGGAGTTCACGCATGGCGGCAGTGTCGGCCGGCACCCGCGGCGATGCAACTATGCCGAGGACCGGCGGGCGGAACGTATCGGCGCGATTCCGTACACTCGACGGCCCACAACCGCCCCCGACACGCCATGACCCCCGAGACCAAGCTGCCGAAGGTCGGCACCACCATCTTCGCCGTGATGTCGCAGTTGGCCGCCGAGCACGGCGCGGTCAACCTGGGGCAGGGCTTCCCGGATTTCGACGTGCCCGCACGGCTGGTCGATGCGTTGGCGAGCGCGATGAAGCAGGGACACAACCAGTATTCGCCGATGCATGGCGTGGCGCCGCTGCGGCAGGCCATCGCCGCCAAGACCGAGCGCTGCTATGGCCATCGGCCCGACGTTGACGCAGAGATCACCGTCACCTCCGGTGCGAGCGAGGCGATCTTCGACGCCGTGCATGCCGTGGTCCGCCCGGGCGACGAAGTGATCGTGCTCGACCCCTGCTACGACTGCTACGAGCCGGCGATCGAGCTGGCCGGTGGCATAGCCGTGCACGTGCCGCTCGACCCGCGCACCTTCGCGCCCGACTGGGAACTGGTGCGCAAGGCGATCACGCCGAAGACGCGGATGCTGATGACCAACACGCCGCACAACCCGTCCGGCGCGATGTTCAGCGCCGACGACATCGCCGAACTGGCCGCGCTGCTGCGCGGCACCGACATCATCCTGCTGTCGGACGAGGTCTACGAGCACATCGTGTTCGACGGCGCCCGCCATGAGTCGGCGCTGCGCTACCCGGAGCTGCGCGAACGCGCCTTCGTGATCTCCAGCTTCGGCAAGACCTACCACTGCACCGGCTGGAAGGTCGGCTATTGCATCGCGCCGCCCGCGTTGAGCGCCGAGTTCCGCAAGGTCCACCAGTACAACACCTTCTGCACGTTCACCCCGGCGCAGTTCGCGTTCGCCGAGATGATCGAGGCCGAGCCGGAGCACTACGAGACATTGGGCGCGTTCTACCAGGACAAGCGCGACCGCTTCCGCGAGCAGTTGCTGACGACGAAGCTCAAGCCGTTGCCGGTGCCGGGCGGTTATTTCCAACTGGTCGACTACTCCGACGTGAGCGACCTTGATGACGCCGCGTTCTGCCG
>JBOHYC010000302.1:0-18754 GCA_050737755.1 Lysobacter sp.
AAGCTGATCAGCACCGAACCCTCGGCGTGGCGGGTGAAACCACGCTCGATCCGCACCTCGCGCAACTGGTCGGGCGCGCGGCCGCTGGGGCGGGAAAACTCGGTCGTGCCGGCAACTGGCATGGGGCGATTCATCATCGAAGTTAGGGGGTTTGCGGCGCGCGAGTTTACCATTCGCCCCTTGTCCGACCCGCAACGGTCACATCAGGAACCGCCGATGATCCGCAGCATGACCGCCTTCGCCAGCGGCGAACGCGCCACCGAATGGGGCACGCTCGGCTGCGAGTTGCGCTCGGTCAACCACCGCTTCCTCGAAATCGGCGTGCGCCTGCACGACGACCTGCGCGCGCTGGAGCCGGTGCTGCGCGAGCGCATCGCCGCCCGCCTGAGCCGCGGCAAGCTCGACCTGACCCTGCGCCTGCGCTCGCCCGAAGGCGCGTCCGGCCTGCATGCCGATCCGGCCCGCCTGCGTGAACTCAGCGACCTGGCGATCGACCTGTCGGCACGCTTCCCGGGCCTGCATACCGAATTCACCCAGCTGTTGCAGTTCCCCGGCGTGCTGCAGGCCCCGGCGACGGATGCCGCCGCATTGCAGGCGCAGGCACTGGCGCTGCTGGACGAGGTCCTGGACGAGTTCGTCGCCGCACGCGAGCGAGAAGGCACGAAGCTGGAGACGGTGATCAACGAGCGCATCGATGGCATCGCCGCCATCGCCGCCGGTGTCCGCGAGATCATGCCGGCCATCCGGATCGGCCAGCGCACCAAGCTGGAAGCGCGGCTGGCCGACCTCGCGCAACCGGCCGATCCCGGCCGGCTGGAGCAGGAACTGGTGATCTGGCTGCAAAAACTCGACGTCGAGGAGGAGCTCGACCGGCTCGACTCGCACGTCGCCGAGGCGCGGCGGGTACTGACGTTGCGCGAGGCGGTCGGCCGCCGGCTCGACTTCCTGCTGCAGGAGTTCAACCGCGAGGCCAACACGCTGGGCTCCAAGTCAGTCGATGCCCGCAGCTCGGCCTCGGCGGTCGAACTCAAGGTCCTGATCGACCAGGTCCGCGAACAGATCCAGAACATCGAATGAGCATGCGCGGAACCCTCTACATCGTCGCCGCGCCCTCGGGTGCCGGTAAGTCCAGCCTGGTCAACTCAGTACTTGCGCGCGATCCCAACATCGCGTTGTCGATCTCGTTCACCTCGCGCTCGCCGCGACCGGGCGAGCGCCATGCCGAGCACTACCACTTCGTCGATGAAGCGGAGTTCGAACGCATGGTCGAGGCTGGCGACTTCTTCGAGCACGCACGCGTCCATGGCGACTGGAAGGGCACCGCGCGGCAGTCGGTCGAGCCGCAGCTGGCGTCCGGCAAGGACGTGCTGCTGGAGATCGACTGGCAGGGCGCCCGCCAGGTCCGGTCCAAGGTGCCGGGCGCGGTCAGCGTATTCATCCTGCCGCCGTCGCGCGACGCCCTCGAGCAGCGCATGCATGCGCGCGGGCAGGACAGCGAGGCGGTCATCGCCCAGCGGCTGGCCGCTGCGCGCGAGGAGATGTCGCACTACGGCGAGTTCGACTACGTCATCGTCAACGAACACTTTGCGGTCGCCGTCGACGAGATGTGCGCGATCTTCACTGCCAGCCGCCTGCGTCGCGAGGCCCAGGTGGCACGTCATGGCAAGCTGATCACGACTTTGCTGGCCAAGGGCGACTGATCGGCAATTGCTTGATCGCGTTGTTGTAGGAGCGACGTAAGTCGCGATTTCCAGGAAGTATGATGCGGCGAGGAAATCGCGACTTACGTCGCTCCTACCCGGGGCGGTCGGCGTAACTGTTTGATTTTCAAGCGACCTACTTGCCCCGCGGCATCCGCAACCGCTACAATCCCGTCCCCTTTGTACCTGCATCGACGGCCCCGGCCGCCAGGAGCCCCATGGCCCGCATCACCGTAGAAGACTGCCTGCAAGTGGTCGACAACCGTTTCGAACTCGTCATGTTGGCCGCCAAGCGCGCCCGCCAGCTCGCCAATGGCGTCGAGTCGCAGATCGACAACAGCGAGTCCAATGACAAGCCGACCGTGCTCGCCCTGCGCGAGATCGCCGCGCGCGAGGTCAACGCCGAGTACATCGACGCGATCGAGAAGTCCGAGCGCGAGCGCAAGGAGCGCGAGGCGCTGGAATGGGCCGCCGCCGAAGTGGTTGCCGACGACGACCTGTCGAAGGGCGACGACTGACCGGTCTTCGCGAAAGGTTTGCCCCGGACCCCGCCAAGTGCGGGGTTCGTGCTTTCTGTCACCGCATTGCGCCCCGATGCGACGGACGCGTAGATTGCCTGCATGAGTCCCACAGAGCCCGCCTGTAGCCGTACCGAGCTGTCCGTCGATGACGGCGCGGCGCTGCCCGACTACATGAACGAGCTCGAGCGCGCGGCCGGCTATCTCGGTGACGAACAGCGTGCCTTGCTGCGCCGCGCCTGGGCCATCGGCGCCGCCGCCCACGCCGGCCAGACCCGCAAGTCCGGTGAGCCCTACATCACCCATCCGGTGGCGGTCGCGCGCGTACTGGCCGACCAGGGGCTGGATGTCGAAACCCTGATCGCCGCGATCCTGCACGACACCATCGAGGACACTCCGCTGACCCGGGAGTGCATCGCCACCGAGTTCGGCGAGACCGTGGCCGAACTGGTCGATGGCGTCACCAAGCTCGACAAGCTGCAGTTCCGCGATCGCCAGGAGGCCACCGCCGAGAGCTTCCGCAAGATGTTGCTGGCGATGTCACGCGACCTGCGGGTGATCCTGATCAAGCTCGCCGATCGCCTGCACAACATGCGCACGCTCGGCGCCAAGGACGCGGCCTCGCGCCAGCGCATCGCCAACGAGACCCTGGAAATCTACGCGCCGATCGCACAGCGACTGGGCATGAACCTGATCAAGGCCGAACTGCAGGACCTCGGCTTCCGCGCGCTGTATCCGTGGCGGCACGCGGTGCTTGAGAAGCGCATCCGCACGCAACCGGTGGTGCGGCGCGAGGCGCTGGTCCAGATCGAGGCCAACCTGGCTCAGCGGCTGGCCAAGGAAAAACTTCCGCATCACCTGATCAGCCGGGTGAAGTCGCCGTGGAGCATCTATACGAAGATGCGCGCCGAGCAAAAGAACTTCACCCAGGTGATGGACGTGTTCGGGTTCCGGGTGGTGCTGCGCTCGGTCGCCGACTGCTACCACGCGCTGGGTGTCGTGCACGCGACCTACAAACCGCTCGATGCGCGCTTCCGCGACTTCATCGCGATCCCCAAGGCGAACGGTTACCAGTCGCTGCACACCGTGCTGTTCGGTCCGTATGGCTCGCCGGTGGAGGTCCAGTTGCGGACCGAGGAGATGGACCTGATCGCCGAGAAGGGCATCGCCGCGCACTGGTCCTACAAGGACGGTGGCGAGGGTCCCAACAGCGCGCAGAGCCGCGCGCACAGCTGGATCACCGGGCTGGTCGAGTCGCAGCACGCGACCGGCTCGTCGCTGGAGTTCCTGGAAAACGTCAAGGTCGACCTGTTCCCGGACGAGGTCTACCTGTTCACCCCGAAGGGCGACATCCTGTCGCTGCCGCGCAGTGCCACCGCGCTCGACTTCGCCTATTCGGTGCACACCGACGTCGGCAACCAGGCAGTGGCGGCGCGCGTTGACGGCAAACTGGTGCCGCTGCGAACCAAGCTCGCCAGCGGACAGCGGGTCGAGATCGTCACCGCGCGGTCGTCGATCCCGAAACCGCAGTGGCTGGAGTTCGTGGTCTCCGGCAAGGCCCGCACTTCGATCCGGCAGCAGCTCAAGCAGATCGAGCACGAGGATGCCGTGCAGCTCGGCCACCGCATGCTCGACCGCGCGCTGGAGGTGCTCGACAGTTCGCTTGAGCGGGTGCCGGTGCCGCGCATGGACGGCTACCTGCAGGAGAATCGCTATCCGCGTCTGGAGGCCCTGCTGGCCGATATCGCGCTGGGCAACCGCATGCCCAGCCAGGTCGCGGCGCAACTGGCGCGCGAGGCCGGCACGGTGGACCGGCGCGCGCTTGATCGTCTGCCGATATCGCCGGACAAGATCCTGATCACCGGCGCCGAGCGCGGTGTCATCAGTTTCGCCAATTGCTGCCTGCCGATCCCCGGCGACGAGATCATGGGCTACCACACCACCGGCAAGGGCCTGGTCGTGCACAGGATGGACTGCCCGAATGTCGCCGACTACCGCAAGTCGCCCGAGCGCTGGGTGTCGATCGGCTGGGACCGCAAGGTCAGCGGCGATTTCAGCGCAGCGCTGCGGATCGAGGTCGACAACCGGCCCGGCGCGCTGGCACAGGTCGCCGCCGCGATCGCCGAGGCCGAGTCGAACATCGACCGGGTCGAGTACCTGGAACGTGACACCCACATCGCGGTGTTGCGCTTCTCGATCGAGGTCGGCGGTCGCCGCCATCTGGCCGACGTGCTACGCAAGGTGCGCAAGCTCGGCGTGGTGCTGGGCGTGCAGCGGATCTAGCCGCGAACCTACAATGCAGGCCTACCCGCTGAACCCGGAGCCCGCATGTCCCGTACCCCTATCCACACCGAACAGGCCCCGGCCGCGATCGGCCCCTATTCTCAGGCCGTGCGCATGGGTGCCACGGTGTTCCTCTCCGGCCAGATTCCGCTCGACCCCGCTACAGGCGAGATCGTCGCCGGCGACATCAGCGCGCAGGCACGCCGCGCGTTCGACAACCTGAAGGCGGTATGCGAGGCCGGCGGCGGCTCGCTGGCGCAGGTCGCGCGACTCGGTCTGTATGTCACCAACCTGGGCGACTTTGCCGCGGTCAACGCGGTGATGGCCGACTACTTCGACGCGCCGTATCCCGCTCGTTCGACCATCGAGGTGTCCGGCTTGCCGAAGGGTGCCGCGTTCGAGGTCGACGCGATCATGGTCGTTGGCTAGACGCAGCGCCCGTCCCGCGCCGGCACTGGCCGCGGTCGGCGAAACTCCGCTGACCGCGTTGCCCGGTTGTGGCCCGAAGGTCGCCGAGAAGCTCGCCGCGCGTGGCCTCGGGTGCCTGCAGGATCTGTGGCTGCAACTGCCGCGGCAGTACGAGGACCGCACCCGGCTGACCCCGATCCGCGCGCTGCAACCCGGTGTCGCCGCGCAGGTCGAGGGGCGCGTCGAAGCCGTCGAGCGCGGCTTCCGCTACCGCCCGATGCTGCGGGTCGCGGTCAGCGACGGTTCGCACGCGACCGTGGTGCTGCGTTTCTTCCATTTCCGCGCGGCGCAGGTTGCGCAGTTCCAGCCCGGCGCGCGGGTGCGCTGTTATGGCATGCCGCGGCCCGGTCAACACGGGCTGGAGATCGTGCATCCGAGCTATCACCTGCTCGATGACGCGGTCGACGATGACCTCGGTGAACGGCTCGACCCGGTTTATCCGACGGTCGAGGGCGTTGGTCCCGCATCGCTGCGGCGGCTGATTGGCCTCGCGCTCGACCGGTTGCCGGACGAGGGTGCGCTGGAACTGCTGCCGCGGGAACTGCGCGAGCCGTTGCGGCTGCCATCGTTGCGCGAGGCGTTGCTGACCGTGCACCGGCCGCCACGCGATGCCGATATCGCCGCGTTGCTCTCCGGCACCCATCCGGCACAGCGTCGACTGGTGCTGGAGGAGTTGCTTGCCCACCACCTCAGCTTGCGCCGCCAGCGCATCGCCCAGCAGGCCCACGCAGCCCCTGCGCTGCGCGATATCCGGCTCGCGAACCAGTTGCGCGACGCGCTGCCATTTCGCCTGACCGGCGCGCAGCAACGCGTGTTCGAACAGATCCTCGCCGACCTCGCCAAGCCATCGCCGATGTTGCGATTGGTCCAGGGCGACGTCGGCAGCGGCAAGACCGTGGTCGCCGCGCTGGCCGCGATGCTCGCCGTCGCTGCTGGTCGACAGGTGGCCTTGATGGCGCCGACCGAGCTGCTGGCCGAGCAGCACCTCGCCAACCTGCAGGGCTGGCTCGAACCGCTCGGCGTGCGCGTCGCCTGGCTGGCCGGCAAGGTCACCGGCCGCGCGCGTGCAAAGGTGCTGGAACAGGTCGCATCCGGCGAGGCCCAGGTCGTGGTCGGCACCCACGCGTTGATGCAGGCCGGCGTCGCGTTCCACGACCTCGCACTGGCGATCGTCGACGAGCAGCACCGCTTCGGCGTCCACCAGCGCCTCGCCCTGCGCGACAAGGGCGCCGGCGGCAGTGTCGGTGCCGCGGCCGTCGTGCCGCACCAGTTGGTGATGACCGCGACCCCGATCCCGCGCACGCTGGCGATGTCGGCCTATGCCGATCTGGATGTTTCCGCCATCGACGAACTTCCGCCCGGTCGCACCCCGGTGCAGACCGTCGCGCTCAGCGCCGAACGCCGACCGGAACTGGTCGAGCGCATCCGCATGGCCTGCGCCGAGGGTCGGCAGGCGTACTGGGTCTGCACCCTGATCGACGATCCCGAAGAGTCCGACAAGCCCGGTGCGGCGATGAAAATCGAGGCGCAGGCCGCGCAAAGCACATTCGAGGCGTTGTCGGAACAGCTACCGCAACTGCGGGTCGGCATCGTCCACGGGCGGATGAAAGCGGCCGACAAGCAGGCGGCGATGTCCGCGTTCAAAAGTGGCGACATCGACCTGCTGGTCGCCACCACCGTGATCGAGGTCGGGGTCGACGTGCCCAATGCCTCGCTGATGATCATCGAGAATGCCGAGCGCCTCGGCCTCGCCCAGTTGCACCAGTTGCGTGGGCGGGTAGGGCGCGGCAGCGCGGCGTCGAGTTGCGTGCTGTTGTACCGCTCGCCGTTGTCGCTGCTGGCGCGGCAGCGGCTGGAAACCATGCGCGACACCAACGACGGTTTCGTCATCGCCGAGAAGGACCTGGAGCTGCGCGGCCCCGGCGAGCTGCTTGGCACGCGCCAGACCGGCCTGGCTGGGTTCCGCCTGGCCGACCTCGCACGCGACGCCGACCTGCTGCCGCAGGTGCACGCGATGGGTGAGCGCCTGCTGGCGGAATCGCCGGAGGTTGCCGAGGCGATCGTCGCGCGCTGGGTCGGCGCAGCAGCGCGTTACGCCAGCGCCTGATTCGATCACCACCGGTCCAGCCGGCATAATCGGGCGATGACCGACAAGATCCCGTTGCTGATCGACACCGACCCCGGCGTGGACGACGCGCTGGCCCTGCTGATGGCGTTCAACGATCCGCGCCACGAGGTGGTCGGGCTGACCGTCGCCGCTGGCAACGTCGGCTTGAAGCACACCGTCGCCAATGCATTGAAGCTGTGCGAAGTCGCCGCCGTCGCGCCACCGGTGTTCCCCGGCTGCGCCGCGCCGCTGCTGCATACGGCCGAGGATGCCGGCTACGTCCATGGCTGCGACGGCTTCGGCGATATCGGATATCCACCGGCCGCCCGCCAGGCGGAAGCGGAGCACGCCGCACAGGCGATCCTGCGGCTGTCGCACACGCATGCTGGTCGTCTGCTGCTGGTCGCACTCGGTCCGCTGACCAACCTCGCGGTTGCGCTGAAACTCGACCCGACCCTGCCGCAACGCGTGGCGCGGCTGGTCGTGATGGGCGGCGCGGTGACCGGTCGCGGCAACACTAGCGCGGTGGCCGAGTTCAACATCGGCTTCGATCCCGAGGCAGCACATATCGTGTTCGACGCATTTGCCCGGGTCGAACTGGTCGACTGGGAGGCCGTGCTCGAGCATGGCCTGCCACACGCCGATGTCGAGCGCTGGCTGCAATGCGGCAGCGCGCGGGCCACGTTCTACGAGACCATCTCGCGCAAGACCCGGCAGTGGGCGGCCGAGCGACGAGGCGAGCGCTGGCACTCGGCCGACGCGCTGGCGATGGCGCATGCGCTGCATCCCGATGGCGCGCTTGAGGTTGCAGAGCGCCCGCTGGCGATCGAGCTGGCTGGCCTGCACAGCCGCGGCGCCACCGTGGTGGATTGGCAGCGACGTGGCGGCGCGGCCGACAACGCGGCGATCGTGATGCGCTACGACCAGGCCCGGTTCGAAAGCCTCGTCGAGGCTGCGCTGGCGGCCGGGCAGGCCAGCGCCCCACGGGTTTCCTGACGGAGGATACGCGGGCTTGCACCGGGCTCGGATAGGTCGGTATACTGCCGAGCTCCTTTCCGCATAATTGGTGAGTGCCAATGAAAGCCGGCATCCATCCTGAATACCGCGAAGTCGTGTTCCAGGACGTGACCAGCGACTTCCAGTTCCTGACCCGCTCGACCCTTGGCAGCAAGGAGTCGGTGAAGTGGGAGGACGGTAATGAGTATCCGTTGATCAAGGTCGACATCTCGTCGGCCTCGCACCCGTTCTACACGGGCAAGCACAAGATCATGGATACCGGTGGTCGCGTGGACAAGTTCCGCAAGCGTTACGCGAAGTAATTCGCAGCGGCACAACACGCCGTATCCAGGTTTTGAACGACGGCTGCCGAAAGGCGGCCGTTGTTGTTTCAGGCCGTTCCATCCCGCGGTGCAACCCGGGTCCGGCACGGCGGCTGTCATGACAGTGCGCTGGCGCATTGTGCGATAATTGGGAATCGCGGCAAGCCGCGACCCTTGTCCCCCCATCCGTGTCGCACCGTGGTGCGGCATGTCGACATGAGGAGTGCTCCGTGTCTGCTTCTGCAAAGCCCGCTTCTTCCGATTCCGGCCTTGACCAGGTCACCCTTGCCGCCGGCGACACCAGCGTCGAGCTGCCGGTCCAGCACCCGACCATGGGCGCCCCGTGCATCGACATCGGCAAGCTGCCCAAGGCCACCGGTTGCTTCACCTACGACCCGGGCTTCACCGCCACGGCCAGCTGCAAGTCGGCGATCACCTACATCGACGGTGAAGCGGGCACGCTGCTGTATCGCGGCTACCCGATCGAGCAACTGGCCGAGAAGTCCAGCTTCCTCGAGGTCGCTTCGCTGCTGATCAACGGCGAGCTGCCGAACGCGGCCGAGTTCGCCAAGTTCGAGCACGAAGTCACCCACCACACGATGATGCACGAGGCGTTCAAGCGCTTCATCGGTGGTTTCCGCCACGACGCGCATCCGATGGCGATGCTGGTCGGCATGCTCGGCTCGATGGCGAGCTTCTACCACAACGATCTCGACCTCGAGGACCCGGAGCAGCGCCGCCTCGCCGCGATTCGCCTGATTGCCAAGGTGCCGACGATCGCTGCCGCCTGCTACCGCCATTCGATCGGCTGGCCGCTGCGCTATCCGCGCAACAACCTCGACTACACCACGCGCTTCCTGCATATGCTGTACGAAGTGCCGAGCGAGCCGCTGGAGCTCAACCCGATCGCGGCCAAGGCGATGGACCTGTTGTTCATCCTGCATGCCGATCACGAGCAGAACGCCTCGACTTCGACCGTCCGCCTGGTCGGCTCGACCGGTGCCAACCCGTACGTCTGCGTCGCCTCCGGCGTCGCCGCGTTGTGGGGGCCGGCACATGGCGGCGCCAACGAGGCGGTGCTGAAGATGCTCAGCGAAATCGGCCGCCCGGAGAACGTGCAGTCGGCGGTTGACCGTGCCAAGGACAAGGACTCCGGCTTCCGCCTGATGGGCTTCGGCCACCGCGTCTACAAGAACTACGACCCGCGCGCGGCGCTGGTCCGCAAGATGACCCACGAGGTGCTCGGCGAGCTCGGCGTCAACGATCCGCTGCTGGACGTGGCCCTGAAGCTGGAAGAGGCCGCGCTGAAGGACGACTACTTCGTGCAGCGCAAGCTGTACCCGAACGTCGACTTCTACTCGGGCATCATCTACAAGGCGCTCGGGATCCCGGTTGAAATGTTCACGGTGATGTTCGCGATCGCCCGCACCTCCGGCTGGGTCGCGCACTGGCTGGAGCAGCAGAACGACCCGGAGAACAAGATCGGCCGTCCGCGACAGATCTACACCGGCGCTGCGACCCGCGATTATGTGGGGATGGACCAGCGCTGAGGCATTGGTTGCCGGAGACAGGAAACGCCCCGCTCGCGGGGCGTTTTTTTTTTGGCGACCGATCACCCGGTCGCGACTGACGCCGCTGCTACGAAAGCAGTGAACCCGATGGTGCGTCCTCGTAGCCGTCGATTTCCTCGTCGGCCAGCAACTGCCGCAATTGCGTGGCACTGGCACGCTGCATTGGCTTTTCGTCGACAGTCGACAGCGGGGCCTGGCGCAATTGCACGCGCGGCAGCACGGTGAGGTCGAATGCCAGTCCCTCGGCGCCGAACAGCCACACCGGGAAGTCGCCACTGCGTTCGCGGTCCAGGCGCAAGCGGCGACCGCCGGGCTCAGCCGGGATTCCGTGTTGCTCAAGGAAGCGTGCGATCGCATCGGCGTCATCGCTGTACACCTGCAGCATCACCGCGCTGTGGGAGTCGGCGGTGCCCTCCAGCACCGGACCGACCAGCCGCGGGTCGAACGGCTGGAAGAACTCGAGCGCACGCAGGGCGGCCTCACGGCGCCTATGCAGTTCATTGTCCGCATCCGGCTGGAACAGGCGCTGGTGCTCGCGCAGCGCGTCCTCGATCTCGCGATTGCGTGGCAGCGAGGCGTCATCGGTGATTCCCAGCCGTTGCGCCGCCTTGAGCTTGGCCTGCCGGTAGTCGCGCAGGCCGCCTTCGGCCATCAGTCGCGCGGCTTCGTGGGCAACCCGGTGGCGGCGTTCGCGGAGCCGGGTTTCGGCGTGCTGTGCATGTCGCTCGGATCCGCCCCCTGCCGACCCCGGGCGTGGCCGGGAGGATGATCTGTGACGCGGCATGGCGACCTCCACGATGGGTGACAACGCCGACGCATCGAAGTTGCCCGCAGCGCAGGCCGGCGCGCTAGAAGATGTCGAAAGTCTCTTCGGCCTGGGCGGCCTCCGCGGCGCTGACGTCGTCGAAGGCGGCGTAGCTCTGCATCCGTTCCAGGTCCTCGTTCTTGATCCACTCGGTGATGCCGCCACTGCCGGCGGGCAATAGACTGCCGTTGGCCGCGACGGATACCTCGACCATGCCCTCGGGAGGCTCGTTGGTCGCGACCGGGCGACCGTCCAGTGCCACCCGCATGTAATCGATCCAGATAGGCAACGCGGCCTGGCCGCCGTATTCGCCGCGCCCGAGCCCCTCGAAGTTGTCGCGTCCGACCCACACGGTCGTCACCAGCTTGCCGCCAAAACCGGAGAACCAGGCGTCGCGGTAGTCGTTGGTCGAACCGGTCTTGCCGGCCACGTCCTCGCGCCCCAGCACCTTGGCCTTGACGCCGGTGCCGCGCTGGACCACGTCTCGGGTCATCGAGACGATCTGGTAGGCGACGCGGGCGTCGATCGCGCGCGGGGCGACCTTCATGTCCGCAGGCGGCGCGACCGGTTCGGCCGGCTTGCTGGCCTTGGGCTCGGCCGGTGCGGGCGTCGTGGCGGCTGGCCCGAAGTTGAAGCCTTCAACCACGCTGCCGGGGGCCTGGTTGGCGACCGCTCGACGCTGGCCATCACCGCAAGTAGGGCAGGCCGTGAGCGGGTCTTCCTCGAACACCACCGCGCCATCGCGGTCCTTGACCTGCTGGATGAACCACGGCGTGACCCGGAAGCCGCCGTTGGCGAATGCCGCGTAGCCGCGCGCGATCGATATCGGGGTCAGCGAGGCGGTACCCAGCGACATCGACAGGTTCGGCGGCAGGCTCGCTTCCTCGAAGCCGAAGTGGCTGATGTACTTGCGCGCATAGTCGACCCCGATCGCATCGAGCAGGCGCACCGACACCAGGTTCTTCGAGCGCACCAGCGCCTCGCGCAGGCGCATCGGCCCGGAGAACCTGCCGCCGTCATTCTGCGGACGCCAGACATGGCCACGACGGTCCTGGAATACCACCGGTGCATCCAGCACGATCGAGGCAGGGTTGAAACCCCGCTCCAGCGCGGCGGCATACAGGAACGGCTTGAAGCTCGACCCCGGCTGGCGGCGTGCCTGGGTCGCCCGGTTGAACTTGCTGCCCGCAAAGCTGAAGCCGCCGGACAACGCGCGCAGTGCGCCGGTGTCGGCTTCCAGTGACACCAATGCCGATTGTGCCCGTGGAATCTGGGTCAGCTTGTACTCCGACGCGGCGTCCGCTTTTTCCTTGCCGTCCGGTCCGGTGGTCGCATGTCGCACGCGGACCAGGTCGCCGCGCTTGAGCAGGCTGCCCGGGCTGCGTCCACCGAAGCCGTCATCGCTGCCGAGGGTGATCTCGCGACCACTGCGCAGCACCAGGCTGGCGCTGCTGCCTTCGGTGCCGAGCACGATTGCCGGCAGCATGTCGGTCTGGGTCGCGATCGTGCGAAGCCGGGTGCGCACGACCTCGGCATCGTCGCCTTCGGCGAGTTCGAAATTCTGCTCGACGCCGTGCCAGCCGTGACGACGGTCGTACAGCACCAGTCCGTCTCGAACCGCCTGGTTGGCCGCGCGCTGCATGTCCGGATCGATGGTGGTGGTGACGTGGTAGCCCTTGGTCAGCGCCTCGGCGCCGAAGCGGGCGATCATTTCCTGGCGCACCATTTCCGCCACGTAGGGCGCATACAGCTGGATCGGCGGTTCGTGCGGGGTCGCGTGCATCGGAACCGCCTGCGCGCGGGACATCTCAGCCTTGTTGATGTAGCCCAGCGCCGCCATCCGCTGCAGGATGTAGTCGCGACGCAGGCGCGCGCGCTCGGGGTTGCTCAGCGGATTGCCGCTGGACGGGTGCTTGGGCACGCCGGCCAGCGTTGCCATCTCGTCCAGGTCGAGCTGGTCAAGGCTCTTGCCGTAATAGAACTCGGCCGCCGCGGCGACACCGTAGGAGCGATTGCCGAAGAAACCCTTGTTGAGGTACAGCTCGAAGATCTCGTCCTTGCTGAGCTCGCGCTCCATCCGCCAGGCCAGCATCATCTCGGCGATCTTGCGGGTGTAGCTGTACTCGGAGCTGAGGAAGAACTGGCGGGCGACCTGCTGGGTGATGGTCGAACCACCGGGGACGCGCTGGCCGTCGGTGGTCGCCAGCAGCCAGACCGCGCGTCCGACGCCGATGTAATCGACGCCATGGTGCTCGTAGAAGCGGTTGTCCTCGATCGCGATGAACGCCTGCTTGAGACGCTCCGGCACCGTTTCGATCTGTACCGGATAGCGTCGGGTCTCGCCGAAGACCGCCATCAGGCGGCCGTCGCGGGCATAGACGTACATCGGTTCCTGCAGGTCCACGTCGTGCAGTGTTTCGACTTCCGGCAGCGTAGGCGAGACCAGGTAATACACGGTGCCAAGCGCGACTACACCAAGGACCGCAAGGCCGGCCGCGGCCAGCAAAGCCCACCGCAGCAGGCGACGAAAACGGGGCATCAAGGAAAATTCCGAATTGCGGGAGCCGATGGGGTGGAGTATAGAGGAGCCGGGGAACGGCACCTCGCTTACAATCAGGTACCCGACCGCCCGGTCAGACCGTATTTGTCAGAAACGGGCACTGGTGGGCAAATAGCGGATGCGATGGTTGCGGGCTTGTGAAAAGTCCGTTATCTAGTGACAGAGCCACGGGAAATGCGCGCGGACGCGTGACCGGGCGCAGGGGCAAGGGGAGATAACAGTGGGTGTCATTACCAAAAGCCAGCCGGCGCTCGTCGGCGTGGATATCAGTTCGACTGCGGTCAAGCTTCTGCAGCTTTCGCGATCGGGCAACCGTTATCGCGTGGAGCACTACGCGGTCGAGCCGTTGCCGCCAAATGCGGTGGTCGAGAAGAACATCGTCGAGCCCGAGGCTGTCGGTGAGGCGATCAAGCGCGCTGTGGCCCGTTCGGGCACGCGGGCCAAGCATGCCGCTGCCGCGGTCGCGGGTTCCGCGGTGATCACCAAGGTGATCCCGATGGCGGCAGACCTGGAGGGCGATGAGCTCGAAGCCCAGGTGGAGCTGGAAGCGGTCAACTACGTGCCGTACCCGATCGAGGAAGTGAACCTCGACTTCGAGGTGCTCGGCCCGGTGCCCGGTAGCAACGAGTCGGTGCAGATCCTGCTGGCCGCGTCGCGCGCCGAGAACGTCGAGGTCCGCGCCTCGGCGCTGGAAATGGGCGGGCTGACCCCGAAGGTGATGGACGTCGAGGCATTCGCGATCGAGAACGCCTTCGCGCTTCTGGCCGACCAGCTCAGTGCACCGAAGGATGGCCTGGTCGCGCTGATCGACTCGGGCGCGACCATGACCACCCTCAACGTGCTGCGAAACGGCCGCAGCCTCTACAGCCGCGAGCAGGTGTTCGGCGGCAAGCAGCTGACCGACGAGGTCATGCGCCGCTACAGCCTCAGCTACGAGGAAGCCGGCCTGGCCAAGCGTCAGGGTGGCTTGCCGGATACCTACGAGAGCGAGGTGCTGGAGCCGTTCAAGGAGGCGATGGTCCAGCAGGTCAGCCGCCTGCTGCAGTTCTTCTATGCCGGTAGCGAGTTCAACCGGGTTGACCAGATCGTGATCGCCGGCGGCTGCGCTGCGATCCCGGGCATCGACCAGATGGTCGAAGAGCAACTGGGCGTGCCGACCATGGTCGCCAATCCGCTCGCCCACATGACCCTCGGGCCGCGCGTGCAGGCGCATGCGCTGGCCCAAGACGCCCCCGCACTGATGATTGCCTGCGGCCTGGCCCTGAGGAGCTTCGACTGATGGCACGGATCAACCTTCTTCCGTGGCGCGCCGAGCGCCGCAAGCAACGCCAGAAGGACGCGATGGTGATGCTGGCGCTCTCGGCGCTGGCGGCCGTGGTGCTGTCGTTCCTGATCATCGGTTTCTACAACGGCCAGATCGACGGCCAGAACGAGCGCAACGACTTCCTCAAGGCCCGCATCACCGAGGTCGACAAGCAGATCGCAGAGATCGAGGAGCTCGACAAGAAGAAGTCGAAACTGCTCGCGCGCAAGGAAGTCATCGAGAAGCTGCAGGCCAACCGCTCGCAGATGGTCCATCTGTTCGACTCGCTGGTGCGCACGATTCCCGACGGCGTGGTGCTGACCTCGATCAAGCAGGACAGCGAGACGCTGACCCTGGAGGGGCGCTCGCAGTCCAACGCGCGGGTCAGTACCTATATGCGCAACCTCGAGGGTTCGGGTTGGATGACCAATCCGGAGCTGTCGATCATCGAGGCGCGCGGCACCGACAAGGGCCTGCCGTACGAGTTCAAGCTGATGGTCAAGCTGGCCAATCCGAACGCGCCGAAGGACGAGGATGGCGACGGTATTCCCGATCCGGTGCCGGCGGTGACCGCCGACGCCGAGGCCACTCCGGTTGACGGTGCGGTTCCCGCGATCGCCGAGGCCGGGGCTGCTGCTCCTGAAACCGTCGAACCTGCGGACGCAGCGGCTGACGAGGCGGTCGAGGCCACTCCGGCCGCGAGCGACGCCACCGGGGAAGCCACTGAAACCACCGCCGCCCCCGCTGCAGGAGCCGCGTCGTGAGCCAGAAAAAGATCAACCTCAAAGAGCTCGACTTCAACAACATCGGTGGCTGGCCGCAGCAGGCCAAGATTGGCCTGTGCGTAATCATCGGTGTGCTGATCGTCGGCCTGTCGTGGTGGGTGTTCGTGCGCGACCAGCGTGAGCAGCTCGCCGGGCTGGAGCGCACCGAAACCGACCTGCGTACCGAGTTCGAGACCAAGCAGGGTCGTGCCTCCAACCTGGAGCCGCTCAAGCAGCAGCTTGCGCAGATGGAACAGCAACTGCAGCAGATGCTGCGGCAGCTGCCGAGCAAGACCGAGATGCCCGACCTCATCGTCGACATCTCGCAGACCGCGCTTGCCACTGGCATCAGCAACGAGTTGTTCCAGCCCGGTCCGGAGCAGCCCAAGGAGTTCTACGCCGAGAAGCCTATCGCGCTGCGCATGGTGGGGACCTACCACCAGTTCGGCGGTTTCGTCAGCGGCGTGGCCTCGTTGCCGCGGGTGGTCATCATGACCATGCATGACATCTCGTTGAAGCCGCGGGGCGATGCGAAGGGTGGTATCACCACCAACTCGCCGCTCGAGCTGGCCGGCACCGTGAAAACCTACCGTTACCTCGACGAAGAGGAAATGGCCGAGAGTACGCAGGCCGAAGCCGGCAAGGGGGGAGCCTGAGATGCGTGACCTGACCGTTCGCACCGGGATGATGCCCCGTGCGCTTTCCGTAGACAGCAGTGCCGGACGTCTGCCGCGCGTGCTGGTTGCCACGCTGGTGGTACTGGCGCTGGCCGGCTGTTCGCGCGGAGTGACCAGCACCCCGGGCGAAGCACCGAACCTCGAGACCTGGGTGGCCGAGGTCAAGGCCCGCCCCGCGCCTGCGCTGGATCCGTTGCCGGTGATGCAGCAGTTCGAGACCTTCGAGTACGCGGCGCAGGGCCTTCGTGATCCCTTCAGCAACGCATTCACCGACCGCAGCAATGGCAGCGGGCCGCGGCCTGATTCGGACCGTCGCAAGCAGACGCTCGAACAGTTCCCGCTCGACAGCCTGGACATGGTCGGCACGCTCGGCGATGGCGGTTCCATCGTGGCGCTGGTGATGGCGCCCGACAAAGTTACATATCGAGTTCGACCCGGTGCGTACATGGGGCAGAGCGACGGTCGGGTAACCGACGTGCTCGAGGACCGCATCGAGTTGGTGGAACTGGTTCCAGACGGCGCGGGAGGCTGGCTCGAACGTCCAGCTACCGTTGCCTTAGAAGATCAATAGATTGGGGGATTGCACGATGACCGTTTTCAAAGCCACACGATCGCGGCCTGCCCGGCGCCCCCTTTCGCGGGCAGTCGCGCGCAGCACTGGCCTTGGCCTGGTACTGGGCACGCTGGCGGCGTTCAGTGCCGTCCACGCGGCCACGCCCACGGCGGGCGCCATGTTTGCGCCGGCCCTGCTGGCGCAGGTCGCACCTGCCACGAACCTGGACCCGGCCAAGCAGTTGCCGGGTGCGATCTCGGTGTCGAACATCGACTTCAAGCGTGGTGATGGTGGCGCTGGCCGTCTGATCCTGCGTTTCAGCGGTGAAGGCGCCGCGCCGGACCTGCGCAACGAAAGCGGCCAGGTGGTCGTCAGTGTCGGCAATGCCTCGCTGCCGGCGTCACTGCAGAAGCCGCTCAACGTCTCCGATTTCGCCACCCCGGTCGAGCAGATCAGCGCGCGCAGCACCGGCGGCGGCACCACTCTGGTGCTGGACACTTCGGGCGCCTACGAGTCGATGGCCTACCAGACCGGCAACGAGTACATCGTCGAGATCGTGCCGCGCGCGGCGGTTGCCGTCGCCAAGACCCAGAGCAATGACAACGATGTCGCGATGGGCGCCACCAGCGCCACCACCAGCGATTCCAAGAAGTACAGCGGCCGTCCGGTGACGTTCAACTTCCAGGACGTGCCCGTGCGCACCGTGCTGCAGCTGGTCGCCGAGGAGTCCAACCTCAACCTGGTCGCCGCCGACAGCGTCACCGGCAATGTCACCCTGCGGCTGGTCAACGTGCCGTGGGACCAGGCGCTGGACATCGTGTTGCGCGCCAAGGGGCTGGACAAGCGCCGTAGCGGCAACGTGGTCTGGGTGGCCCCGCAGGCCGAACTGGCCAAGTACGAGCAGGACAAGGCCGACGCGCGGATCGCGATGTCCAATCGCGTCGAGCTGGTCACCGAGTACATCCAGATCAACTACCACAACGCCGAGCAGATCTTCAAAATGCTGACCGAGGCCAAGGGCATCGGCGGCTCGGGCGCGGGCGGTGGACAGGGCGGCAGCGTCGATACCGGCTTCCTGTCTTCGCGCGGTCGGCTGGTCGCCGATGGGCGCACCAACACTCTGATGATCAGCGACACGCCCGAGAAGGTCGAGGCGATGAAGCAGCTGATCGGGGAGATTGATCGTCCGGTCGATCAGGTCGTGATCGAGGCGCGGGTTGTTGTTGCCACCGAGAGCTTCATGCGTGAGCTGGGTGCGGAGTTTGGTGTGTCGGGTCTGAAGGACAACCTGGCTTTCAGCGGTGACTTCGAAACCAACGTCGAGAACTGGAACGCTCGTAACGACGCCGAGGATAACGGCACCCGCCAGGTCATCACTTCGGGTTTGATGAGCAGCCTGCCGGTCACCAGTCCCGCCGGTGCAGTCGCTTTGTCCCTGCTCAATGCCGGCTATGCGCTCGATTTGCGCCTGTCCGCAATGCAGCAGGAAGGCCGCGGCGAAGTGATTTCCAACCCGCGCATCGTCACCAGCAACCAGCGTGAGGCGGTGATCAAGCAGGGCCGTGAAGTGGGTTACGTGACCATCCAGCCGGCCACCGCTGGCGGCGTCGCCACCCCGAGCGTGCAGTTCAAGGAAGTCGTGCTGGAGATGAAGGTCACCCCGACCATCACCAACGACGGCCGCGTGTTCCTCAACCTCAACGTCAAGAAGGACGAGATCGAGGGCTTCGTGGACACCTCGATCGGAGACGTCCCGCAGATCAGCACCCGCTCGGTCAACACCGCGGTGCTGGTCGAGGACGGCCAGACCGTGGTGGTCGGCGGCGTCTACGAGTTCGCCGATCGCGATGATGTCAGCAAGGTGCCGTTCCTGGGCGATATCCCGTTCCTTGGCAACCTGTTCAAGAAGAAGGGTCGCAGCAAGGAGAAGGCCGAGTTGCTGATCTTCGTGACCCCGAAGGTGCTCGAGGTCGCGCAGCGCAACCACCGCTGAGCTTCACCTCCATGGGTAGACGCGACGGGGCCTTCGGGTCCCGTTTGCGTTTGGGGGATACCGGGCGTTCGTCGCAGAACCTGAATCCGTCCCGCCATCGGCTGAACCTCGTCACGCCACATCGGTCAAACTC
>JBOHYC010000303.1:0-3297 GCA_050737755.1 Lysobacter sp.
CACCATCCAGATGCCTGACGGCGAGGTGTTGCCGATTCCGGGTTCCGGAACCGTGGCGGGCGGCGTCACGGCTCCGGCTGCCTATGTCCCGCGCACCGAGCACGACAACACCCCGTGGCGCTTCAACATGCAGCAGGAAGGGCAGAGCATGTCTGCCGACAAATTCGACGATTGGATGAAGGCGAAAGGCGTGCGCGTGGCCACCGGCAAGCCGGCCACCCCGCTGGTGCAGAACTGCCCGACCCCGGAAGGCGACAAGGGCGACAGCGATGGCGATGGCATCATCAATTGCCTTGACCTGTGTCCCGCGTCGGAAGCTGGCCAGACCATCGGTCCGGATGGCTGCCCGGTGCCGGTGTCGATCGACCTGAAGGGTGTGACGTTCGGTTACGACAAGGCCACCCTGGGCGCCGACGCCAAGGCCGTACTGGGCGAGGCGTTGGAGATCCTGCAGCGCTACCCCGACCTGAAGGTCGAGGTCGCCGGTCATACCGACTCGCGAGGCGATGCGAAGTACAACCAGTCCCTGTCGGAACGCCGTGCCAAGGCGGTTTACGACTACCTGGTGGAGAGCGGTATCGACAAGGCGCGCCTGATCGGGCCGGTCGGCTTCGGCGAGATGCGTCCGCTGGTGCCGAACCAGAAGCCGGACGGTTCGGATGATCCGGATGGCCGTGCCAAGAACCGCCGTACGGAGCTGAACATCCAGAACTGACGGATCGCTCCCTGTCATTGCCGCCCAGCGGCATACGAAGCCCGGCCCCGTGCCGGGCTTCGTGTTTCTGCGTAGGGATTCTGCGTATCCCGTCGCATTCACCGGGTCGATGACATCGCATTGCGCTCGGATGCGGCGAAGAATCCTCACGGATTGTGAGCTTGAGCACCCATTTCCAGATTCGCCTGTCTACACTTGCCTTCGCGTCGTGGGGGTGAAGACGGCGTGACGGGGTTCAACACAATCAAGGGGAGCAGGACATGGGGAAGCTCGTGGTTTCAATGGTGCTGGCGCTGTCATGCGCCGGCGTGGCGTCGGCGGCTGAGCCCGTTCCGGCCAAGGCGGCTGTCGATGGTGCGGCAACTGCGGTATCGACGGATGTGGCTGCTGCGGATGCGGCGGCCTACAAGCCCCGGACCGAGCATGACAACACGCCGTGGCGCTTCAATATGGAGCAGGGCGGCGAGCGCATGTCGGCCGACCAGTTCGATGCGTGGATGAAGTCGAAGGGCGTGCGTGTGGCGAAGGGGGCAGCGACGGCACCCGCGGTTGCAGGCGAGGCCGCGATTGCGCCGGCAGCGTCCGCGATGACGGATACCGCGGTGGCACCGGAAGTGCAGGCGGCAAAGTAATGCAGTAGGGGCGGCGCCGGTCAGGCGCCGCCGAGCCGTGCGGTTCTTCTGAAACCCGCTCAGGGCCTCAAGCGCGCTCTCACCTGGTTCAGGCCCTGCACGTCAGGCCTTCAGCACATCGAGCTCACGGCCGATGCGAATGAACGCATCGATCGCCCGGTCGAGCTGTTCGCGCGTATGCGCAGCGCTGATCTGGGTGCGGATGCGGGCCTGGCCCTGCGGCACCACCGGGAAGAAGAAGCCGATCGCATAGATCCCTTCCTCCAGCAGCCGCTCGGCGAATTTCTGCGCCAGCGGCGCGTCGTACAGCATCACCGGGCTGATCGGATGGGTGCCGGGCTTGATGTCGAAGCCGGCCGCGGTCATGCGCTCGCGGAAGTAGGCGGTGTTCTCCGCCAGTTGCCGGCGCAGGTCGCCGGCGGCGGCGAGCATCTCGAACGCCTTGATCCCGGCGGCGACCACGTGCGGCGGCAACGAGTTGGAGAACAGGTAGGGACGCGAACGCTGGCGCAGCAGTTCGACCACTTCCTTCTTCGCCGTGGTGAAACCACCCAGCGCGCCGCCCATCGCCTTGCCGAGCGTGCCGGTGAAGATATCGATCTTGTTCATCACGCCCTTGGCTTCCGCCGAGCCCCGGCCGGTCGCGCCGATGAAGCCGGTCGCGTGGCACTCGTCGATGTGGACCAGTGCGCCGTACTTCTTCGCGAGCGCGGTGATCTCGTCCAGCGGGGCGATGAAGCCGTCCATCGAGAACACGCCGTCGCTGGTGATCAGCTTGGTCTTGCAACCCGCGGCGTCGGCGGCCTGCAACTGCTTCTCCAGATCGGCCATGTCGCAGTTGGCGTAACGGAAGCGCTTGGCCTTGCACAGGCGCACGCCATCGATGATCGAGGCATGGTTGAGCGCGTCGGAGATGATCGCGTCGTCTTCGCCCAGCAGCGGCTCGAACAGGCCGCCGTTGGCGTCGAAACAGGCAGCGTATAGGATCGTGTCCTCGGTGCCGAAGAATGATGCGATGGTCTGCTCAAGCTGCTTGTGCCGGTCCTGGGTGCCGCAGATGAAGCGCACCGACGCCATGCCGAAGCCGTGCGTGTCGAGCGCGTCCTTGGCGGCGGCGATGATGTCGGGATGGTCGGCCAGGCCCAAGTAGTTGTTGGCGCAGAAGTTCAGCACCGTGCGGCCGTCGTCGAGGGTGATCTCGGCCGACTGCGGGCTGGTGATGATGCGCTCGGACTTGAACAGGCCGGCATCACGGATGGCGTCGAGTTCGGTGGCGTAGCGATCGGTCAGGGACATGGTGGGTTCCTCAGTTCCAGCTCAGCACGATCTTGCCGGCCTTGCCCGCTTCCATCAGGTCGAAGCCCTGCTGGAATTCCTCGACCGGCAATTGGTGGGTCAACACCTTGCCCAGCGGGAATCCACCGAGCACCAGTTGGGTCATCTTGTACCAGGTCTCGTACATCTTCCGGCCGTAGATGCCGTGCAGCACCAGGCCCTTGAAGATGATCTTGTCCCAGTCGACACCGGCGCCCTTGGGCATGATGCCGAGCATCGCGATCCTGCCGCCGTGGTACATGCAGTCGAGCATGTCGTTGAACGCGCGCGGGTTGCCGCTCATCTCCAGGCCGACGTCGAAGCCCTCCATGTGCAGATCGGCCATCACGTCCTTCAGCGATGTATTCGACACGTTAACCACGCGGGTCGCGCCCATGTCGGCGGCCAGCTTGAGGCGGTAGTCGTTGACGTCGGTAACGACGACATTCCGCGCGCCGATGTGCTTGCAGATGCCGGCGGCGATGATGCCGATCGGGCCGGCGCCAGTGATCAGCACGTCCTCGCCGACCACGTCGAATTCCAGCGCGCAGTGCGCGGCGTTGCCGTAGGGGTCGAAGAACGCGGCCAGCTCGCTGGGGATCTGGTCCGGGATCGGCCACAGGTTGGTCGCCGGCA
>JBOHYC010000304.1:0-6318 GCA_050737755.1 Lysobacter sp.
ACGCGGTGCCAAGCTGTCGCAGCTTGCGCTGGTTGGCGCTGGCGGCCTCGCGGGCGGAGGCGTGGAAAGGGGGATTGCACAGGGTGAGATCGAACCGGTCGTCCTCGCGCACCACGCCGCGGAACACCTTGTCCCGCCGCGGTTGCAGGCGTAGCGCGATAGCCTTGTCGAGCCGGTTGGCGTCGACGATCGCCGTGGCGACCTTCAGCGATCTCGCGTCGATGTCGGAACCGACAAAGCGCCAGCCGTACTCGGCATGTCCCAGCAGCGGATAGATGCAGCTGGCACCGACGCCGATATCAAGCACGCGGATCGACATGCCGCGTGGGATCGTGCCGTCGCCCTCGGCCAGCAGGTCGGCCAACCCGTGCAGGTAGTCGGCGCGGCCGGGGATCGGCGGGCACAACGTGCCGTCGGGCAGGTCCCAGTGCGCGATGTCGTAGTCGCAGCGGAGAATCGCGCGGTTGAGTTCGCGCACGGCGCCGGGGTTGCTGAAATCGATGCTGGTGTCGCCGCGCGGCGTGATCACCGTGTATGGCGACAGGGCAGGGCTGGTCTTCACCAGTCGCGCGAAATCGTAGTGTCCCTGGTGGCGGTTGCGTGGGTGCAACGTGGGCCGGGCCAGTGCAGGTTTCATTGAAACGATGTGCTCGATGCAGGGGGCTGGGGTTGAAGCGTGATGTTGGGGTGGCTGGCGATGATCTCCAGCACGGTGTCGAAAAAGGTCTGGCCGGTGCCGGCGTCCAGTGCGTCGAGTTGGCGCTGGATGCGGGAGCTGTCGAACGTAGCCGGTTTGTCGAGCTTGGCCAGCAGGAATGCGTGCGTGGCGTCGGGGCCGAGGTCGCGTCGGTTGTTCTCGTAGTTGGTCCAGACCAGGGTGGCGGGGGCATTGCCGTCGAGCGCGCCGTAGCCGCCGTAAAGCATGTCGTCCAGTGCATCCAGGCTGTGCGCCAGCGACCAGTCGACGTCGGCCATGAAAACCCGGTTGATCTCGTCGTAGAACGAGACGATGTCGTGGATGCGGTCGCCGTCGATCACGAGCTGTCGTGTCATGGGGGCTCCGTTTCGATGGCGGGTTAGCATGAAGTTCCGGTCGCCTCGGCGGCAATGGTCCAACCGAGGCGACAGGCACCCGTTTGAGCAGCATGTTCCAGTCATTGCGCAGCTACAACTACCGCCTTTGGGCCGGTGGTGCGCTGGTGTCCAACGTCGGCACGTGGATGCAGCGCATCGGGCAGGACTGGCTGGTGCTGACGGTGCTGACCGACCACAACGCGACGGCGGTAGGCATCGTGATGGCGTTGCAGTTCGGCCCGCCGCTGCTGCTGTTGCCCGTGACCGGCTACGTGGCCGATCACTGGGACCGCCGCAAGCTGCTGCTCGCCACGCAGGCCGTCGCCGGGTTGCTGGCGCTTGGGTTGGGCGTTTTGACGCTCACCGGCGTGGTGCAGTTGTGGCACGTATACGGCTTTGCGTTGTTGCTGGGTTGCGTCACCGCGTTCGACGCGCCGGCGCGGCAGGCGTTCGTGTCGGACCTGGTCAGCGATGACGACCTGGCCAATGCGGTGGCGCTGAATTCGGCGTCGTTCAATGCAGCGCGGATGCTGGGCCCGGCGGTAGCGGGCGTGTTGATCGCGGCGATCGGCGAGGGTTGGTTGTTCGTGGTCAACGCGGGCTCCTATGCGGCGGTGCTGGTGTCGCTGTGGTTCCTGCGGGTGCATGAGCTGCACACCGAAGCGCGGCCGGAACGTGCGAAGGGGAGCCTGCTGGCGGGCTTCAGCTATGTCGCGCAACGGCCGGACCTGATCGCGGTGTTGGTGATGCTGTTCCTGCTGGGGACGTTCGGTTTCAACTTCGCGATCTTCATTTCGACCATGTCGGTCACGGTGTTCGACGGCGACGCGAGCCAGTACGGCCTGCTGACCTCGGCGATGGCGGCCGGCACGATGTGCGGGGCGCTGCTGTCGGCGCGTCGGCCGGTGCCGGGAATGGTGCTGATGGCGGTGTCGGCGGCGGGCTTCGGGGTCAGCGTGGCGGTGGCGGCGGTGATGCCGGGACCGGTGATGTTCGGCATGGTGCTGTTCTTCGTCGGGTTGGCGGCGCTGACCTTCATGACCGCGAGCAACTCGATGATGCAGCTCACCACCGAGCGTGCGATGCGTGGCCGGGTGCTGGCGTTGCGGATCGCGGTGGTGATGGGCGGCACGCCGTTGGGTGCGCCGCTGGTGGGCTGGGTGGTCGATCGTTTCGGCGCGCGCTGGGCGCTGGGGATCGGCGCGTTGTCGGGGCTCGCGGCGACTGCGGTGGCGGTACGCTATCTGGTCAGGTATCGCGGCTTGCGGGTGTGGTGGGATGCCCGGCGGTTGCGCCTGGACATCCAGCCGGCCACGGCGGACGAGACGGGCGTCCGCGTTGCGGCGGGCGAGCGGGTGACGTGAATTCAGGGGGAAGGGATGACGATGTTGCGTATTTTGGCAGTGGCTGCGACGTGCCTGCTGTCGGTGCTGCCCTGCGCGGCGCGTGAGCGCTATGCCGTGCAGGGCGAGTCCTGCGACGGGTATCCACGGCTTGCCATCGAGACCATGCGCGGCATGTGCGCGGGCCTGGTGGTCGGCCCGACCGTGCAGGACCACGCACGCGAACTGCGCCTGCCACGCTCGCTGCTGCAACTGGATGCCGACACCTGGCTGGTGACCGATCTGGGCCGTTGGAACGGCACGGCGGGCGCGGTGTGGAAGTTGCGCACGCAGCCGGGGGAGGGCGCCACGCTTGAGCGGGTCATCGACGGGCTGCACCTGCCGCATGCCATTGCTCGCGGCCCCGATGGTTTGGCTTACGTCGGTGAGATGAGCCGGATCTTCCGCTTCGACCCCGACGCGACGACACCTGCCGAAACCATCGAGCCTGTCGTCACCGGGCTGCCCGACAACCGCCTGCATTCGCATCGTCATCCGCTGTCGAGCTTCGTGTTCCTGCCCAACGGCGACCTGCTGGTCAACGTTGGCGCGCCGAGCGATCAATGTGCTGGCGACGGCGCTCGCACCGGCGCCGGTTTGTGCGCGGAGAGCGAGGGCGCGTCGGATGCGGCGTCGCTGCGTGTCTATCCGCACGATGACAAGGGTGGCTGGTCGGAGGACTACACGGTGATGGCGCGCGGGCTGCGCAACTCGGTGGCGCTGGCGGTGCACGCGTCGGGTACGGTGCTGCAGGCGGAGAACAGCTACGACTTCGAAAGCCGCTGGGTGCCGTTCGAGGAACTCAACGTCGTCGAGACGGGGCAGCATTTTGGCTGGCCCTATTGCACAGCGACCTCAAACACCACGCCGGCATGGCCGGACAAGGCGGACTGGTGCCGGTCCGACGCGCACGCCACGCCGGCGTTGCTGCTGCCGCCGCATGCGGCCCCGCTGGACATGCTCTGGTACGACGGCGCGATGTTCCCGGCGCTGCAGGGTCGGATGCTGATGAGCTGGCACGGCTACCGCTCGGTTGGCGGCCGCATCGCCAGCTTCGCGGTGGATGCTCGCGGAGTGCCGGTTCCCGATGCGCAGCCGCGCTTCCCCGTCTACGGTGCCGGCTTCCGCGCGTACGGCGCTGCGCCGGCCGCCACGCCGGTAGTGCTGACGCCGGGATGGAACCGGCGCCCGGGACTGCGCCCGCAAGGCTCGCCGGTCGGCATGGCGATTGCCGACGATGGCGCCATCTGGGTCGCCGATGACCGCGCCGGCGTGATCATCCGTTTGGCGACAGACGAATGAGCAGCCATCCCGCAGGCCGCACGCGCCGGCTGATCCTCAAGAAACTTCTCCCCGCCGGCCTGGTGCTGGTGCTCTCGGTGTGCGTGCTTTTGATGACAGGTATCCAATCGCTTTTGTTCGCCGCCCAGCAGGACCCCGAGTTCCCGCGCCTCTCGGAAAATCTGGCCGCCTCCCGGCACCTGGAAGTACGCCGGCAGATCAAGGGCAACATCCAGGCGATGTTCGCGCTGCCGGAACGGAACGAGGTCATCGTCGCAGCCGATGGCTACCTGTGGCGTTTCAGCGCGGACGGCCGCCTGCTCGACACCGTCGACACGCCCGGCGCGATGCATCGCAACGGCATTTCCTTCGGCGACGATGGCTTTATCGACTGGGTCCACACCGGCATGCGCTCCCGCAAGCCGTATGCGCCGCCGGTCGACGGCAATGCGCTGGAACCGGCGCAACTGCACGCGGCCCTGTCGGCGGCCAAGGTGGTGGCTTTCGACCGACGCGACGACCGCGCCTGGGCCTGGCTGTGGGATGGCGACACCGCCCGCAAGATGGACATCAGCCGGCATCGTGAGCGGGTGGATACGTACTGCACGTCGCGCTCGTCCACCGACGATCACCTGTCCTGGGCCGACACCTGCCTGGAGGGGCTGGAGGTGCCGACACCGCTGATGGTGGAGATCGAGGCAGACTCGTTTGCCGCGGGCTACGGTGGCCGACCATCGCGTGTGGAGGTGGTGGGCTTCGACCGTCGCCGCTACCACGTGGAGGGTGGGGTGGCCCGCTATGCGGCCGAGATCGTGGTTGGCGGCGCGTTCAAGGTGCTTGCTCCGCACCTGCCGGGCGGCCTGCCGCGCCGGTACTGGTTCGGCGATGCACACACGCGCCTACTGGTGGATGGCGAGGTCCTGCAGTTCAAGGTCTTCGTGGGCCGGGACGAGGGAGATTACGAGTTCCTGCACATGACGTCGTGGTGGGATCCCTCCACCGTCCTGCCGGGCGCGAGCCCATGGATGCAGGTGCACATGCGCGACTACATGGAGCATGAGGGCGAGGAGGAGTTGTGGCAGCTCTATCGCGAGGACCTTGGCCTGTACGCCGTGCGGCCGCGTCAAAGCGCGCGCGACCCGGCCGCCCCGGCGCGTCCGACACCGGCTTGGGTGCCCGCGTTCGACGGGCCGGAGACCGCACGCGATGCTGTCACCGGCACGGTCGTGCTGGAAGGCGGCGCCACGGTGCACCGCTGGTGGCGTGCCCGGCCGGCACGCCCGCGGATCAGCGCACCGACCGTGGCGCTGGACGCGGACGGCCCGCCGTTGAACGAACTGCCGACCGCGATGCAGGTGGAGTGGGGCTCGCCCTGGGATGACGACAGCTACGCCATCGTCGAGGTGACGCTGGACCCGGCGCAGACGCGCGCCGCATTCGCGCGCCTGCCGGCTGCGGATGTCCCGGCCACCCTGCTGTTGCAGGTCCCGGACCTGTTCGGCGAGGTGGGCGACATGCGGTTGCTGCTGCGCCGCGCTGGCACCGACGTGCCACTGGACCACGCGCGGCTGGAATACCTGCGACGTCCGACGTTCCGGCCCTGGCACGGCCGCGAAGGCGCGCCGCCACCGCCGACACGCGTGGCCCAGCTGAAGCAGTCCGCCGACGACTTGCTGGCCGGCGAGGGCGATGCGCTGGCGCGTTTCCAGCTCCAGGCCGAGACGCTGGTGCGCGACCCGGACATCGGGGTCCAGTCGATACCGTTCATCACCGAAGGCTACGCCCGCCTGCTCAACGGCCTGAATTCGACGGGTCGCGCCGACACTTCCGTGGCATTGGTGCGGCACTATCTGTCAGCGGTGCATCCGTACACGTCCGGGCGCTCGGACGATCCCAGCGCTGCCTACAACACCAGCGTGATCGCCAGCCAGACCCTGGCGGTGGCGGTGCGCCGGCCGCAGGACGCCGCGCTGGTCGACGAGGTGATAGCCACGCTGGTCGGCCCGCAGTTCGACCCCGACACGCACACAAACGCCACCCTGCTGTACAACCTCGCCTGCCATTACGCGCTGCAGGGCGACAAGCCCCGGATGCTGCGGCACGTCTCGGCCGCCGCCCGGCTGGGTAAACCCGCCGAACAGTTCCGCAATGACGCGGATTTCGAACGTTATCTGGACGACCCGGAGTTCGAGGCGGCAGTTTCAGTCCCGTAGCAAGGGCATGGCCGGCAGGCGATCCGGCGTCCATGCACGCGCCACTGCCGGGTAGCACGCGCGCCTCGGGACGCTATCGCTGGTCCAGCTCGTGATGGATCAACACCACGCATTGCGACGCAAACAGCATCGTCCGCCCCAGCGTGATCCGCTTCGCACCCAAGCGATCCAGGCTGCCGAAGGTCTTCTTCGGCATCGGGATGTGGTCGGTCAGCAGGAAGCAGGGACTGCCCTCGAACGCCTGATCACGGATCGGCGTGCCTTTGCGGTCCATCACGAACAGCTGATGATCCTCGGCCAGTTGCTGTACCAGTCGCTCGAAGCTCAGCGTCTGCACCGTGACGCCGGTTTCCACCGGTCGCGTCTCC
>JBOHYC010000305.1:0-3101 GCA_050737755.1 Lysobacter sp.
CTGGCAAGATTCCGTGCAGAACTCGTTCGGGCCTTACCTGCCCGGCATCCTAGGCGGACTGGCGATCCTGCTGGTCGGTTGGATCATCGCCCTGATCGCCAGTGCGCTGACCCGCAAGGGGCTGGCGGCGGTGAACGCCAACCAGCGTCTGTCGGCGCAGACCAGGTCGAACGTTGACCTGGAGCGCATCGTCTCACGCATCGTGTTCTGGACGATCCTGCTGGTGGCGCTGATCGGCGCACTCAGTTTCATGCACGTCGACGGTGTATCGGGGCCGCTGTCGTCGTTCGCCTCGACGATCATCCCGGCCGCCGTGCTGGCGCTGGTCGCGTGGCTGGTGGCGACCCTTGCCCGGGTTGTGGTCAACAAGGCACTGGCAGCGAGCCAACTCGACGAGAAACTGTCGGAGAAGGCCAACGCACAGCCGATGTCGCAGACCCTCGGCAACGTCGCCTACTGGCTGGTGCTGTTGCTGTTCCTGCCGGCGATCGTCGGCGTGCTGCAGATCGAAGGATTGATGGCGCCGCTGTCGAACATGATGACCGACCTGCTCGGCATGCTGCCCAACCTTCTGGCGGCAGCGATCATCGGCGTGATCGGCTGGGTCATCGCCAAGGTGGTGCGCGGCATCGTCAGCAACCTGCTGGCGGCGACCGGGGTCGACCGCTTCGTCGAGAGCAACGAGAACACCAGAGGCATCAAGCTGTCGCAACTGGGCGGCACGCTGGCTTTCATCCTGGTGATCGTCCCCACGCTGATCGCGGCACTGGATGCGTTGCGGATCGAGGCGATCTCGCGGCCGCTGACGCGCATGCTCGACGTGTTCCTGCAGGCAGTGCCCAATGTATTGGCGGCTGCAGCGATCCTGATCCTGGCGTGGTTCATCGGCCGCTTCGTCGCCGAGCTGGTGGCACGGTTGCTGGCCAACCTCGGTTTCGATCGGCTGCCTGAGCGGATCGGGCTGGGCCATGCGTTCGGTGGTCCCGCAACACCGGCCATATCCGCCACGGACGCCACCATCGCACCCGATGGCACCGTTGTCCCTGCCGGCATGGTCGCCTCGCCATCGGACGCTGCGCCGCTGACGCTGTCGGACCTGGCCGGCAAGGTCGCGCTGTTCTTCATCATGCTGTTCGCCACTGTCGAGGCCGCCGCCCTGCTCGGCTTCGGCGGCGTGCACAGCCTGCTGGAGCAATTCATCGCGTTCGGCGCCGACATCCTGCTGGGTCTGGTGATCTTCGTGGTCGGTTACTGGCTGGCCGACGTGGCCGGCAAGGCGATCGAGCGTGCCAATCCGGAAGGTCGCGGCATGGCCCGGATCGCCCGGCTCGCGATCCTTGGCCTGGTGGTCGCGATGGGTCTGCGCGCGATGGGCGTGGCCGATGACATCGTCAATCTCGCGTTTGGACTGGTATTGGGCGCCGTGGCCGTGGCCGTGGCACTCGCCTTCGGTCTGGGCGGACGCGACGCCGCCGGACAGGTGGCGCAGCGCTGGGCCAGCCAGTATCTGGATCGGCGACCGCGCGGCGGACAGTAGTTAACGGGAGGGCTGGAACGGCGGCGAGACATCGCCGCCGTTTCCTTTTTCCAGGTCATGTCGTTATCCCGCCGCCGTTCCCGGTTGCTGCAGCGCAGCAGGATGCCGGCTAAAATGGCCGGCCAACCGCGCCGTCCCGGCGCGCCCCTCAGCTTTACTGGAGTACTCCCGCATGGGCCTGGACCTCGTCCCCGCCGGCAAGAACCCGCCGGATGAGATCAACGTCATCATCGAAATCCCGAAGGACGCCGAGCCCGTCAAGTACGAGGTCGACAAGGCCTCGGGCGCGATCTTCGTCGACCGCATCCTGTCGACGCCGATGCGCTACCCGTGCAACTACGGCTACATCCCCCACACCCTGTGCGGCGATGGCGACCCGGCTGATGTGCTGGTGATCCTGCCGTTGCCGCTGATTCCCGGCTCGGTGATCCGCTGCCGCCCGGTCGGCGTGCTGCGCATGAGCGACGAGGCCGGCAGCGACGAGAAGATCCTCGCCGTGCCGGTCGACAAGGTATTCGCCGGTTACGCCCACATCGACGACATCGGCAAGGTCAGCCCGCACTGGCTCGAGCGCATCGGCCACTTCTTCGAGCACTACAAGGACCTGGAGAAAGGCAAGTGGGTCAAGCTCGACGGCTGGGGTGACGCCGCGGAAGCGAAGCAGATCCTGCGCGACTCGATGACGCGCTACGAGGAATCCTCGGACAAGCCGAACTTCTGATCGCCCCGCGCGAATCGCAACGATGACAAGGCCGCCTCCGGGCGGCCTTTTTCATGTCCGGTGCGGGCGGCAGTACCCGACATAAAAAAGGCGGCCCCGTTTCCGGGGCCGCCTCCTGCAACTTCGATCAGTGGATCGATCAGAAGCGCTGCTGGTACTTCATGTACACCATGCGACCGATGTCGAAGCCACCGTAGTACGAGTAGCCTGAGTTCGGCGCGTCATAGTCTGGCGTACCGTAGTTCTCGAACACGTTGTTCGCACCGACCGCGATGGTCGCGTTCCACGGCGCGTTCCAGTGGACCTGGACGTCGTGGAAGGTGACCGAGGACAGTTCGTTCAACGGGACGATGTTGCCCTGGGTGTCCGGTGCCGCGTAGTTCGGCAGACTGCAGAAGTTCGAGTCATCCTCGATCAGACAGCTGCTCTTGACGCCGGAGTAGTAACGCGTGCTCCAGCTCGCGCCCCAGTCGTTCATTTCCCAGCTGAGGTTGACGTTGGAACGCAGACGGAAGTTGCCACCGAAGCCATTCTGCTGCGACGGCACGCCTTCCAAGTTGTCGACCTTCAGCTCGTTCTTGCTGACGTAGGTGTTCATCCACGCCAGCGCGAAGTTGCCGTAAGCGGTTTCCATGCCGTAGTTGAGGTCGAAGTCGAAGCCCTCGGTCTCCACGAAGCCGGCATTGCGGCCGCCGAACGACAGCGAGGTGATTTCGCCGGTCGCCGGATCGCGGGTGAAGGTGTCCGGGCCCTGGCAACGTGAGCTGATGCCACGCACGTAGCAGTCGTCCAGCATCGTGGTCGGGTCATCACCGACGATGGTGTTCTCGATGCGGATGTTCC
>JBOHYC010000306.1:0-2150 GCA_050737755.1 Lysobacter sp.
GCCTGAAACCGAGCACCTGCTGCAATTCGGCGATGCTCTCGAACGCGGCGTCCTTGGCGCCGTACGCGCGCCCGGCCGATGCGTAGTCGCGGTCCTCGGCGCCACCGGCGGCCTGGGTCAGCTGGTCCGGGTCGCGCCAGTCGATCACCGCCGCCGCCAGTCGCGCCGCCTCGACCTGATCGACCCCCAGCGCGAGCAGCAGGTTGGCCAGCACGGTGGCGTCGGTCTGGTTGAGGTCGATCTTGCCGTTCTCGTCGACGATCCGGACCTCGACCTCGGCGCCGGCGTAATTCCACTGGTAGGGCTGGCCGTTGGGCTGCCATTGCAGGCGCGGATCGGTCAGTTCCACCCGCGACAGGGCGTACTCGACTCCGGCGCGGGCGGCACCTTGGGCGGCCAGTCCGCGCACCAGCACCTGGCCCTGAAGCCGCTCGACCCGGGCGACCATCGCGAAGCCGCCGACCAGCGCGGTCAGCAGCACGATCAGCCACAGCACCAGCAACAGCGCGGCGCCGTCGACGCGCCGGCGGGACGCGGCACGCATCAGAACCCTCCCATGGCATCGCCCGCGCCGCCACGTGCGAGCGGCAACGCGACCACCAGCGGCGGCCATTCGCGGCCGTCGGGATCGGCCAGGGTGACTTCGACCATCCAGGGCAGTTGTTCGGGGGCGGTCCAGTCGTCCTGCCAGTCACCCAGCCCGCCGTCGGGATCGGGGCCGCGGTAACGGAAGCGGGCCGACTCCAATCCATCGACCAGCGGTTCCGGCGGACGCGGATCGGGATCCTCGATGGTCTCCCCGGCGAGCACCAGTTCAAGCACCAGATCCATACGCACGCCGTCGCCGTCGTCCTCGATGCGGAAGTCGTGCAGGTACGGCCCACCGCGACCCAGGTAGTCCGGCAGGTCGGCAACGAAGCGCATCCGCCCGGATTCGCCGATGAAGCGCTGCGGCATCAGGCTGGCCTCGTTGGTACCGAACGCGATCGGCCGGGCCGCGACCAGGCGCTTGCGCAGGAATCCCTCGACCGCGCGCATGCGCTCGCCGCGCGCGGCCATGGCCTCGCCGGCACTGGCGGTGCGGGTGGCCGCGGTCAGCGTCGAGAACGCCACGGCCAGGCCAGCCGCCAGCAACACCGTCGCCAGCAACACTTCGATCAGGGTGAAGCCGGCGGCCCTGGCGACAGGGCGCATCACCGCGACACCATCTGCAAGTCCGGCGGCGCCAGCCGCAAGCTGCGCAGTTGCAAGCGCTCGCGCGGGCCGGCGTCGCCCCATTGCACGGTCAGCACCAGTTCGTACAGCCGATTGTCAGCCGGCGCGACGGGGCCAGTGACCGGCAGTCCGTCGGACCACGGGTTGACCTGCAGTGACCAGCGATAACGACCATCATCGAACTCGCCGTTGCGCTGGCCGGGCTGCACCGGCTCACCGACGCCGACGGTGTCGAGCAGCGATTGCGCGTGCAGTGCCGCCCGCCCGGCATCGCCCGACCAGCGCACCTGCCGGGTCGCGCCCGACAGCGTACCGAGCAGCAGACTCAAGGCCAGCGCGAGCAATGCAAACGCGACGATCACCTCGATGAGCGAATAACCCGCCTGTCCACGCCGCGACCGGGGCGCACCGCTCCTCACGGCCCCACCTCCGCGCGCGCCAGCGTCACTTCGCCGGTCAGCCAGGCCACGTCGATGTTCCACGCAGCGCCTTCGCGGGAGAGCTGGATCCGCCCGCCGGTCGCGGCGCCATCGTTGAAGAACATCACCGCGCCTTCGCCTTTATTCGGCTGCACTTCACGCGCGCCGATAAAGTGCACCTGCAGCGCATTGGGGATTTCACCGTCATGGCCGTCGGGCGCCTGCCACGTACGCGCGGCTGGATCGATCACGAAACGTTGCGGCTGGCCGGTGGCGATGGCGCGGGTGCGGGTGAAACGCAGTTCCGCGGCGATCTCCTTGGCGGTCGAGCGCAACTCCATGCCCTTGATCCCGCCACTGAACGCGGCCGCGGCAAGCAGACTCGCGATCGCGATCAGGCTGACCACCAGCAGCATTTCCAGCAGCGAGACGCCGCCCTGCCCGCGCCTGCCCACGTCGCGGCTACTCGTAGCGGATGTCGCCATCGACGCTGCTGCCGCCGACCTTGCCGTCCTT
>JBOHYC010000307.1:0-2203 GCA_050737755.1 Lysobacter sp.
GCCCAAGCTTGAAGAGCGCCTGCACAAGGTCCTGGCCCAGGCCGGCCTCGGTTCGCGCCGCGCGCTGGAACAGCGCATTGCCGACGGCCTGGTCAAGGTCAATGGCGAAGTGGCCAAGACCGGCCAGTCGATCAAGAGCGGCGACAAGGTCGACCTGGACGGCCGTGGCTTCGTTGCCACCGCGCTGACCGAGACCTCGCGCGTGCTGGCGTACAACAAGCCCGAAGGCGAAGTGACCACCCGCGAAGACCCCGAGGGTCGGCCGACCATCTTCGAGGCCCTGCCCGCACTGAAGGGCGCGCGCTGGATCGCGATCGGCCGTCTCGACATCAACACCACCGGCCTGCTGATGCTGACCACCGACGGCGAGCTGGCCAACGCGCTGATGCATCCGTCGTTCGAGGTCGAGCGCGAGTACGTCTGCCGCGTGCGTGCGCCGGAAGGCGAAGACCGGGTGCCCGACAACATCCCCGACCGGCTCAAGCGCGGCGTCGCCCTCGACGACGGCCCTGCCAAGTTCGATGACATCGAGCGCATCGGCGGTACCGACTCGCACGACTGGTTCCGCGTGGTGGTCAAGGAAGGCCGCAACCGCGAAGTCCGCCGCCTGTGGGAATCGCAGGGCTGCCAGGTCAGCCGGCTCAAGCGCATCAGCTACGGCGATGTCTCGCTGCCGCGCGAACTGCTGCGCGGGCAATCGCAGGAACTGGAAGGCGACAAGGTCGAGAAGCTGCGTGCCGACCTCGGGCTGGAAGACGGCGCCCCGTCGGCGTTGACCCTGCAGCCGGTGATTGGCCAGCGCAAGGCCAGCAAGTCGACGATCAACCTCAGCGGTCGCAGCGCCGGTCCCGGCTATGTCGGCGGCCATGTCACCACGGCCGACGAAGGTCGCGAGCTACGTCGCTTCGATAACGTCCGCGAGGACCGTGGCGGCCGTGGTCGCGGCGGCCCGAAGCGCCACGGCGGCCTGACCGTCAGTGGCGAGGCTGCGGCCAAGCAGTCGCAGAAGCCGTTCAAGCAGCGCGCGCCGAAGGGCCAGAAGCCGTTGCCCGATGGCAACCCGGCCGCGTTCCGTACCTGGTACGTGCCCGACGGCGTCGAGACCGGCCCCAGCGGACATCGCAACGCCGATGGTCGTGGCCCGAAGAAGCCGTATGGCAAGCCCGGCGGCGGACGCCCGGGCGGCGGTGCACGTCCGGGCGGTGGTGGCGGATACCAGGGTCGCAGCGAACGTGGCCCCGGCGGCGGTGGTGGCGGCCAGGGGCAGAGCCAGCGTGCTCCGCGCCCCTACGGCCACCCCGGCAACGCGCCGAGCTTCCCGTCCGACCATGCCAACCCCGGCGGCTTCAACCCCTACGGCGACAAGCCGCGCAGCGCGCGACCGGCCGGCAAGCCCGGCGGCCGCCCGGGTGGCCCGCGTCCGGGCCCGGGCGGTAACAAGCCCGGTGGTCCGCGCCAGGGTCCGCCGCGGGGCGGTCGGCCCGGCGGTGGCAATCGTGGGCCGCGCAACGGCGGCTGATTGGGATAGCTGGAAAGAAACAAGGGCGCCTTCGGGCGCCCTTTTTCTTGTCGCATGGTGGTCCTCTTCGCACCCACCGCGCCAATGTGGCAACGACTGTAGGAGCGACGTAAGTCGCGATTTCCTCGCGAACCGGAATCGCCGTGCATTCGCGACTTACGTCGCTCCTACATTTCGCGCTCCCATCTCAGCGAGGGACGGCCAGATGGCCCGCCTCCAGCGCCTTTCCCGCACCGCGCGGCGTGGTCTCGATCACCGCATCAACCGGCAGCGGCGTCCCGTCCTGCAGGTGCGCCCATGTGCGGTCCAGCGCCTCGTAGACATACGGCAGCAGCGGCAGGTACTGCGCGCCGTAAACCGGCAGCCCGAGGAATGCGTCGAAGTGCTGGGCCTTGTGGACTTGCCAGTAACGCACGTCTCGGCCCGCCGCCTGTGCGGCGGCAACGTACGGCGCACTGCTGAAGGCCGGCGGGATCAGGCCGTCGTCGAGGCCATGGACCACCATGATCGGCAGACCTTCGCGCGGCAGGCCGGCCTGCACTTCGGCGACGCCGGCACGGACTCGCTCGGCATCGGCGCCCTCGCCGTCAAACAACGCGCGCAGGCATTGCAGTTCCGCCAGCGGTGCGTTCGGGTCAGCCGCCGGCGCGATGATGCCGACGCCGGCACCCGGCGGGATGCCGC
>JBOHYC010000308.1:0-1731 GCA_050737755.1 Lysobacter sp.
TTCCGCAACGAGTTCGGCCGCGACGTGGTCATCGACCTGGTCTGCTACCGCCGCCACGGCCACAACGAGGCCGACGAGCCGGCAGCGACCCAGCCGCTGATGTACCAGGTGATCCGCAAGCACAAGACCCCGCGAGCCCTTTACGCCGAGCAACTGGTCGCCGAAGGCGCGATCAAGGACGAGGATGCGCAGGCCGTGGTGGATGCGTACCGCGACAAGCTCGACCAGGGCGTGGTCACCACCGAACTGGTAGAGGTCAAGCCCGACGAGTTCACCATCGACTGGTCGAACTACCTCAAGGGCACGCTCGCCGACAAGGTCGACACCACCTTCGACCGCGCCAACCTCGACCAGTTGGCCATCGCGATCAATGCGATTCCGGACGAGGTCAAGCTGCACCCGCGCGTCGCCAAGATCTACGAAGACCGCCGCAAGATGGCGGCCGGCGAGCAGGCCGGCGACTGGGGCTTCGCCGAGAACCTGGCCTACGCGACCCTGGTGAGCGAAGGCTACAAGCTCCGTCTGGTCGGCCAGGACAGCGGGCGCGGCACGTTCTTCCATCGCCACGCGATCCTGCACGACCAGGCCACCGACGATTACTACCTGCCGCTGCGGCAGCTGGTGAAGAACCCGATCGACGTCACCATCATCGACTCGCTGCTCAGCGAAGAAGCGGTGATGGGCTTCGAATACGGCTACTCCACCGCCGATCCGATGGTGCTGGATATCTGGGAAGCGCAGTTCGGCGACTTCGCCAACGGCGCCCAGGTCGTCATCGACCAGTTCCTGTCGTCCGGTGAGGCCAAGTGGGGTCGCCTGTGCGGACTGGTGCTGTTGTTGCCGCACGGTTACGAAGGCCAGGGCCCGGAGCACAGCTCCGCGCGCCTCGAACGCTTCCTGCAGTTGTGCGCGCTCGACAACATGATGGTCTGCGTGCCGACCACGCCGGCCCAGGCGTACCACATGATCCGCCGCCAGATGCGCATGGCCACCCGCACCCCGCTGGTGGTGATGACGCCCAAATCGCTGCTTCGCCACAAGCTCGCCGTGTCGAGCCTGGACGAACTGGCCAGCGGCACTTTCCAGCATCTGATCCCGGATGCCGAGGCCGATCCGAAGAAGGTCAAGCGGGTGGTGGCGTGCTCGGGCAAGGTCTACTACGACCTGGTCGAGGATGCCCGCAAGCGCGGCGCCGAGGATGTCGCGATCGTCCGCGTCGAACAGTTGTACCCGTTCCCGCGCGAGGCACTGGTGGCCGAACTCAAGCGCTACCCTTCGGCCAAGGACCTCGTCTGGTGCCAGGAAGAGCCGCAGAACCAAGGTGCGTGGTACCAGATCCGCCATCACCTGACCTTCTGCCTGCAGCCGAAGCAGGCGTTGCATTACGCAGGCCGCGCACGTTCGCCGTCGCCGGCCGCCGGTCACTTCTCCGACCATGTCGCCGAGCAGGCGCAGCTGGTCGCCGATGCGCTGGTCAACCCGCTGCAGGGTGATATCTCTCCGGAATGATCCGGTCTGATACCTCCCCGACTCCGCTCCGACTTCACGCCCTTAAATTCATGCAATCCAGGATGCCAACCCCATGAGCACCGAGATCAAAGTTCCGGTCCTGCCCGAGTCCGTCTCCGACGCCACCATCGCCACCTGGCACAAGAAGCCGGGCGACGCGGTCAGCCGCGACGAGAACCTGGTCGACCTCGAAACCGACAAGGTGGTGCTGGAAGTGCCGTC
>JBOHYC010000309.1:0-6051 GCA_050737755.1 Lysobacter sp.
TCCACCAGCCGGTTCCCCGGAATCCGGAAGAACCCCGTCGCCGGCGCCGCATTGCGGTGCATCACCGCGAACAACTTGTCGCGCCACACCGGCATGCCGCGGTGGGCGATCGCCACCACCGTCTCCCGACTCGCGAAATAAGTGGTTTCCATCGGATCGAAATGGATTCCGCCCGCGTCGCACGAACGCATCAGTGCCAACGGCACGTCCGGCGTTTCCATGAAGCCCGCCCGGATCACCACCCGGTAGAACTCGTCGCCGATCGCCTCGATGCTGAGCCGCTTGCCTGCCGGCGCATACGGCACCGCCAGCGTGTCCACCGTCAGGAACACATTGCGCTCATGCAGCACCTTGTTGTGCTTGAGGTTGTGCATCAGCGCGTGCGGCACCACGCCCTTGTCGGCGGTCAGGAAAATCGCCGTTCCCGGCACCCGCACCGGCGGCGCCAGCATCAAACCGGGCAGGAAGGTATCGAGCTGGATGCCGCCCTTCTGGATCTCTTCGCGCAGCAGCTCACGGCCACGGCGCCACGTCCGCAACAGCGTGAACAACACGATGCCCAGCGCCAGCGGGAACCAGCCGCCCTGCAGCAACTTGGCACCGTTGGCGATCACGAACGCGATGTCGCCGATGGCAAACAACACGCACAGCGGCAATACCCACCAGCGCCAGCGCGGCCACAGCGCGCGCGCAACCAGTGCCAGCAACATCGTGTCGATCAGCATCGTGCCCGACACCGAAATGCCGTACGCGGTGGCGAGGTTGGACGAAGTACCGAAGCTCACCACCAGCAGGATCACGATCACCATCATCGACCAGTTGATCGCGGGGATGTAAATCTGCCCGATGGTGTCGCGCGAGGTGTGCTTGATCGTCATGCGCGGGATGTAGCCCAACTGCATCGCCTGGCGCGTCACCGAGAACGCACCGGTGATCACCGCCTGCGAGGCGATCACGGTGGCCGCGGTCGCCAGCACCACCATCGGCATCCGCGCCCATTCCGGCACGCCGACATAGAACGGGTTGCGGATCGCCAACGGATCTTCGAGCACCAGCGCGCCCTGTCCCAGGTAATTGAGCATCAGCGCCGGCAGCACGAAGTAGTACCAGGCGTAGCGGATGGGTTTGGCACCGAAATGACCCATGTCGGTATAGATCGCCTCGCCACCGGTCACCGCCAGCACCACCGCGCCGAGGATGAACACGCCGTGCCAGGAATGGGTGGCGAAGAAATTCATCGCCCACCACGGGTTGATCGCCTGCAGCACTTCCGGCTCGTGCAGGATGTTGAGCACGCCCAGCGCGGCCAACGACAGGAACCACAACCCGGTTATCGGCCCGAACACCTTGCCGACCTTCTCGGTGCCGAAGCGCTGGGTCGCGAACAGCGCCACCAGCACGGCCACCGTCATCGGCACGATCCAGGCGTCCAGCTGCGGCGCGACCACCTCCAGGCCCTCCAGCGCGGAAAGCACCGAGATCGCCGGAGTGATCACGCCATCGCCGAAGAACAGCGCCGCGCCGAACACGCCGAGGATGCCGACTCCGTAGGCCGACTTCGAACCCTTCGGCAGCGTGCGCTGGGCCAGCGCCATCAGCGCCATGATGCCGCCTTCGCCCTCGTTGTCGGCACGCATGATGATGGTCACGTACTTCAGCGTGACCACCATCATCAACGCCCAGAACACCAGAGACAGGATGCCGAGCACGGTGTCGTGGTTGGCGACCAGGCCGTAGTGCGGGCTGAAGGCTTCCTTCAGCGTGTAGAGCGGGCTGGTGCCGATGTCTCCGAAGACGACGCCGATCGCGCCGACGACCAGCGCGGCCAGGCCCTGCCCGCCGTGGGAGCCAGCCGTATCGTGCGAAGCCTTTTTTTGGGTTCTGGTCATTGGACTGCGGATGGTTTGAGCGCAAAAGCACCGGTCGCCGCATTACGCAGCCCGGGGCGCCGGTGACAGTTCACGGTTGCCATTTGTCTGCGCGGCGCTGCTCAACGAAGCGCGGACTGTAGCGCCTTGCGGATGATGGTGCCGACGTCGTCGCCGGCAGCGGTCGCCTCGCGCGCCATGCGCGTGGCTTCGGCGGGCTTGTAGCCCAGTTGCTGCAAGGCGATCACCGCTTCGGTCTGCGGATCGCCCGGGCCGCCATTGGCATTGAGCACCGCGCCGCCGCCGCTGAAGTCGGCGGCACGGTCGCGCAATTCCACCACCATGCGTTCGGCGGTCTTCTTGCCAATGCCGGGGATGCGGGTCAGCGCGGTGACGTCACTGGACTGCACCATCCGCGCGAACTCGTCGACGCTGACGCCCGACAACACCGCCAACGCGATCTTCGCGCCGATGCCCGATACCTTCTGCACGTCGCGGAACAACCGCCGCTCGATCTCGCGCAGGAAGCCGTACAGCGACACGCTGTCCTCCTTCTGCGCGTAGTGGGTGAACAGCGAGACCTCGCGGCCGATCTCCGGCAGGTCGTAGAACGTGCTCATCGGCGCTTCGAGCTCATAACCGACGCCATTGACGTCGACCACCAGCCACGGCGGCTGCTTGTGGACGACGATCCCCTTCAATCGACCGATCATGTACCGCGCCTCCGCAACTGGTTCACTGCGACCCCGGTACGCATCTGGGTCGCGCTCATGTGGGCATGGGTCAGGGCGACCGCCAGCGCATCGGCGGCGTCGGCCTGCAGCCTGGCGTCCGGCAACCGCAGAAGCAACCGCACCATGTGCTGGACCTGGGTCTTGTCGGCGGCACCGCCACCGACCAGCGACTGCTTGATGACCCGCGGCGCGTACTCGCTGACACCCAGCTTGCGCCGGACCACCGTCGCCAGCGCGGCGCCGCGGGCGTGACCGAGCTTGAGCGCGGAGGTCGCGGACTTGGCCATGAAGACCGTCTCGATCGCGACCTGGTGCGGCTGCCATTCGTCCAGCACCCGCTCAAGCCCCTCGCACAGCAGGCCCAGGCGCGACGGGAAGTCAGGGGCATCGAGCAGTTTCAGCGCCTCGCAATGGACGTAACTGCAACGCCCGTCGGTGCCCACGTCGATCACGCCGATGCCGGTCCGCTGCGAACCGGGGTCGATACCAAGGATTCTGATCACCAGGACAGCGTACGCCGATCAGGCGTAGGCATCCTCGCCGAGTTCGGCATTGGAGTAGACGCTCTGCACGTCGTCAAGGTCCTCCAGCCAATCGAGCAGCTTGACCACCGCCTTGGCGGTGTCGCCCTCGACCGCGATGTCGTTGTCGGCGCGCCAGGTGACCTCGGCGTGGCCGGGTTCGAGACCGGCCGCGACCATCGCCTCCTTGACCGCTTCGAACGCGTCGGGCGCGGTCAGCACGTCGATCGCGCCGTCTTCGGGATACACCACCACATCGTCCGCGCCGGCCTCGATCGCGGCCTCGGTGACCGCGTCCTCATCGGCGCCGGCATCGAAACTCAGCACCCCGACCTTGTTGAACATGAAGGCGACCGAGCCGTCGGTACCGAGGTTGCCGCCGAACTTTCCGAACGCGTGGCGCACGTCGGCGACGGTGCGGACCTTGTTGTCGGTCAGGCAGTCGACGATCACCGCGATGCCGCCGGGGGCGTAACCCTCGTAGCGGATTTCCTCGTACTCGACGCCTTCCAGCTCGCCGGTGGCCTTCTTGATCGCGCGCTCGATCACGTCCTTCGACATGTTGGCCGACAGCCCTTTGTCGATCGCGGTGCGCAGGCGCGGGTTCCCCCCCGGGTCGCCTCCGCCGGCACGCGCGGCGACGGTGACTTCGCGGATGATCTTGGTGAATATCTTGCCGCGCTTGGCATCGGTGGCGTTTTTACGCCCCTCGATCGACGGACCTCGGCCCATGGGGAATTTCCGGACGGTTGCGGTGGAAGGAGCGGGATTCTACCCCCTTGCCCTGCCCTCTTCCTTATCCCGCGTCATGGACAAACCGGCCGTGGGCGAGGAAATGCGCCACCTGGCGGGCGGCGCGGGCGGACAGCAGCAGGCCGGTATGGCTGGTCGGCAGCACGATGTGGTCGGCCAGTCCGTCGATCCGGGTCTCGGCGACCGCCACGGTGCCGTCGCTGCGGCCGGTAAAACCGCCGAACATCTGCCCCAGCCCGATCGGCGAGTCGCCGGCCACCATGCCCAACTCGGCCGGGCCGGTCCACGGCGGACAACCGTCGCGCAGCAAACCGGCGCTGCGACCCAGCGTCCTCGCGCCCAGCGGCAGTCGGGCCATGCCGGAGGCGGCGGCGCTGCCACACAACGGCGAACCCAGGCAGACCACCCGGCGCACCGGCAGCTCGGGTTGCTGCTGCAGCGCGTGCACCGCGACCAATCCGCCGAGGCTGTGGGCGAGGATGTCGCAGGGCTCGCGCAGCGCCTCCAGCAGTGCCGGCACCGCGGCCTCCGGGCCGCCGGCAACCGTGGCGTAGCTGAAGATGTGCGGGGTGTAACCGGCCTTGCGCAGCTGCCGCGCGTGCCATTGCATCGAGGCGCGCGGCATCCACAGGCCGTGCAGCAGGACGACACGGCGGCCGGCGTTGTCAGTCGCAGCGGGATCGCTCACCGGGCTTCCCGCCGCAGGATGAACTCATGGTCACGCACGCGGCCGACCGGGAATTCGTAGTCGCCGACATGGACGAAGCCGTGGCGTGCATAGAACCGCTGCGCGCCGAGGTTCTGCGACCACACGCCGATCCACAGCGTGCGCGGGCCGTCGCGGAGCAGCCAGTCCAGTGCGGTCGCGAACAGGCGCCCGCCGCGGCCGCCACCTTGCCAGTCCTTCAGCATGTACAGGCGCTTGAGCTCGCCATCGCGCGGCGCGACATCCGCGTGCGGTAGCCCGCATGGGCCGGCGGCGGCGTGGCCGATCGCCTCGCCGTCGTGCTCCATCAACCACACCGCGTAGTCCGGGTGCGACAGGATGACCCGCTGACGTTCGACCGCGTAGCTCTCGGCAAGGAACGCCTGCAGATCCTCGTCCGGGTACAGGTGGCCGAAGGTTTCGGTGAACGTGCGCGTGGCCAGCCGCGACACCACCCCGGCATCGTCCGGAGTGGCGCGGCGGATGAGCGGCTCGCCCGCCATCTACTCGGCAGCGGGCTTGGCCGGCTTCGGCCGCACCGCGATATGGACCTCGGCCAGCTGGGCCTCGGCAATCGGCGACGGTGCATCGGTCATCAGGCACTGCGCACCGGTGGTCTTGGGGAACGCGATGACGTCGCGGATCGACTCGGTACCAGCCATCAACGCGGCGATCCGGTCGATGCCGAACGCGATGCCGCCGTGTGGCGGTGCGCCGTACTTGAGCGCGTCGAGCAGGAAGCCGAACTTGCCCTGCTGCTCCTCCGCGCCGATGCCGAGCAACTCGAACACTGCCGACTGCATCGAGGAGCGGTGGATACGGATCGAGCCGCCGCCGATCTCGTTGCCGTTGAGAACCATGTCATAGCCGCGCGACACCGCGGTCATCGCGTTGGCCTTGAGGTCGGCGACATCATCGACCGCCGGCGCGGTGAACGGGTGGTGCAGGGCGACGTAGCGGTTGGCCTCGTCGTCCCACTCGAACATCGGGAAGTCGGTGACCCACAGCGGCTTCCAGCCGTCCTGCACGAGACCGAGGTCCTTGCCGAGTCTGAGCCGCAGCGCGCCCATGAAATCGGACGCGAGCTTGTAGGTCGCCGCACCGAAGAAGATCGCATCGCCGGACTGCGCGCCGGTCGCCTGCAGGATCGCGGCCAGCGTCGCGTCATCGAGGAACTTGGCGATCGGCGAACTGACGCCCTCGCGGCCCTTGGCCGGGTCCTCGACCTTCATCCACGCCACGCCCTTGGCGCCGTACTTGGCCGCGTGCGCGCCGAGCTCGTCGATCTGCTTGCGCGACAACACGGCGGCGCCCGGTGCACGCAGCGCGATGACGCGGCCGTCCTCATGGTTGGCCCAGTCGGTGAAGACCTTGAACTCGCAACCCTTGACCAGCGCGGCGATGTCGGTGAATTCCATGTCGATCCGCAGGTCCGGCTTGTCCGACCCGTAGCGGCGCATCGCCTCGGC
>JBOHYC010000310.1:0-9380 GCA_050737755.1 Lysobacter sp.
GGAGGCGGAATCGAGATCCTGTTTTCCGCTGCGACCGTTGGGCTGAAAGGCTATCCGGAAACCGTTGTGGGTGAAGCGGTCACCGTAGGGGCTCTGCCCCTACGCACAGGCGCTGCAACGCACTTGCCCGCTTTCATCGGATAGACGCATGAACCATCCCCCGTGCTGGCTTGGTCGCTGTTGGCTTGGCCGCCCTCCTATACTTGGCGCGCCCAAATTCGACAAGTTGAATTAATGAGCCAAACCCTCACAATCCACGAGTTCAGCGACGCACTTGCATCCCACTTCCGCGATATCAATGCGGAATGGATCGAGGCGATGTTCCGCCTCGAAGCTACCGACCGCGACGTGCTGGACAACCCACGCGCCAAGATCATCGAACCGGGCGGCGTCATCCTGTTCGTCGAAGCCACCGGGCTGGGTATCGTCGGCACATGCGCGCTCCAGAAGACCGGCGCGACCAGCTACGAGCTCACCAAGATGGGCGTACGCGAATCAGCCCGCGGCATGAAAGTTGGGGAGTTCCTGCTTGCCGCGGTAATTGAGCGGGCAGAGTCGCTTGGAGCCGAGCCGCTCTACCTGCTCACGAACGGCAAATGCGAACCAGCCATCCATCTGTACGAGAAGCTGGGCTTCCAGCACGATGCGGACATCATGGCCCGGTACGGTGCCCGGTACGAACGCTGTGACGTGGCGATGCGCTACGGGAGTGTTCTGTCAGGTGAGATAGCACGCTGACGCTCCACGGAAACGATCGCCTAGTCGATCTCGATCTGACGATCAGCCATTCGACCACCGCGACAGGTCCTGCTCGATCTCGTCGATTCCCTCCCAAGGGTCCTTACGCCGCCGCTTGAGCATTGCAGGTGCATTCTTCAAGTCGTACGCGTGGCCACTCTTGAGTGCACCGAGTTGCGACCACGACAGTGGCATCGAGACCGGCGCGCCATCGCGGGCGCGCAGCGAGTACGACCCCACGCTGGTCGCGCCGCGGCCGTTGCGCAGGTAATCGACGAATATCTTCCCGGGTCGCAACTTGAGCGTCGATACGGACAGGTAGCGTCGTGGTTCGGATTGCGCCAGGGCATCGGCGAAACCATGCGCGAAGGTCTTCACCAGGTCCCAATCGCAGCCCGGGTTGAGCGGCACCACCACGTGCAGGCCCTTGCCGCCCGTGGTACGCAGGAAGGAAGTCAGCTCGGCCTGGGCCAGCAGGTCGCGCACGTGTCGTGCGGCCCGCTTCACCTCGCTCCACGGCACATCCGGGCCAGGATCCAGGTCGAACACCACCCGGTTCGCGCGGTCGGGTTGTTCGGCGGTCGAGCCCCATGGATGGAATTCCAGCGCATTGAGTTGCACCAGTTCCATCACACCTTCCGCATCGCGCACGACCAGATAGTCCGCGTTGTTACCGGCCTCCTCCTTCAGTTTGACCAGGTCGACGCGTGACAGGCCCGGCGTGTGGTGCTTCTGGAAGAAGCACGCCTTGCCGGCGCCGTCGGGACAGCGGATGACTGACAAGGGACGATCGACGATCCCGGGCAGGAATTCATCCATCACGTGTTCGTAGTAATCCGCCACGTCCTTCTTGGTGTAACCGCTGTCCGGGAAGGCCACCTTGGCCGGGCTGCTGATCTTCACCGGTGAAACAGATTTGGCCGCCCTGCTCTTTCCGGGACCTCGTTCGGACCCGTCGCGGTCGCTGTCGGCGAGGTCACCCACGTCCTTGTCCAGCCGCAGGGCCTTCAGCGAGGCCTGCCGCAACACGCCCGAGCCGCCGGTGCCACGGATGAACACCTCGACCACGAACATCGGGTCGAACCACAACGCGCCATGGACTTCGCGGGCCACCGCATCGGTCACTTCGACGGTCGGTTTGCTGCGTCCGGCCTTGCCGATGCGCTTGGTCAGGTCGAGGATCTGCTGGTCCGAAAATCCGGAGCCGATCCGGCCGGCGTAGCGCCAGCCATGTTTCGCATCCGGCCGAGCCAGCAGCAACGAGCCGAAGCCGACGCGACTGCCCTTCCCCGGTGTGTAGCCAACCACCGCGAACTCGTCGGAGTCCAGCCGTTTGGTCTTGCGCCAGTCTTCACCGCGCCCCGGGTGGTAGGGGCGATCGGCACGCTTGGAGATGATGCCTTCGAAGTGTTGCTCGTTGGCCAGCTCGAAAGCCGCCTCCCCGTCGGCAGGAATGTGCGAGCTGAGGCCAAGGTGCGCGACCGGTGTCTCGAGCAGCCCGGCCAGCAGTTCCTTGCGCTGCACCAGCGGGGCCTGGTCGATGGCCACGCCGTCCACATGCAGGAGGTCGAAAACCATGTAGGTGAGCGCGCCCTGCTTTTCACCCGACAGGGTAGCCTGCAACAGGTTGAAGTCGGCACGGGCGCCGGTGCCCGCGATCAGTTCGCCATCGAGCGCCGCGCTGGTGAGCCCGAGCTGCTCGATGGCTGCGGCGATCTCGGGCACCTTGCCGGTCCACTCCAGTGCATTGCGCGACCAGATGCGGACCTTCCCGTCGACCACCGTGGCGACCAGCCGATAGCCGTCCCATTTGAGCTCGTGCAGCCACTCATCGCCCGCAGGCGGTTTGTCGCCGAGCTTTGCGAGCTGCGGAACAAAGGCCGCATCGGCGAGCGTCTCCTTGCGTGCGCCATCCAGTTTCAGTGCGCGTTTTGCCCAGTCGATACGGCTTCGCTTTCGCTTGGGCGCGACTTTCGCCACCTTCTTCTTGTTGGCCTTGCCCCGCCCTGCCCGCTTGGCATCGCTCTCCGGCGGCGGCGTTATGTCGACAAGCATGTCGTCCGCTTCGACCTCGCCCGCGTAGGCGTCCTTGTCCTTGAACAAAAGCCACTGCGGTTGCCGCGCCGGCTTGCCCGAACGCACCAGGTGCCAGCCGCCCTTGAGCTTGTCGCCGAACAATTCGAAACGCAGATGACCCTTGACCAGTTGTTCCTCGGCATCGCCGGTCGTCGACCAGACGCCGCGGTCGAACAACGCCACGTGGCCGCCACCGTAGTTGCCCTTGGGAATGTCACCCTCGAACCCGGCGTAGTCCACCGGATGGTCCTCGACCTCAACCGCCATGCGTTTGACCGTGGGATCGAAGCTCGGCCCCTTCGGAACTGCCCAGGACTTCAGCGCATCGCCGACCTGCAGGCGGAAGTCGTAATGGCGCCGACTGGCGTGGTGCAACTGCACGACGAAGATCGCCCGGTTGCCCGCCCGCAGCTTTTTTCCCGGCTCGGGTTCACGGGTCTTGCCGAAGTGCCGCTTGCGTCGGTACTCGGTCAGGCTCACGGATGCGGGCGCCTACTTGCGCTTCTGGTCGCCGCGGTCGCCCTGCCCGGACTCGACCTCGGTCTTCGCCTTCTTCCGAACGTCCTGTGAAAGCGACTTGCCGAGGTCGTCGCTTTCCTTGAACTTGCCGTCGTCGTCGCGACGCACCAGGCGTTTGTCGCCGTTGGGTTCGATCAGTTCACGCTTGCTCATGATCCGGGCCTCCAGAGTGGGGTCAAATTTCGGGTGCGCGCCATGAAAGCAGCGCGAAATCCGCGCGGTCACGGCGTCAGGACGACCTTGCGGCAATCTTCCTGCTTCTCCTCGAATATCTCGTAGGCGCGCGGCGCATCGGCGAGTTTCATCCGGTGGGTGATGATCGCCTCCGGAGTGAGCCGGCCTTCTTCGATGAACTGCAGCAGTTCCGTCATGTAGCGCTGCACGTGCGTTTGTCCCATGCGGAATGTCAGTCCCTTGTCGAATGCATCCCCAAACATGAATGCGTGGATGAAGCCCGCGTACACGCCGGCCACGCTGATCACACCACCCCGGCGGGTGGCAGCGATGCACTGGCGCAGGGCCTTGCCACTGCTGCCTTCAAGCTTGGCCGCGGTCAGCACGGTCTCGGTGACGCTGCCTTTGGCCTCGAAGCCGACCGCATCGATGCACGCGTCGACGCCGCGATACCCGGTCCGCTCGATAATCAGTTCCGCCGGATCGTCGCACTCGTCGAAGTTGATCGGCTCCACACCGTAGGCCTGCGCCGCGAATGCGAGCCGATACGCGTACTGGTCGATCATGAAGATCCGCTCGGCGCCCAGCATCCGGCAGCAGGCCGCGGCCATCATGCCCACCGGTCCGGCGCCAAAGATCGCAACCGTGGAGCCTTCCTTGACGTCGGCGTTCAATGCCGCCTGATAGCCGGTCGGCAGGATGTCGGACAGGAACAACACCTGCTCGTCGGACAGGCTCCCCGGGACCACCAGTGGACCGACGTTGGCCTTGGGTACGCGCACCAGTTCCGCCTGCCCGCCCGGCACGCCGCCGTACAGGCCGCTGTACCCGAACAGTGCGGCCGGCGGCGTGATGTCCTTGCGGTTGAGGATCGCGCCGCGCCCATCGTTGGTGGTTTCACAGCACGCGTACTGCTGCAGTTGGCAGAAGAAGCATTCGCCGCACGAGATGGTGAAGGGAATCACCACGCGGTCGCCCTTGCGGATGCCGGTGACCGCTGGCCCGACGTCCTCCACCACCCCCATGAACTCGTGCCCGAGGATGTCGCCGTCATCCACCATGGGGATCTTGCCGCGGTAGATGTGCAGGTCGGACCCGCAAATGGCGGTGGCGGTAACCCGAAGGACGATGTCGTCGGGCTGGTCGATGACGGGATCGGGAACGGTGTCGATCCGCAGGTCTTTTGCTCCGTGGTAGGTCAAGGCTCGCATGGAAACTCCCGGGTCGTATGGACAGGTTCGAGGCACGGGTTGCCATGGCTGATTAGGCGCGGGCCGACGTTATCCGGACATGATCGGCGTGCGATTTTCACGTGGTGTTTGCCGCACCCGGCCGACGATGACGCCATCCTTGCGGGCTTACCATCACCGAGGAAACCAGTCATGGCCGAAACGTTCAACGTGGGTGACCACGTCAAGTGGAACTCCGAAGCCGGCTACGTCAGCGGCACCATCATCAAGGTCCACAAGCGCGACTTCGACTACGAGGGACATCGCCATCGCGCGAGCTCCGACGAGCCCCAGTACGAGATCAAGAGCGGCAAGACCGACCACATCGCCGCACATCGCGGCGCCGTGTTGAAGAAGACCAGCGCCAAGGCGGACTAGCGGCCAGCGACGATGCGCAGAAAAGAAGATCGCACCGCTGCGGATGACACCACGGCACTGGTCATCGTCGACATGATCAATCCGCTCGACTTCCCGGGCGGAGCGGTGATGCAGCCGGCCGCCTTCGCTGCGGCGCGTCGCATCGCGCGGCTCAAGCAGCGGGTAAAGGCCGACGGTGGCTCCGTCATTTATGCCAACGACAATTTCACCAAGTGGCGGATGGGTTTCACCGAGATCGTCGCGATCTGCGCCAATGACGGCCGCGGCGCCGATATCACCCGGCTGCTCACCCCCGAGCCCGATGACCACTTCGTACTCAAGCCCAAGCACTCCGCGTTCTTCGAGGCACCGCTGGAAACACTTCTCGCGAAGCTGCGCGCCCGTCACCTGGTGATCGTCGGGCTGGCCACCGATGGTTGCGTGCTCGCTACCGCCATCGACGCGCACATGCGCGAGTACCGGATACACGTTCCCCGCGACTGCGTTGCCGCGATCAGCGAAGCCCGTACCGACCGCGCCCTTGAACTGATGAAGGTGTCCATGGACATCGACGTGCGTACGTCCCGCTACGTTCGCACGTAGCCCAACCGTCCGGCGCACCTTCGATTTTTCCATCATGGAGCCACACCACCATGAGCACTGCACGCACCCTCCCCGTCTGGTCGTCGCCGACCGCATTCAACAAAGCCAGCTTTCTCGCGTCACCGCCAACCGTCGACCAGGACATCATCGTGGTCGGTGCGGGCGTGGCCGGGTTGGTAACCGCGCTCTGTCTCGCACAGGACGGCCGAAAGGTGCTGGTCATCGACCGGGCGGGCGTGGGCGGAGGCGAGTCCCTGCGCACGACCGCGCACCTGGCGTCGGCGCTGGATGACCGCTATTACAACCTGGCGCGGTAGCACGGCGCTGACGGTGCGCGCCTCGCCGCGGCGAGCCATGCCGCCGCCATCGACTGGATCGAGCAACTGGTGGCCGATACCGACGACCAGTCTGGCTTTCGGCGCGTGCCCGGCTACCTGTATTCGCATGACGGCGACACCAGCCGGCTGCAGAAGGAACTGGCCGCGGCAACTGATGCCGGCCTGGACGTCACGTACCTGGAAGCGGGGATCCCTGCCCTTCCGACACTCGGCCCCGCGCTTCGTTTCGAGCGCCAGGCACGGGTCGACATGGACCGTTACATGGAGACGCTCGCCAGCCGGTGCGATGCCCTCGGCGTGCGGTTCCTCAAGGCCAATGTGGAGAAGGTCGACCGGGGCGCCAGCCCACGCGCGACACTGGCCGGTGGCGCGGTCGTCAACGCTTCGGCGGTGGTGATCGCGACCAACGTGCCATTCCATGAGCGCGTGGCGATCCACACCAAAGTCGCGTCTTACCGAAGCTACGTGGTCGCCGGCCCGGTTCGCGACGGGGCATTGCCGGACGCCCTGCTCTGGGACGATGGCGATCCGTATCACTACACCCGGCTGGTCGAGTCGCGGGACGGTTCCGGGACGTTGGTCGTGGTCGGCGGCGAAGACCACAAGACCGGCCAGGACGACGACACCACGGCGTTCGTACGCCTTCAGTCCTGGGCCCGAGAACACCTGCCGGGTATCGAATCCTTTACCCACGGCTGGTCCGGCCAGATCATCGAGCCGGCCGACGGGTTGGCGTTCATCGGCGCCGATCCGGGCGGCGAGGACAACGTGTTCGTCGTGACCGGCGACTCGGGCAATGGCGTGACCCACGGCACCCTCGGCGGCCTGCTGATCACCGACCTGATCATGGGCCGCGACAACCCCTGGACGGATTTGTACGACCCGCACCGCAAGATGGTCCGGTCGCCGGCCGGCTGGCTGCGCGAGAACGCCAACGTCGCCCTGCAGTACCGCGACTGGATGGGCGGTGGTGACGTCGACGACGTGGAAGCGCTTTCTCCGGGCGAAGGTGCGGTGCTGCGCCGCGGGATCCACCGGGTCGCGGCATACCGGAACGGCGAAGGCGAAGTCAGGACCTTCTCGGCCCGCTGCCCGCATCTCGGCTGCGCGGTGCGTTGGAGCCCGCAGGAAAAATCGTGGGATTGTCCGTGCCACGGCTCGCGCTTCGACTGCCAGACCGGCGCGGTGTTGAATGGCCCGGCCAGTTCACCACTCGAGCCGATGATCCTACCGCCGCGTGTAGTGGGCGGTCGTGGCCCAGCCTGAGCTGCGCTTGGAGGCGATCGTCACGCGGTACACATGAATCATTCGCCGTTGTTTAACCGGCGGCGCGGAGAGTGGGGGTGGATCGCGACTGCGATCTCCCTTGGAACCGTACCGGGGGACACCGCACATTCCGGAGGATCCCCATGTTTGCGCACAACAAGCGCCTTCAATATTCCGTGCACGTGTCGGAGGGCAATCCCGCCCTCGCCAACCTCATGCTCGAGCAGTTCGGCGGCCCGCAGGGCGAGCTGGCAGCGGCGATGCGTTACTTCACACAGGCGCTGGCCGAGGACGACCCCGGGCGCAAGGACATGCTGCTCGACATCGCCACCGAGGAGCTCAGCCACCTGGAGGTCATCGGCACCATCGTGGCGATGCTCAACAAGGGCGCGAAGGGCGAGCTGGCCGAGGCGGTCGACGAGGAGGCCGAACTGTTCCGCAAGCTGCAGGGCGCGGGTAACAGTTCGCACGTCACCCAGGTGCTGTTCGGAGGCGGCCCGGCACTGATCAATTCCGGCGGCCAGTTGTGGACGTCCGGTTACATCGACAGCATCGGCGAGCCCACCGCCGACCTGCGCTCCAACATCGCGGCCGAGGCGCGCGCCAAGATCGTTTACGAGCGCCTGATCAATGTCACCGACGATCCGGGCGTCAAGGACGCGCTGGGCTTCCTGATGACCCGTGAGGTATCGCACCAGCAGTCGTTCGAGAAGGCGCTTTACTCCATCCAGCCGAACTTCCCCCCCGGCAAACTGCCGCCGATGCCGGAGTTCGCGAACGCGTATGTCGACACCTCCCAGGGCGAGGGCGAAATGCGCGGCTCATGGAACAGCGACGAGAACTTCAACTACATCGCCGATCGCGAAGCCCACTTGGCGATGGACGGCGGGGATGGCCTGTCGTCGGTCAAGCTGCAGCCGGGGCAGAAAGACGTACTGAAGCAGATGGCTACACGGACGAAGTCCGACCCGTCGATCAACCCGCCCACTGGCGCGGAGCTGGGAAGCGAGGAGCAGTAGCGTTCTCGGCCGCCATCGCAAAGGTCCCGTCGAAACCCGGGGCCTTTGCGGCACCCGAACGGTCCACGCCAATTGGCTGACTACCGGCGGTGGGCCGCCTTCAGGAATCTGAGCAAGGCCTGCTCCCATTGCCGTTCTCCGCGGGCGCCCGCTGCAGCGCGTGCAAGGCGCCCATCGAGCCATCCATCGAACACCACCGGGTCGATGTAGGCCTTGCGGCATACCGCGGGGGTATTGCGCAGCGTCGCAGCCACTTCCTTGACCACGCTGTTGCGGATCGATGCGATGGCGCTTTCGGACTGGTCCGTTGCCTGTGGTGCGGCGGCGAAGGCCCGGAAGGCCGCAAGCGTTCCACCCCACGTGCGGAAGTCCTTGGCAGTGAACGACTCGCCCATGACGTCTTGGAGGTACTGGTTGACGTGGCTGGAATCTATCGGACGCAGGTTGTCGTCATCATCGCGGTACTGGAACAGATGCTGCCCCGGCAGCTGCTGGCAGCGCTTCACCAATCGCCCGAGCCGGACATCGTCCAGGACTATTTCGTGAGGTGCTCCGCCCTTTCCGCGGAACTGCAGCCGGGCGCGCCCGCCGTGGAGGAACTTGATGTGGCGGTTGCGCAACGTGGTGAGCCCGTATGAGCGATTGCTCCGTGCGTAACTGTCGTTGCCCACGCGGGCGAGCGAGTCGGCCAACAACGCGACCACGATCGCGACGACTTTCTCGCGCGGGAACCCCCTTAACTTGAGATCGTTCCGCAGCCTACGCCGCAGCCGTGGCAGAGCCTGCCCGAACAGCACGATGCGATCGAACTTCCCGTCACCCCGCACTTTTGCCCAATCCGCGTGATAGCGGTATTGCTTGCGTCCGCGTGCGTCGCGGCCGGTGCTCTGCAGATGTCCGTTGCGCGTCCGGCAGATCCACACCTCGGTCCACGCCGGAGGGATCGCCAGTTCGCGAATGCGCTGCAGCACCGCCGCGTCGGCCACGCGTGCGCCTGCCGCGTCGATGTAGGTAAATCCCCGCCCCGCCTTTCGACGGCGGATACCGGGCTCGTCGTCATG
>JBOHYC010000311.1:0-13194 GCA_050737755.1 Lysobacter sp.
AGCGGCGCGACCGGGATGTTGTGCTCGATGCCGGTGACGCCGTCGAGGATCATCGTCATGTTGTGGTGGAAGGTGCTGCCGCCTTCCTCGACCACCAGCATGCCGAGCTCGCGCGCCGCGGTGTTGATCTGCTGGCGCTGCTCGCGGCGCGGCTGGTTGTAGCTCTTGACCGAGAACGCGCCGTTGGCCTGCATCCGGCGCAGGTGGCTGCGTGCATCGTCGAGCGAGTTGACTACCGCCTTGAAGTCGCCGTCGGCGCCGTAGAGGATCGTGCCGGTCGAGAAGATCCGCGGGCCGACCATCTTGCCGGCCTTCTGCAACTCGGCCTCGGAGAACACGAACTCGGTGGTCGCCGACGGGTCGTGCATGGTGGTGATGCCGAACGCGAGGTTGGTGTAGTACGCCCAGTTCTGCTGCGGGACCACCCCTTGGCCGAAGTGCGCGGCGTGGGCGTGGACGTCGATGGTGCCGGGCACGATGGTCTTGCCGGTGGCGTCGATGACATTGGCGCCGGCCGGGACCGGCACCGATCCGGTCGGACCGACCGCGACGATCTCGTCACCGCGCAGCACGATCGTGCCGTTGTCGATGACCTCCTCGGAGTTCTCGGCGTCGCGCATGGTGATGATGCGTGCGTTGGTGAACGCGACCAGTTCGTCGGGCGCGTCGACCGGCACGGTCAGGCCGACCGCGATGCCGCCGCCGTGGACCGGCTTGGCGATCTCGTTGCTGCCGTCGGTCAGGAACGCGAAGCTCTCGTCGAGCGAACGCGAGTGGTACTTGTCACCGACCATCCAGTGCAGCGACTCCGAATCCGCCGCCCAATGCAGGTAGCTGCCGACATCGGCGCTGACCGCAGTCACCGGGATCGCCTTGGAGTCCTTGCTCAACTCCACCGGCTTGCCGGTCGACACCATCGGCGCGACATAGGCGTTGAACAACTCGGTGAACGCGACCCACTTGCCGTCCGGGCTGAGCTGCACCGAATCGACGTACTTGAGGTTGAACACCTCGCGCGGCTCTTCGCCGTTCAGACCAACCGACATCAGCTTCTTCTCAAGCCCGCCGCCGGTCAGATACAGCACGCGCGAACCGTCGGCGCTGAACTGCGGCGAGCTGCCCTTGTCGGCGACCCGCACCGGCGTGCCGCCGCGCGCCGGCATCACGTAGACGCCGCGGTCAGCCGACCACAGGCTGCCGGTCAGGCCGCTGCCGCCGGACTTGCTGTAGACGACGCGGCTGCCGTCCGGCGAGAACCGCGGGTGGTAGTAGAAACCCTTGTCGTCGGTCAGGCGGCTGCCCTTGCCGGAGCCGTTGGCGTTGCGCACGTAGATCGCGCCCATCGCCTCGTCCGACCAGGTGGTGTAGAGCAACTTGTCGCCGTCGGCGCTGAAGCTGGGCTCGTATTCGTACAAACCTTCGTTGCCGGTCAGGCGCTTTGGTTCACCGCCCGGCAGCGACTTGCGCCACAACTTGCCGAGCGCGTGGAACACCATCGTGTCGCCATCGGCCGAGGTCGCGACATCGCGGATCATCTTCGGCGCGAACGAGCCCTCGTCGATGTCATTCGTGAAGCGCAACGGCTCGGTCACGGTCTGTTCGACCTGCGCGGTGAACGGGATTTCCGTGGCCACCCCGTCCGGCATCGTGATCCGCCAGATTTTGCCCTGCGCCCACAACACCACCGACTTGCTGTCGGGCATCCAGTCGAAACCGGTGTACGGGCCGAAAATCGCCCAGGCTTCCTGCTGGTCGTGGCTGAGGCCGTTCCACACCGGCCGCACCTCGCCGCTGGCGAGGTCGAGCATGTGCAGCACCGACTTGTCGCGGATGCGTTTGACGAATGCGAGCGACTTGCCATCCGGCGAGGGCTGCGGTCGCACCGCGCCGCCCGGAGTCGCCACCAGCGTGTCGGTCTTGCCGGTCTGGCGATCGAGCCGCTTGATCGCATAGATCACGTCATGCGGGTTCTTGTTGTACTGGAAGTCCGAGCCGCCGCTGACATCCTCGGAGTAGTAGACGTAGCGGCCGTCGGGCGACAACGCCGGCTCGCCGAGGTCCTGCTGGTCGTTCTTGCGCTCGGTCAGCTGCAGACCTTCCCTGCCGCCGCTGACGTGGTACATCCACAACTCGCCGGCGCCCAGTGAGCGCTCGGAGGTGAAGTGCTTGCGGCCGATGATGAAGCGCCCGTCCGGGGTCCACGCGGGATTGTTGAGCAGGCGGAAGTCTTCTTCGGTGACCTGCACCGGGTCGCTGCCGTCGACATCGATCCGCCACAGGTTGTTGCCGCCGCCACGGTCGGAGGTAAACGCGAACTCGGCGCCATCGGGCGAGTAGCGTGGCTGCACGTCCCAAGCCGGCCCGGAGGTGATGCGCTGCGCGGTGCCGCCGCTGATCGGCAGCCGGTACAGGTCGCCGAGCAGCGAGAACACCAGTTCGTCGCCGCCGGGGGCGACGTCGACGTCCATCCAGGTGCCTTCGTCGGTGTTGAAGCGCACCGTCCTGGTCGGGCCGTGCGCGGCGGTCACGTCCCACTTTTTTTCCGTCTCGTCATCGCCATCGCGCGCGGTCTTGCCCTTGGCAACGTCGGGCGCGGCCTGCGCCGGGTCGGTGCCGACCGGGTCGAGTGCGTCCTGTTCCAGTTGCACCGGGTCTTCGGCGGTGTCGCTGGTGTCGCGGTCAGCCGGGGCCGGCTGGGGTGTCGGCTTCGGCGGCGGATCCTGCGCAAGCGCGGGCAGGGCGAAGGACGCGGACAACGCGCTGGACAGCGCAAGGACGAGCAGGCGAGGAGTCATGGCAGGCACGCATGGCGGACGAATCCCGCAGCCTAGCCCGCATGCGACGTGCGGTCCCGGGCTGATAGTCCCGGATGCGATCGCCGGAGCACGATCGCCAACCCGGGCAAAGTCCACCACGCGTGTAGGAGCGACGTAAGTCGCGATTTCCTCGGCAGGCGTCGATCGGCGCATGCCCGGTGCGCCAGGAACCACGATGGCGAAACCGGGATTTTGCGCGCAATGCGCGACACGGGACCGCAGTGAAATCGCGACTTACGTCGCTCCTACAGTCTTGGCGGTGCGGCCTGAGCCGGAGCGGCTTTCCCGGTCAACGCTCGAACGTGATGCCGCCCTCGGACGCAAACCCGACCACCACCGCACCCTTGCCGACGTTGACCATGCCGGTCAGGCTCATGACGCTTTCGAACAGCTCGATGTTGTTCTCGACACAGGCCGCGCGCAGGGCCTCGTAACCAGGCAACGCGCGCATCTCGTCGAGCTCGCCGCCGTAACTCAGGCACACGGTCGGGGTCATCAGGCCGGCGTGGATACGCTTGATGGTGCCGACGAACACCTTCTCCACTGCTGGTTCGAAGCCCTTGATCTTGGCCACCGGGCCGGTCTCGCCGCGATTGCAGTGCAGCACCGGCTTGATGTCGAGCGCGCTGCCGAGCGCGGCGCTGAGCAGGCTGACGCTGCGGTCGCCCTTGGTTCGGGCGCGGGCACGCAGGTAGTACAGGTCGCGCGGTACCAGATAGCCGTGGGTGTGCAGGGCGAGGTTCTCCAGCCGGGCGCGGATCTTCGGCGCGCCCTCGCCGGCGTCGCGCAGGCGCACCGCCTCGACCGCGGTGATGCCTTGGGCGGAAAACAGGTTCTGGGTGTCGATCACGCGCAGTGCGAACGGCGTGTTGTTGCCGGCCGCCGCGCGCACCGGCTTGTAGTCGTTGAGGATCGCGAAGCCGGCCTGTTGCGCGTTGTCGAAGATCGGGCTGCGCGACTTGGTGATGGTCATGCAGAACACGTAGTCGTAATCGATCACCAGCCGCTGCAGGAACAGCTCGTGGATCTGCTGCACCGTGAACGGCATGGTCTCGGCCTCGGCGCCGCCCTCGGCGACGTGCGCGTGCAGGAACTCCAGCGTCGCCTCTTCGTTGCGATGGTCCGCGAGTACCGCCTCGCCGATCCGCACGGTGATCGGCAGCACCGTCACCTCGTGTTGCTGCAGGTACTCCAGCGGCAGGTCGCACGCCGAGTCGACCACCAGACCAATACGCATTGTTGACCCCCGGGGAAAATGACTACGTCGTCACAAAACGACGACAGCATAGCGCTGGCGGGGCGGGCGTGCGCAAAGGACTGCGGTACGTATCAGGCGTCGGATAGTTGCGTCGGTTGTAGGAGCGACGTAAGTCGCGATTTCCTCGGCAACCGTCCGTCGACGCGGGCCGGGATGCAAGGAGTTGCGATCGCGATGGCGGGGTCCCGCGCGTAGTACGCGGGCCACGACAGCGGGGAAATCGCGACTTACGTCGCTCCTACATGGGGAGTCGCGGAGACAGGCGACTCGCGGACTATTCGTCCGCGGCTGGATACGCCCTCGGCAATCCCCCGTTGGCGCGTGGCGCCTGCTGGCGCAGGTAGCGGTCGCGCAGTTCGGTCTGGCGGCTGCGCATCTCGATCGGCTCGCCATCGAACCACACCTGCAGCGCGACTTCGCTGACCTCCAGCGGGTCGCCGCTCCACAACACCAGGTCCGCGCGCTTGCCGACGGCAATGCTGCCAAGTTCGTCGGCGACACCGAAGGCCTGCGCCGGCACCGAGGTCAGGCCGGCCAGTCCGTCGTCCCATGGCAACCCGTTGGCGACCGCATTGCCGGCCAGCTGGCGGATCTTGCGCGCGTTGTGGCTGGCATCACCCGACTGGCTGAAGCCGACCGCGACACCGGCGGCTTCGAGCCGCGCGGCGTTCTCCATGCTGGCGCCGATCTGGTCGAAGCCCGACGGCAGGTTGGCCAGCGGGTCGACGAACACCGGTACCTTGGCCGCCGCGAGTTGCGGGGCCAGCTTCCACGCCTCGGCGCCGCCGGAAATCGCGACGTCGACGCCATGGCGTTTGGACCAGCGCAGCAACTGGCGGATGTCGGCGGCGCGGTCCACCCCGACCACCACGCGACCGCCGCCGTCGATGTATTTCTTCAACGTCGCGCGGCCGGCCGGGGTCAGCAGCGCGGCGTTGGCGTTGGGGGCGATCTTGCCGTTCGCCTCGTCGATCAACTGGTCGAGGATCATCCACTGCGCCGCGCGCGAGCGGCCGCTGAGGCCGGCGGCATCGCTGCCCAGGTCGACGAACAGCAGGCTGGGGCCGGCCGGGTCGACGCTGCCGTCGAGCCGCATCACCGCGCCCTGGCCGCCGATGATCGAGCCGCCGTCGTCATTGCCGGCGCCGATCAGGGTCCAGCCGATGCCTTCGATCCGGTTGACCGGAATCAATATCGACGCCGGATTGAACGCCAGGGTCACGTCGAACTCGGGGCGCACCATCATCTGGTGGGTTTCGGCGCCGAGCGCGAGGGTGTTGTCGACGGTCGAACGTTCGCCCGACACCTCCTCGATGCCGATCCCGGTGATGCCGCCGAACAGGGTCGGGGTCAACGGCCGGTCACCGGCTTCGACCACCTGTACGCCGGCCGGCGCGGCGAGGCCGCTGCCGATCGCGGCGATGCGGCCGTTGCGCACCAGCACGTCGGTATTCTCCAGCGAGCCCTGCGCGCCGCCGGTGTGCACGGTGGCGTCGCGGATCAGTATGTCCTGCGCGTTCGCGGTCAGCGCCAGGCACGACAGCAATGCCGTGGCCAGCGCGCCACGCGCGAAGTTCATCGAGCGACGGCTCACAGCACACCTCCGGCGCGGATCGCATCACCGGTCGACTGGCCCAGCATGAAGTCGGACTCCGGCTGCCGTGACGGGTCGACGCGGTCGTACACGCGCGCACCGTCGACATACACCTGCTCGGCCTGCGCGTAGACGCTGAACGGCGTGCCGTTCCAGACCACCACGTCGGCCATCTTGCCGGTCTCCAGGGTGCCGGTCTGGTCGAGGATGCCCATCGACTTGGCCGGGTTGGCGGTCAGCCACTGGATCGCGTGCTCGGGGGTGATCTCCATGCCGACCAGCCTGGCGTGCGCGATGACCTTGGCCGCCTCCTGGTTGAGCCGCTGGATGCCTTCCTCCGAATCGCTGTGCACGATCGCGCAACTGCCGGCCGGGCGGTCGACCAGCGCGATGTTTTCCTGGATGCCGTCGAACGCCTCCATCTTGAAGCCCCACCAATCGGCCCACAGCGCGCCGCAGACGCCCTCGGCGGCCAGCCGGTCGGCCAGCTTGTAGGCCTCGACCGCGTGGTGGAACGCGGCGACCTTGAAACCGAACTCGTCGGCCAGGTCGAGCATCGTCGCCATCTCGTCGGCGCGGTAGCAGTGGATGTGGACGAGGATGTCGCCGTTGATCGCGCCGGCCAGCGTCTCCAGCTTGAGGTCGCGCTTGCCGCCGCTGTCCTGGCCGCTGTCAGGCTCGTCGGACTGCCACCAGCTGCGCTTCTCCGACGACTTGCTGCCGCCGCCGTTCTTCTTCAGGTACTCGGCCGCGTCGATGAATGCCGCACGGTAACCGGCGACGTTGCCCATCCGGGTCGACGGCCCGCCCTTCTCGCCGTACACGCGCTTGGGGTTCTCGCCGCAGGCCATCTTCATGCCCCACGGTGCGCCGGGGAATTTCATCGCCTGGTAGCTCACCGCCGGCACGTTCTTCAGGGTCACGCCACGGCCGCCGACCAGGTTGGCCGAGCCGGGCAGGATCTGCAGCGAGGTGATGCCGCCGGCGCGGGCGGCGTTGAAGCCCTCATCCTGCGGCCACACCGAATGCTCGGCCCAGACGTTGGCGGTCACCGGCGCGGTCGCCTCGTTGCCGTCGCTGTGCGCACGCGCGCCGGGACTGGGATAGACGCCGAGATGCGAATGCACGTCGATGATGCCCGGTGTCACCCACTTGCCGCTGCCGTCGACCCGGGTCGCCCCGGCCGGCAGTTCCAGCGATGGCCCGACCGCGACGATGCGGCCGTCGGCCATCAGCACGTCGGCGTTGTCGAGCCGCGTGCCGGTGCCGGTCAGCACGGTCGCGTTGTCGATCAGCACCGGCGGCGCGGCGATGCGCTGGTAGGTGCTCGGATACGGGTCGCTGGTGAACGGTGATGCGTCCTTGTCCTGCGCGGCATGGGCGGCGCCGCCGGCCAGTGAGAAGGCAAGCGCGGCCGCGAGCGCGGCAAGCTGTGGTCGGTGCATCGGATTCCCCGTTCAGTGGCGTGGACAACCTTCGGACCGTAGCCGTGCGCCGGCGATGTGCCAACCCTGACGAACGTCACGGCCGGGTGACCGGCGGCACGGAACCCGTAGGTCGCATGGCAACCGGCCAATTTGGGCAATTGGGCAAATCGCAACGGCTGCGATGCCGCCGCGGCACACTGTCGGTCTGGAGGAATGCACCGATGGAACAATTCGCCTACCTGCTTGCCGGCGCCGTGCTGACCTGGGCGTTCTACTTCGTCCAGCGACGGGTCGAAAAGCGTCCGACGGTCGAGGCGATCGACCGCAACCAGAAATTGCTGGCACTCAAGCAGGGCCTGGAGGGCGCCAACACCAGCCTCGATGAACTGCGCCGGTTCGAGAGCCGGTTGATCGGCAAGGCCGAGGCCGCCGTGCGCATCGCCGACCGCTACGTCAGCGAGGTCGCCGAGGTCGCGCGCGCCGGTGACGAGGCCGCGTTCGACGAGGACGCGATGAACGAGCGCGCGATCGCGTCGTTCCGGCAGGTGGATGGGCGGCTGGAGGGGTTGGTTGCCCGGTTGCGCGCGCAACTCGATGGCCGTGGGCTGGACGCGTTCGAGGCGGTGCACCTAGGCTGGCTGGTCTATCGTGAGCGCTATGCGCGCTTCATCGCCGACTCGTATTCGGGCGGCGCGGCGGGCGGGGCGATCCAGCCACTGATCCATGCAGTGACACTGGAAAGCATCACCGCGGCATGGATCACCGAGCTGGAAACGCAGCTTGGCGATGGCGACTGGGACGACGGAGACGAGGCCGACGCGGAACGCTGAGCCGGAGATGCCGTCCGCCTGCACGGCGATTTCCACGCCAGCTTGCTAGGCTGCGGTTCGACCCAGGTGGAGGTGTTGCGATGGATGCGAGGGCAAGCGAAGTCGTCGGTTTCTGGCGCGAGGCAGGGCCATCGAAATGGTTTGGCGGTGGCGAGGCGTTCGATGCGCAATGCCGCGACGCCTGCCTCGACCTGCACCTGGCCGCCGCGCGTGGCGAGCTGCCTGACTGGGCCGAGTGGGCCGAAAGCGCGTTGGCGCTGGTGCTGCTGCTCGACCAGATCCCGCGCAACGTGTTCCGCGGCAGCGCGCACGCCTATGCCACCGATCCGCTGGCGCGCAACGTCGCCGAGCGCGCGGTCGGGCACGGCTTCGACAAGCAGGTCGCGCCGGACCTGCGCACGTTCTTCTACCTGCCATTCGTGCATTCGGAGGCCATGCTCGACCAGCAACGCGCGCTGGAGCTGTACCGCGGGATGGACGAGCCGGGTGCGGACAAGTGGGCAGTGCACCACCATGGAATCATCGAGCGCTTCGGCCGCTTCCCGCATCGCAACCGACTGTTCGGCCGCGTCACGACGCCAGCCGAGCAGGCGTTCCTCGACCAGGGCGGCTTCGTAGGCTGAAGCCCGCAAGCTTGATGTAGGAGCGACGTAAGTCGCGATTTCACTGCTGTCGTGTACGGATTTCCGCGCGCGGAATCCCGGTATCTCGATCGTGGTTCCTTGCGTGCCGATCGTGCGTCGCCAGATGGTTGCCGAGGAAATCGCGACTTACGTCGCTCCTACATTGGGCTCCGGGTTGAATCGTGGAGCCGGCGATCAGACCGATCCGACTCCGTCGCGATTGGACGCTGCCCTGCTCAGTACCGCGGCACGTGGCTGTCGGCAGTCTCGCTCCACGCGTCGATACCACCCTCGACGTTGTGCAGCCGGGTGAATCCGAGCCCGCGGAAGTGTTCGGCGGCCTGCGCGCTGCGGCGGCCGTGGTGGCACAGGAACGCCAGCTCGGTGTCCTTCGGCAGTGCTTCCAGGTGCGCCATCGCCTCGCCTTCCATGATCGAGAACGGCACGTTGACCGAGGCGGCTTCGCGCTCGTCGGCCGGGCGTACGTCGACCAGGGTCAGGCTGCCGGCGGCGACGCGTTCGGCTGCTTCCACCGCACTGATCGGGGTCACCTTCGGCGGAGCGTTCGGGTTCTCGATCACCAGCCCGCGGCCACGCTCGTCGTCGACCCAGTCGATCGACAGCCCACGCGCGCGCGCGGCGCTGGCGAGGTCGAACTGCGCGCGCAGGCCCTCGGCCTCGGTCGCGATCGCGGCCGGGTCGACCGGAGCCAGTTGCAGCTTGGCGTTGAATCGCGGGTCGACCTCGATCTGCAGCGCGTAGCCATCGCCGGCATTGGACACCGCCTCGCGCAGCATCTGCGCGGCGGCCGGGGTGATGCTGATCTGCGGCGGGGTGCGGTCCGGCGCCGGCACGCCGAGCACGGCATGCAACTCGCCGGAGTTGGCCATCTGCTCGATGATGTCGCTGCCGCCGACCAGCTCGCCGCCGATGTACAGCTGCGGGATCGTCGGCCACTGGCCGTATTGCTTGATGCCTTCGCGGATCTCGGGGTCGCTCAGCACGTCGACGTGCTGGTAGGCGACGCCGGTCGAACCCAGCGCGCCGACCGCCTTGGCGGAGAAGCCGCATTGCGGCGCACCCGGCTCGCCCTTCATGAACAGCACGACCTTGTTGTCGTCGAGCAGGGACTGGATACGGGAATGCAGGGCGGGGTCGAGCGACATGGCGGTTTACCGGGCAACGAACGTGGGCCTGCCAGTGTACCGCCGACGGCGGCTGCGCCGGTTTACCCCGGCTGACTTGAAAGCGCCTGGAAAGCGGCCCTCATCCGGCGATACGGCTCGGCCCGATGGCATGATGCCGGCCATGCCTGACGCCACTTTCCATCGGATTCCGCGTCGCCCGCACGCCTGGTGGGTGGCGTTGCTGCTGTCGCAGGCGGTGGTCGCGCTGGCGTGGTGGGATCTCGGCTGGGCGGTTGGCCTGCCGCTGCTGCTGGCCAGCCACATGGTGTTCCTGTGGGGCGTGATGAAGGCCGATTCGGCGATGTTCAGCCCGGTGCTGGCGCGCCTGCCGACGCCGGAAAAGCGGGTCTGGTTGACGATCGACGATGGCCCATCGGACGACACCGATGCGATCCTCGACCTGCTCGACGCGCATCACGCCAAGGCGACTTTCTTCATGGTCGGCGAGCGAGCGCGATCCCGCCCAACGCAAGTTCGCGAGATCGTGCGGCGTGGGCACGGCATCGGCAATCACAGCCATTCGCACCCGCAAGCGTGGTTCTGGGCGTTGGGCCCGGGCAGGATGCGCCAGCAGGTGGCGCAGGCGCAGGCGACCTTGACCGAACTCGGCGGAGTTGCGCCGCGCTGGTTCCGCGCGGTGGTCGGAATGGCCAACCCGTTCGTGTCGGCGCCGCTGCGCGAGCACGGATTGGCGCGGGTGGCGTGGAGCGCGCGCGGCTTCGACGCGGTGGCGGCGGATCCGACGGCGGTAGTGGCGCGGATCGAGCGCGACCTGGGGCCTGGCGCGATCGTGTTGCTGCATGAAGGCGCGCGCCATGGTCGCAACGTCGAGACGATCGCGCTGCTGCTGCGGCGGCTGGACGAGCTGGGTTACCGGACGGTGTTGCCGGAGCAACTGTTCCCCGAAACTCCCCACGTGTAGGAGCGACGTAAGTCGCGATTTCCTCGGTAGCCGTCTATCCGGACACGCGCGGCGAGCCAGGAACCACGATCGCGATACCGGGATCCTGCGCGCAAAGCGCGACACGTGAGAGTGGGGAAATCGCGACTTACGTCGCTCCTACACTCGTATTCGACATTTCTGCGTCTTGCGGGCTTCTGCATTCCACGCCCGGGTTGGCCGATCAGGCGGGCCTTTCCGCCACCACGCGCCAGTTGTTGAACGGGGTGTTGCCGTACAGCGGAGTGAACTGCGACTCCAGCCCGGCGGCGTCGAATTTCGCGCGCAGTGCGTCGGCACAGGGGTAGCGTTTCGGCGCGGCATTCATCCAGCCCAGCACGCGCGAGAACACGTCGACTGCGCGGGTCACGCGCGCGCGTCGGCCGCCGTCGTCCAGGCCGGTGCGGATCACCAGACGGGCGCCAGGGATCAGCATCGCGATCGCGGCGTCGACCGTGCGGTCCTGCGCGTCGGGCGGGATGAACTGCAGCACATCGAGGATCGTGACGCTGCCGCGGTGGCCGAGCGAATCGAGTGAAAACCCGGCGCCGGCGAGGTCGACGCAATCGAACCCGACGTCGACCAGTCCCTGCCGTTGCGTTGCGATCCGGGCGCGTTCGATCTTGCCGGCATCGTTGTCGATCCCGCGGTAAGGCAGGCCGATGCCGTCGGCGCGCAGTGCGTGGGCGAGCAGGCCGAGCCCGCAGCCGATGTCGAGCAGCGGCGCGGTGCTGCCGCGCAGTGCATCGCAGACGCCGGGGTACAACGGGTCGCTGCCGAGTTTGCTGCGGCTGTAGAAGTAGTCCCAGCGGCTGCCGAACCGGTGCGCCGGGGCGAACGCGTCGGCGATCGCGCGGGCCTGTTCGCGTGCCATCGGCCGGGTTGCGACACTCATTCCCGGCGGCCGAGCAACTCGCGCGCGACAGGCAGCGCGTGCCCGGCCCACAACTCGTACATCGCTGCCGACGGGTGCAGGCCGTCATCGACCAGCATCGCTTTCTCGGCGCCATGTGCGCGGCTGGTATCGGTGATGTCGACGAACGCCACGCCATGCTGCGCGCACAGTTCGGCGGCAGCGGCGTTGTAGGCGTCCAGCTCGGCCGCGACCTGCGCCGCGTCGCGACCCTGCGTGGCTGCGAACGGCGTGACGCCCCAGTCCGGGATCGACAGCACCAGCACCCGGTCGCTGCGGTCGCTGGCCAGCCGGATCGCGCGTCTCAGCAATTCGTGGAACTCGCCGCGATAGTCGCCTACACCGCGCCCGCGGTACTGGTTGTTGACCCCGATCAGCAGCGATACGAAGTCGTAACGGCCCAGCGGTGGCTGCGCGGCGTCCATCGCGGTCGACAACTCGTCGGTGGTCCAGCCGGTCGTCGCCAGCGTGCGCGGGAACTCCAGCGGCACGCCCTCATCGCGCAGGGCGAGGGTCAGGCGCACCGGCCAGCGTTCGCCGGACGCGACGCCTTCGCCGATGGTGTAGCTGTCGCCGAGCGCGAGGTAGGTCAGGGCGGTGGGATCGGTGGCCATGGATGCTCCGTGGGACTGCGGTCAGGCTGCGGCGGTGCGGTCACGGGTGGCGGCATCGGCGCGGCGCGCGAGCACGCGTTCGATCCGCGCGAACACCTCGCGCAGGTCGTCCGGCTGCGGCAGCAGGGTGACCCGGAAATGATTGCGATAGGGGACGTTGAAGCTTGACCCCGGCACCACCAGCACGTCTTCCGACTCCAGCAATTCCAGCGCGAACGCGTGGTCGTCGAAACCCTGCGCGGCGGCGCCGGTGACTGCCGGGAATGCGTACAGCGCGCCGGCCGGTTCGATCAGTTGCAGGTGCTCGCTGGCGGCGACGCTCTCGATCACCGCGCGACGCGCCTCGTACAGCCGGCCACCGGGCGCGCACAGCGGCGCGATGGTGTCCTCGCCGTGCAGCGCCGCCTCGATCGCGAACTGCCCCGGCACGTTGGCGCACAACCGCAGCGCGCCGAGCAGGTCCATCGCGTGGTGGAACTCGCCGCTGGCCAGCGGGTCGCCGGACAGCACCGCCCAGCCCACGCGCCAGCCGCAGGCGCGGTGCACCTTCGACAGCCCGCCGAACGACAGGCACGGCACGTCGCCGGCGAGTGGCGCGAGCGGCTGGAAAGTCGCGCCGTCGTACAGGATCGAGTCGTAGATCTCGTCGGCCATCAGCAGCAGGCCATGGCGCGCGGCGATCGCGACGATGCGTTCGAGCAACTCGCGCGGGTAGGTCGCGCCGGTCGGGTTGTTCGGATTGATCAGCACGATCGCGCGCGTGCGCGGGCTGACCAGCGCCTCGATCTCTTCGGGATCGGGCAGGAAGCCGTTCTCCGGGGCGCAGCGGTAGTACACCGGCCGGCCGTCGTTGAGGATGGTCGACGCCGACCACAGCGGATAGTCGGGCGAGGGCAGCAGCACCTCGTCGCCCGGGTTGAGCAGCGCGCGCAGTGACAGGTCGATCAGCTCGCTGACGCCGTTGCCGACGAACACCCGTTCCGCGCTCGCGT